>NZ_JBFAIC010000019.1:0-150062 GCF_040654515.1 Dactylosporangium sp. NPDC050688
CCTGCTCGGCGAGGGCATCATCGACCCCGCCAAGGTCACCCGCTCCGCCCTGCAGAACGCCGCCTCCATCGCGGCGCTCTTCCTCACCACCGAGGCCGTGGTGGCGGACAAGCCGGAGAAGACCCCGGCGCCGGCGGGTGCGCCCGGCGGCGGCGACATGGACTTCTAAGTCCGGTTCCACGTCAGAAGGGCAGGCCCTGCCGGGCCTGCCCTTCTTGCCGTCCGGGGGCTCTTGTCCTCCGGGGGCTTTTGCCGTCCGGGGCTTCGTCAGTCTTGCTGTCCGGGGCTCTTGCCGTCCGGGGGTTTTTGCCGTCCGGGGCTTCGTCAGCTTTGCTGTCCGGGGCTTCGTCAGCCGCAGGTGTCGCGCAGGACGCGCAGGGTGTTGTCCCAGCCAAGCTTGCGCAGGTCGGCGTCGGACCAGCGGCGGCCGCGCAGCTCGTCGAACAGCGCCGGATACGCCGACACGTCGGGCAGGCCCTCCGGCAGTACCTCCGTGCCGTCGAAGTCGCCGCCGATGCCGACCGCGCCGATCCCGGCGACGTCGCGGACGTGCTCCACGTGGTCGGCGACGTCCCGGACGCTCGACGGCGGGCACGGGTTGGCGGCGATCCACTCCCGCTGCTGCCGCTCGAACTCCGCCGAGCCGAACTCGGCCGGGATGGCGTCCTCCACCCGGTACAGCTCGTCGCCCCACTGCCGGCAGGCCTCGTTGAGGAAGAACGGCACGAACGTCACCATCACCACCCCGCCGGTGTCGCGCACGCGGGTCAGGACGTCGTCGGGCACGTTGCGCGGATGGTCGCACAGCGCCCGCGCCGAGGAGTGCGAGAAGAACGCCGGCGCCGTCGACACGTCCAGCGCCGCGTGCATCGTCGAGGGTGCGACGTGCGACAGGTCGGCCATCATGCCCAGCCGGTTGAGCTCGCGCACCACCTCCACGCCGAACGGCGACAGCCCGCCGACCGCCGGCTCGTCGGTGGCGCTGTCCGCCCAGGCGGTGTTCCTGCCGTGGGTGAGGGTGAGGTACCGCACGCCCAGCCGGTACAGGCTGCGCAGCACACCGAGCGAGTCGTCCAGGCAGTGCCCGCCCTCGGCACCCAGCAGCGACGCGATCCGCCCGCTGCCGGCGATCCGCTCGACCTCCCCGGCGGTGGTCGCGAGCGCCAGCTGGTCCGGGTGCGCCTCGACCAGCCGCCGTACCAGGTCGATCTGCTCCAGCACCTTCACGGTCGCCTCGGGCTGGGGGCCGCCGCAGGGCACGTACACCGACCAGAACTGCGCCCGCACGCCGCCTTCGTGCAGCCGGGGCAGGTCGGTGTGCAGCCCCTCGGCGTGCTCGGCGACGTCGGCCGCCTCGGCCCGCATCCGCAGCCGCCAGGGCAGGTCATTGTGGCCGTCGATGACGGGTATCGCACTGCTCATCCCACCGACTGTAGGAACGAAATGCGGATTTTGCCGGCATCACGTGAAGGGTCCTCATATGGTGGGAGCGGCCTACACGAGGGGGAAGCCATGGGTAAGTCAGAGAAGAACAGCAACTTCGACAGCCGCGGCATGCACCGCAGCGAGGACGACCTCGGCTACATGGACCCGGACCTTGCCGACGACATGACCATCACGCCGGACGCGGACATCGCGGGCAAGCCGGCGACCGCGAACACGGCCACGATGCAGGCGAAGAAGCTCCAGCAGGAGCAGACCACGATGCAGGACAAGCGCGGCAACCAGCCCGACCGCTGAGGCCTTTCGCGGGTAACAGTTCGCGGCCTCGTGCCGCTTTTGAGACGGCACCGGTCGCCCGTGGCGCGACGGGGGATCACTGGGCGCCGGTGCGACGTGTGCGGGGCAGGATCGTGGCGAACCCACATCCTGCCCTTCATGCGTTGGTCCTACAGCTGCTTCGTGTAGATCCAGAAGACCCGCTCGACCCGCGCGCCGACCGTCTTGGAGTAGAACGCCACGGGGCCCGCCCAGCCGATCTGCGCCGTCCGGTGCCCGCCGGCGAGCTGGTCCGCGAGGCACCGCCGCAGCAGGACCCGCCCGACCCCGAGCCCCTCCGCCGCCGGCGCGGTGCCCATCGGGCCGAACCAGGAGGGGCGGTTGGCGCCGTACGCCGCGAACCCCAGGATCTCGCCGTCCCGCACCGCCACCCAGCAGCCGGCGCCGTCCCGGTCGAGCGACTGCCCGACCTCCCAGGCCCAGCCGTCACCCCAGATGCCCCGCACCCAGCCGGGCGTGTCGGCCCCGGCCCGCATCACCTTCACCCCGGCGCCGTCCAGCCGCTCCTCGTCCGCCTGCGCCGACGGACTGACCACGCTCAGGTCGGCGGTCATGTTCCAGGCGGTGTTGCTGCGTTCGTACCCGGCCCGCTGCGCCAGGCACACCGCCGGCGTGTACCTGACGTCGATCCCCGGCCAGGCGTAGCACGGCGGGTTCCCCCCGATCCGCACCCGCTGCACCCCGAGATCCGCCAGCCGCCGCTCCGCCGCCGCCAGCAACGCCGTGCCGATGCCTTCCCGCCGCCGGTCGGGGTGGACCGCGATCAGCTCGACGTGCCCCAGCAGCGGGTCGGCGTCACTGATCGACCCGAGCACCACCCCCGCCGCCGACCCGTCGTGGTCCAGCACCGCGAGCCGCACCGTGACCCGGTCGACCGGCGGCGCCGCGAGCCGCCGCACCAGCGCCTCCGCCTCCCCGGCATCCTCCGGCAGATCCAACGCCCGCCCGCACAGCCGGACCACCGCCCACTCATCCACCCCGTCAACGATCATTCAGTAAACCTACCTAACTGTTAGCCGGGCCTGATCCGGCCGCCCGGCCCCCTCTTGACCAGCCCTGCCGGCTGCGGTGGTGGCCCGCCCCGGGGAGCCACCCGAAGCGCCTAGGGCTGTGACCACTGGCGCTCCCCGGGTGTGGCCCCTCCGCTGTACGGGTGCGGCGAGAAACTCCCCTCCGCGCTGGTGGGGCGGGCCTCAGCCGGCCCGGGGGTGCCCGCCTGGAGCCCTCCATGCTCGCTGCCGCGCTGGCAGTGTCTGCGCTGCGCGCGGCAGCCTCACGTGCGTGCGTGCGGCATCCCGGTGGCCGCCGCCCCGCCGGCCGGACCACCGTGGTGATCCAAGTCGCGCCCTGGCCGTCCGGGCGACCACGGCACGACTTCGATCAACCAGGCGAGATCACCTGTGAGCTGGTCGCGGCCGGTACGGGATCGGCCACTCGCCGCGCCCGGCCACTCGCTGCGCCCGGCCACTCGCCGCGCCCGGCGCACTCATCCTGGCCGGTGGTCGCCGCCCCGCCGGCCGGACCACCGTGGTGATCCAAGTCGCGCCCTGGCCGTCCGGGCGACCACGACACGACTTCGATCAATCAGGCGAGATCACCTGTGAGCTGGTCGCGGCCGGTATGGGATCGGCCACTCGCCGCGCCCCGGCCACTCGCTGCGCCCGGCCACTCGCCGCGCCCGGCGCACTCATCCTGGCCGGTGGTCGCCGCCCTGCCGGCCGGATCGCTGTGGTGATCCAAGTCGCGCCCTGGCCGTCCGGGCGACCACGACACGACTTCGATCAACCAGGCAAGATCACCAGTGAGCCGGTCGCGGCCGGTACGGGACTGGCCACTCGCCGCCCCCGGCGCACTCATCCTGGGCCAGCCCGACGGCCAGCCCGACGGCCAGCCCGACGGCCAGCCCGACGGCCAGCCCGACGGCCAGCCCGACGGCCAGCCCGACGGTCGGCCCGACGGCCAGCCCGACCGAAGCGCACTTCGGACCCTTGCGCAGGTTCACCGCCACCGGCTCCAACCACTCCGCCCCGGCCTGGACCGCGCGGCCTGACCAACACCGTGAACGTCCGTGATCAGAGCACCAGGCGGTTGTGTCGGCGAGCCGGCTGACGCGCCTCGCTGGGGTGGCCGGTGGAATTGAGCAGGTCGATGGGGTGCTGTGCTGGTTGCCCGGGATGGCGGTCGACGGGTCGCCGAGCCGGCGCCGCGGCGGGAGGCGCGACCGAGCGCCGGCCCGAAGCGAGGACAACCAAGCCGGCGGACAGGCGTGTGGAGCGCCGGCCCCGACGATGGTGACGACGGGCGGCTCGGCCCGCCCGGATGCCGGTGCGCCTGACGTGCACCCGCGACGACGGCGGGCGGAGATGAGCGGGGTGAGCTGGAGGCCGCCGCCGGGTTCGCCGGAGCCGGGGAACGGGGCTCGGTGGCGAAGGCGCCGATGAACGTCGGCGGCCCCGGCATCGCGTCCTGCCCGCAGGGCGAGATGCCGAACGCCCACCGAAGGTGGTCCTGGTCGCGGCGGTTGCGGTTGTGCGGCGACAAGATGCCGGTCGGTCCGGTCGGGCGCAGAGGGTGACGACGTGCGGCTGCGGTGCGGGTCTGGCTGGATCGCGGCTCGCGGCGAAGGGACGACAGACGGGTCGGAGCGGGTCTGCCCGGCTGGATCGCGGCGAAGGGGAACGGGCGGGCGGCCCGGGTCAGATTTGCCTGGCTGGATCGCGGCGGAGGGCGGCACAACCACAGACAGAGCGTCAAGGGGTGGGGGTTTGGGTGGCGGCCGTGGCGGCGCGAACGGCGGACAGGGCGTCGACCAAGCCGGCGCCCGCTGTGTCGGCCTGGCCGCACGGGGAGGTGGTGGCGTCGACGGGTTGGGTGGTGCGCAGCATCAGGGTGCGGGTCTGCTCGATGTGGCCGATGAGGGCCGGGTTGGCCGCCCACATCAGGGCGACCACGCCCGCCACGTGGGGAGTGGCCATGGAGGTGCCGCTCAGGGCGCCATAGCCGCCGCCGGGCAGGGCGGAGACGATGGCGGCGCCGGGGGCCATGAGGTCGGGCTTGGGCAGGCCGGCGGGGGTGGGGCCGCGGCTGGAGAAGGAGGCGACCTGGGCGGTCCTGGTGACGGCGCCGATGGTGAAGGTGGCTGGATAGTTGGCCGGCGGGTCGGTGACGGTGGCGCAGTCGGGGCCCGTGTTGCCGGCGGCGGCGACGAAGAAGATGCCGGCGGCGGAGAAGGCGTCGACGGCCTGCTGCAGGGAGCGGGTGTCGCAGCCCTCCAGCTTCGGGCAGCCCCACGAGTTGGTGAGCACGTGCGGGGCGCGCTGGGGCTCGCCGGCGTGCAGCGGGTCGGCGCCCGCCGGGTAAGGGGCCAGCATGAACTGCAGGCAGTCCAGGTAGGCGGACATGCTGCCCAGGTTGCGCGGCAGGTTGGCACAGGCGATCCATTGCGCGCCGGGGGCCACGCCGACGCCCACGCCGACCGCGGTGGCCAGGGTGTGGGTGCCGTGGCCGTTGGGGTCGAACGGGACCCTGGTGTGGCCGAACGGGTCGAGCCACGAGTCGTCCGAGCCGCGGAACGAGCTGCGCAGCGCGGGGTGGTTGCCGTCGACGCCGGAGTCGGAGCTGCCCACGACGATGCCGCGGCCGGTGGTGAACTCGGACCAGACCTGGTCGGCCTTGATGAGCGTCACGTTCCACGGCGGGGTGGCCGGCGCGACGGACGATCCGTCGTGCGCCGGTCCCGGGGTGACGGGCAGCGGCCGCAGCTGCGGGTTGAGCAGGACCCGGTCGACGTCGGAGCGGCCCTCCAGCCACTGCCGGGCGAGCGGGCCAGCGTGCACCTCAACGCCGTTGACCAGGTAGAACGGGGTGAAGTCCAGGCGCTTGGCGCGCAGCGCCGCGCGCAGTGGGGCCTGCGAGCGTTCGGCGGTGCCGACCAGCCGCTCATAGGTCTGCCGGATGCGGGTGGTGCGGTCGGGCACGTCGCGCAGCCCGCTCAGGTCGGCCTGCTCCTTCATGATCACGAAGAGGCGCTCGCCGTGCAGGCCCGGCTGGCCGAGGGCGGTGGCGACGAGCACGCCGGCGGCCGCGACGACGGCCGCGGTCAGGGCGGCGAACCGGGGCAGCCACCGGACGCGGCCGGTCGCCGGCACGAGGGCCGCGCCGGCCAGCAGCACCAGGATCAGGCTCGCCACGGCGCCGATGACGGCCCAGAAGGCGACGTCACGCAGGCCCAGCAGCAGCGTCGTCTCGTCGGGGTCGATCAGCGCGAGCGGCCCGAACAGGGCGGGCGCCAGCAGGGCCGGCACCGCCGGGCGGCCCCGGCGCGCCAGCGCGGCCAGCGGGAACGCCAGCGGCGGGATCGCGACCAGGGCGAACAGCTGCACCGCCGGCTCGCCGACGCCGGCGACCAGGGTGAGCAGGCCGACCCCGGCGGTCAGGCCGCCGAGCGCCGTGCCACCCCAGGTGCTGCGCGGCGACGCGCCGAGCGCGGTGAGCGCCGTGGCCGGCCGCGCCGCAAGCCAGGCCACCGCCACCGCGGCGAGCAGCGCGGCCACCGTCTCCACCAGCCCGCCGAACGCGCCGACCCACAGCCACGGCAGCAGCGCGACCAGCCCGGCCGCCAGCGCCAGCCACAGCAGCCAGCGGTCGGCGCGCTCCGCCCGGCCCCGCACGGCGCGGTGCACCAGCGCCGCCGCCGCGGCCAGCAGGGCGAGCAGCGCCAGATAGACCTCGTGATAGGTGTCGGGGACGAACCGCGCGGTGCCGAGCAGGCCGCCGAGCAGCGCGGTGAGCGCCCACTGCCGGCCGGCGGTGCGCGCGAACGGCACCGGCGACAGCCACGCCAGCAGCATGGCGGGCCCCGCGACGAGGACGGCGGCAAGCCAGCCCGCGACGGGCCAGAACCACCGCGGGGCGGTCGACCCCAGGGCCTGCACGGCCTCGCCGACCAGCCAGGCGCCGGCATGGACGCCGATGGTGACCGCCACCGCCCAAAGGCCGAGGACGATGGTCAATCCCAGCGCCCACCCCCGTGACCTCGTCATGGCGGCACTCTACGACCCGGGTGTGACAGTTTCGGATGACCTGCGGGGGCAAAGTGTGGGGTATGACGGAAGCAGTGGACGCGGTGGTCATCGGCGGCGGGCACAACGGGCTCGTCGCCGCCAACATGCTCGCCGACGCGGGTTGGGACGTCGTCGTGCTGGAGGGCACCGACCACGTGGGCGGCGCCGTGCGCTCGGCGCAGATCACCGCGCCCGGGTTCCTCAACGACCTGTGCAGCGCGTTCTACCCGCTCAGCGCCGCCTCGCCGCCGCTGCGCGCGCTCGACCTGGAGGCGCACGGCCTGCGGTGGACGCACGCGCCGGAGGTCGTCGCGCACCTGTTCCCGGACGGCCGTGCCGCGGTGCTCAGCCGCGAGCTGGACCTCACGGCCGAGTCGCTGGACCGGTTCGCACCCGGCGACGGGGAGCGTTGGCGGCAGGTGTACGCCCAATGGCGCCGGCTCTCCGCGGACCTGATCCCGTCGCTGCTCACCCCGTTCCCGCCGGTCCGTTCGGGGATCAGGCTGGCCGCGCACGCGGGCCTGGGCGAGGCGCTGCGGCTCGGCCGCAGGTTCCTGGTCCCGGCGCGGGTCCTCGGCGAGGAGCTCTTCCGCGGCGACGGCGCCCGGCTGCTGCTCACCGGCCTGGCCCTGCACACCGACCTCACCCCGGACGACTCGGCCAGCGGCGGGTTCGGCTGGCTGCTGGCGATGCTCGGCCAGCAGTACGGCTTCCCGGTGCCCGTCGGCGGCGCCCAGCAGCTGACCGACGCCCTGGTCCGCCGGTTGGCGGCGACGGGCCACGGCCAGATCCGCACCGGTGCGATGGTCGAGCGGGTGATCGTCGGCGGCGGGCGGGCCCTGGGCGTCGGGTGCGTCGGCGGCGGCCTCGTCCGGGCCCGCCGGGCCGTGCTCGCCGATGTGCCGGCGCCCACCCTGTACCAGAGCCTGGTCCTGAAGGATCATCTGCCCGCCCGGCTGCTGCGTGACCTGGAGGGCTTCCGCTGGGACAACGCCACGCTGAAGATCGACTGGGCGCTGTCGGGCAAGGCCCCGTGGATCTCGCCGGAGGTCGCCGGTGCCGGGACCATCCACCTCGGCGCCGACCCGCAGCGCTACGCCGCCGACCTGGCCGTCGGCCGGGCGCCGCAGGACCCTTTCCTGCTCGTCGGCCAGATGACCACCTCGGACCCGACCCGCTCGCCGGCCGGCACCGAGTCGCTGTGGGCGTACACCCACCTGCCCCGACCCGTGCGCCCCGGCGAGGTCGACGCGGAGATGGTGCGCACGCAGGTCGCCCGGGTCGAGGACGCGATGCGCCGGCACGCCCCGGGCTTCGCCGACCTCGTCCTCGCCAAGCACGTCAGCGGCCCCGCCGAGCTGGCCGCGGAGAACCCGAGCCTGGTCGACGGGGCGATCAACGGCGGCACGGCGGCGGCGTACCAGCAGCTGTTCTGGCGGCCGGTGACGAACCTCGGGCGGGCCGACACGCCGATCGACCGGCTGTACCTGGCCAGCTCCAGCGCCCACCCGGGCGGCGGGGTGCACGGCTCCCCCGGCGCCAACGCGGCCCGCGCCGCGCTGGCCCGGCACCGGCCGCTGCTCGGTGACGTCTACGCGGCCGGTGTCGGAAAGGCGATGCGCGCCGTCTACGGCAGGGACTGAGCCCGCCGCTCCGCCAGGTCCGCCAGGCGGCTCAGCGCCTCGGCGTTGCGGTAGTGCAGCAGGACGTCGCCGACCTTGTTGCGCACCCCGACGAGCGGCCCGTCGGTGAACTGCTCCTGCATCGTCACCCGGGTCGCCTGGTCGTCGAGCGGGTCGAGCGTGAAGCGGACCTGGCCCGCGCCGAACGGCCACAGGTGCACCTTGAGCAGCAGCATCCGGTCCTGCTCACACGCCAGTGACTCGCTGCGGTCCTTGACCGACACGGGCCAGGGGCCGGCCTTGTGATGCAGCCGCGTGCCGGGTTCGGGCCACGACGCATCGACGTCACGGATATGGGCGGTGCCGACGACCCAGTCGCTGTAGGACCACCCGTCGGCGAGGACGGAGTAGACCTGGTCGGCCGGCGCGCTGACGATACGTTCGGTGATGGACACGCTGGTCTGATTCCCCCACGGCCTCATCCCACACCAACTCGTGACGGGCGCGGCTACGGTAATGGTGTGCGCCGTGAACCCTCCACGTCCCGTTTCGAGGCCAGCCGCCTGTCGCCGGCCCGCCGTGCGCAGGACGTCGCCAGGCTGCGCCGCGAGCGCTTCGACGTCCTGATCATCGGCGGCGGCGTCACCGGCGCCGGTGCGGCCGTCGACGCCGCGTCCCGCGGGCTGTCCGTCGCCCTCGTCGAGGCCCGTGACCTGGCCTCCGGCACGTCCAGCCGGTCCTCGAAGCTGATCCACGGCGGCCTGCGGTATCTCGAGCAGCTCGAGTTCGGCCTGGTCGCCGAGGCCCTGCAGGAGCGCGGCCTGCTCGCCACCCGCCTCGCGCCGCACCTGGTCCGGCCGGTGCCGATCCTGGTGCCGTTGCCCGCGCACCGCGGTCTGACCGGCGTCGCGCAGCGCGTCTGGCAGCGCGCCTACTACGGCGCCGGCGTCGGCCTCTACGACGCGTTCGCCACCGCCGCCCAGCTGCGCGGGTCCGCGCCCCGCGGGATGCCGCTGCACCGGCACCTGTCCCGTGCCGAGACCCACCGGCGGTTCCCGTCGCTGCGCGAGGACGCGATCAGCGGCGCCATCCAGTACTTCGACGGCCAGGTCGACGACGCCCGGCTGGTCGCGACCCTGGCCCGCACCGCCGCCAGCCTCGGCGCGGCGGTCGTGCCCAGCGCCCGAGCCGTCGGGCTGCTGCGCGACGCGCGCGAGGTCACCGGGGTGCGGGTGCGCGACCTGGAGTCCCGCGAGGAGTTCGAGGTGCACGCCCGCACGGTGGTGGCCGCCACCGGCGTGTGGATGGACGACATCGCCGGCCTGCTGTCCGGTGCCGGCCCGCGCGAGTCGGCGGGCCTGCAGGTGCGCGCGAGCAAGGGCGTCCACGTGGTGGTGCCCCGCTCCGCGATCACTGGCGAGGCCGGGCTGATCCTGCGCACCCAGACCTCGGTGCTGTTCGTCATCCCGTGGGGCGGGCACTGGATCATCGGCACCACCGACACCGACTGGCACCTCGACCGCGGGCACCCGGCGGCGTCGGCGACCGACATCTCCTACCTGCTGGGCCAGGTCAACGCGGTGCTGGACCGGCCGCTGTCCACGGAGGACATCGAGGGCGTCTACGCCGGGCTGCGCCCGCTGCTGTCGCGCGAGGCCCGCCAGCGGCAGCCGCACAGCCGCGACGAGCAGACCTCGGCCCTGTCGCGCACCCATGCCGTGGTCGAGCCGATGCTGGGGCTGATGCTGATCGCGGGCGGTAAGTACACGACCTACCGGGTGATGGCGGCCGACGTCATCGACCGGGTCGCGCACCGCCTCGGCGGCCTGCGCCGGCACGGCGGGCTGGTCCCGGCGTCCCGCACCGCCGACCTGCCGCTGCTCGGCGCCGACGGCTACCACGCGCTGTGGACCAACCGCGCCGACCTCGCCCGCCGGCACGGGATCTCGGTCGGCGTCCTGGAGCACCTGCTGGAGCGGTACGGCTCGCTCGCCTTCGACGTGCTGGCCCTGGACCCGTCGCTGCGCCGCCCGCTGCCCGGCGCCCCGGAGTACCTGGCGGCCGAGGTGGCGTACGCGGCCCTCGCCGAGGGCGCGCTGCACCTGGAGGACGTGCTCACCCGCCGGACCCGGATCTCCTTCGAGACCGACCACCGCGGCGCCGCCTCGGCCGCCGAGACCGCCGAGGTCATGGGGGCGGTGCTGGGCTGGGACGCGGCGACGCGGTCCCGGGAGATCGAGCACTACCTGGCCCGGGTCGCCGCCGAGCAGGAGTCGCAGCGCATGCCCGACGACCTGACCGCCGACGCGGCCCGGCTCGGCGTGCCCGACGTGCGCGGCTTCCAGTCGGATCGCACATCCGTCACGTAACCCCGGGCCCGCGGGGTACCAGTACCCGTATGACAGCGCAGGAGTACGTGCCGGAGCAGGGCGACCTGGAACAGCTACGGCTCGCGGCGAAGGCGTGTCACGGCTGCCACCTGTACCGCGACGCGACCCAGACGGTCTTCGGGGATGGGCCCGGCGACGCGAGGATCCTCGTCGTCGGCGAGCAGCCCGGCGACATCGAGGACCGGCGCGGCGCGCCCTTCGTCGGTCCGGCCGGCAAGGTGCTGGACCGGGCGTTCGACGCGGCCGGCCTGGACCGCGGCAGCATGTACGTCACGAACGCCGTCAAGCACTTCAAGCACCGGCCCGCGGCCCCGGGCAAGCGGCGCATCCACCAGACGCCGGACCGGACCGAGATCGTGGCCTGCCGGCCGTGGCTGGTGGCGGAATTCGACCGGATCCGCCCGGCGCAGGTCGTGGTGCTGGGCGCGACGGCGGCCAAGGCGATGCTGGGGCCCGCCTTCCGGGTGACGAAGGAGCACGGGCGCCGGCTGGCCGTGCCGGCGGAGTTCGCGGCCGCCGACGATGCGGTGCTGGTGGCGACCATCCACCCGTCGGCGGTGCTGCGCGCCGACGACCGCGAGAGCGCCTTCGCCGGCCTGGTCGAGGACCTGCGGGTGCTGGCGGCCGGCTAGAAGATCTTGCCCGGGTTGAGGATGTTGTCCGGGTCCAGCGCGGCCTTGATCGAGCGGTGCGCCTTCAGCCCGGTGGGGCCGATCTCGCGCGCCAGCCAGTCGCGCTTGAGCAGGCCGACGCCGTGCTCGCCGGTGGAGGTGCCGCCGAGGGACAGGCCCAGGGACATGATGGCGTCGAACACCTTCTGGCCGCGGGCCAGGCTGGTCGGGTCCGAGCGGTCGATGACGATGATCGGGTGCAGGTTGCCGTCGCCGGCGTGCCCGACGGTGGCCACGACCGTGCCGTGCTCGGCGGCGATGCCCTCGATGCCCTCGATCAGCTCGACGAGGCGGGTGCGGGGCACGGCGACGTCGTCGACCATGACCCCGCCGCCGGCGGGGAAGAGCTGCGTGGCGAACTGTTCCATCGCCGGGTGCGCGAGGCGGCGGGCGGCGAGCAGGGCGTCGGCCTCGCTGGCGTCGGTGGCGACGTGGACCTCGGCGGCCTGCGCCCGCTGGCAGAGGCCGGCGATCGCGGCGAGGTCGTCCGGCGCCCCGGCGCCGGAGTCGACGGCGGCGATGAGCAGTGCCGCGGCGGTGGTGGGCAGGCCCATCGGCCGGAACGCCTCGATGGCGCTGAGCGTGACCCGGTCGATGACCTCCAGCATGCTCGGCTGCATGCCGGCGGCGATGATCGACTCGACGGCGGCGCCGGCGGCGGGCAGCGTGTCGAAGACCGCGACGAGGGTCAGCGACGACAGCGGCGCCGGGCGCAGCTTGACCGTGATCTCGGTGATCACGCCGAGGGTGCCCTCGGAGCCGACGAAGAGGCTGGTCAGGTCGTAGCCGGCGACGCCCTTCGCGGTGCGCCGGCCGCAGTTGAGGACCTCCCCGCTGGCCAGCACGACCTCCAGGCCGATGACGTGGTCGCTGGTGACGCCGTACTTGACGCAGCACATGCCGCCCGCGTCGGTGGAGACGTTGCCGCCGATCGTGGACTGCTCCCAGGAGCCCGGGTCCGGCGGGTAGTACAGCCCCTTCGCGGCCACCTCGCGGCGCAGCTGGGCGTTGACGACGCCCGGCTGGACGACGGCGATGCGGTTGGCGGGGTCGATGTCGATGATCTCGTTCATGGCGACCAGGGACAGCACGATCGCGCCGTCGATGGCGTTGGCGCCGCCGGCCAGCCCGGAGCGGGCGCCCTGCGGGATGACGGGGACCCGGTGGCGGCTCGCCGCGCGCAGCACGGCCGAGACCTGACCCGTGGTGCGGGGGCGCACGACGACCGCGGGGGTGCCGTAGGCGCACAGGTCGGCCTCGTCGTGCTCGTACGATCGCAGCAGGTCGGGGTCGGTGAGCACGGCGCCCTCGTGGGGCAGCGCGGCGCGAAGCTCCTCAAGGAGACCCGTGTTGAGATCCGTGTTGAGATCCATGTTTGGCAGGCTAGTGGGCGTGCTCTACATCGACACGCCGCGGTGGCCGGCGCACGGCCGGCTCTGGGCCCATCTCATCAGTGACGTCTCGGTGGCGGAGCTGCACGCGTTCGCCGAGCTGCTGGGCCTGCCGCGGCGGGGGTTCGAGCGCGATCACTACGACGTGCCCGCCGACCGGGTGCAGGCGGCCGTCTGGCTGGGCGCCACCAGCATCACTGGCAAGGAGATCGTGGCCCGCCTGAAAGCTGCCGGGCTGCGTCGGCCACGGCATTTGTC
This sequence comes from Dactylosporangium sp. NPDC050688, assembly GCF_040654515.1. NCBI lineage: Bacteria > Bacillati > Actinomycetota > Actinomycetes > Micromonosporales > Micromonosporaceae > Dactylosporangium > Dactylosporangium sp. NPDC050688. The sequence continues at coordinate 13,175 of NZ_JBFAIC010000019.1, forward strand.
CGGTTGGACAGTCGTATCCAGGGCAGGGAAATAGCTGCTCAACCCTTGTCTCAACGGCCGACTTAGGCCACCCTTGCTTAGGTAAGCCTAAGCGAGGAGCACCATCGTGTATGTCTGCATCTGCGCCCGCGTGCGGGAGTGCGAGATCCGGCGGGTCATCCGGGCCGGGGCACACACCGAGGACGCCGTGGGTGACGAGTGTGGCGCCGGCGCCGGCTGCGGCACCTGCCTCGATCGGGTGGCCGACCTCATCGAGGCCGAGGTACCTGCAGCGGTATTGCCCGCTTTGGCATAGGAAAGCGGCTACCCTGCCCACATGCAGGGGGATGCACGAGTCATTGAATTTCTCAACGAACAACTGACCGCCGAGCTCACGGCGATCAACCAGTACTTCCTGCACGCCAAGATGCAGGAGAACTGGGGATACACGATCCTGGCCAAATACACCCGGCACGAGTCCATCGACGAGATGAAGCACGCCGAGGTGCTGACCGACCGGATCCTGTTCCTGGAGGCGCTGCCCAACTACCAGCGGCTCTTCGCGCTCCGGATCGGCGAGACCGTCCCGGAGCAGTTCAAGTGCGACATGCAGGTCGAGATGGAGGCCGTGGACCGGCTGCGCCGCGGCATCGAATACATGCGCTCGATCGGCGACGTGACGTCCGCGAACATCTTCGAGGAGATCCTCGCCGACGAGGAGCGCCACGTCGACTACCTGGAGACCCAGCTCGCGCTCATCGAGAAGCTGGGCGAGCAGCTCTACCTGCAGAACGTCACGAAGCATCCAGAAGAGTCGTGATCTCCGCCCGCAGATTGTCGTGCGCGCGGGCGGTCCACTCCGCCCGCGCCGGCACCACCCGGAACAGCTCCGGCCGGCTCAGGAACGTGCCGAGGATCTGCGCGCGCCCGGAGCGGAAGGCATCGTCCGGCACGGCCGCATACTCGTCGCGTACCGCCGCCGCATAACGGGCATAGTCGGCCGGCGCCGACGCGAGGACGGCCAGATCGGCGTCGGCGAGCAGGGCACCGTTGCGGTCGCCGGCGGCCACTGCGTGCCCCGCCGTCAGCCGCACCAGCCGCACGACCTCGGCCACCCGGTCCGCGGCGACTCCCAACCCGGGCAGCACCGAGGCGGCGAGGCCGGCGCTGCGCTCCTCGTTGTCGGGCGCGAACGGCTCGTAGACCGCGTCGTGGAACCATGCCGCCAGCCGCACCGCGTCGGCGTCGTCGGCCAGGTCGGCGTGCGCGTCGATCACGCCGAGCATGACGGCCAGGTGCTCCAGGGTGTGATAGCGCCGGTGCGGCTGCGACCACCGCTCGATCAGGTCGGCCCCGGCGGCCGAGTCCGCGGGGAACAGGCGTTGCCAGTCAGCCAACGACACCATAGGACGACTGTAGGGCCTCCACGATGTGCTCGATGCTGACCGCCCGGCCGGCCGCCCGGTCCCGCTGGTGGTCCAGCAGCAGCGGCAGCGTGACCGAGCGCAGCGTCTGCGCGTCCGGCGGCTCGGCCAGCCGGTGCCGGGCCCGCAGCCCGTCCGCCGCGCCGATCAGCCGCGCCGCGTGCGCCGGGTCGTCCGCCGCGACCAGCGCCGCGACCACGTCCAGGGAAATCGCCAGGTCCAGCCGGTCGCCGACCTCGTGCCGGGTGACCAGCGCGGTCACCAGCAGCCGCAGCGCCTCCACCCGGTCGCCCTCCAGGTGCGCCGCGAGCCCGAGCTGGTGCTGGGCCATCGCGGCGCCGAACGCGTCGCCGATCTGCCGGCTCAGCTCGAGGCTCTCGTCCAGCGCCTCGCGCGCCGCCGCGACGTCGCCGCGGGCCAGCATGATCTGACCGAGGCACTCCAGGGCGAGCTGGATGCCCCGAGTGTTGCCGGCGGCGCGTTCCAGCGCCAGGCACTCGGTGGCGTACCGCTCGGCCTCCGCGATCTCGCCCCGCGACAGGGCGACCTTGCTGAGGTTGCCCAGCGACGCGGCCACCCCCTGCGGCACCTCCAGCTCCCGCCAGATGGCCAGGCTGTGCCCGAAGTGCTCGGTCGCGGCCGCGTGGTCGCCGCCGCCGATCGCCGCGATCCCCATCGCGTTGTGCGCGTGCCCGACGGTCGCCCGGTCGCCGGCCGCCGTCGCCTTCCGCAGCGCCGACGCGCCCAGGCGCAGCGCCTCCTCGTGCTCGTCCTGGGTCGCGGCCAGGATCGCGGCCGCGTGCAGCAGCCGCGCCACCGCACCGTCCTGCAGGCCCGGCGCCGCCAGCAGCGACGACAGCCACTCCCGGCCCTCGTTGATGTGGGCGCCGTTGCGCCAGTACCGCCACAGCCCCAGGCAGATCCGGGTCTTCGTGGCGACGCCGGCGTGCCCGAAGGCGGCCCGCACGTTCTGGTAGTCGGCCTCGATCCGCCCGGTCCACTCGACCTGCTCAGGGCCGGACAGCCCGGCCGCCGACGCCTCCGCGAACGCCGCGTAGAACTCCGCGTGCCGGTCGAGCGGCTCGACCGCGTCGCCGAGCCGGTGCCGGGCATAGGCGCGGATCGTAGACAGCAGCCGGTACCGGCCGTCGTCGTCCTCGTCACGGACCACCAGGTGCTTGTCGACCAGCGCCGACAGCCGCTTCTCCAGCAGGTGCAGGTCGCCGCCGGGCAGGGTCACCGCGAGCGCCGCCGTGGCGGTCCAGCCACCGGCGAACACCGACAGCTCCGTCAGCAGCCGCTGCTCCTCGGAGTCGAGCAGCACGAAGCTCCAGTCGATCGCCCCGCGCAGCGTCTGCTGGCGCGCCGGTAGGTCCCGCGGGCCAGCGCCGCCGAGCGAGTCGAGGTCCCGGTCGAGGTGCTCGGTGAGGTGGTTGAGCAGCTCGTCCGGGGTCCAGCGGTCGATGCGGGCGGCGGCCAGCTCGATAGCCAGCGGCAGGCCGTCGAGGCGGCGGCACAGCGCCGCGACCGGCAGCGCGGTGTCGATGGTGATCTCGAAGTCGGCGTCGACCGCCCGGGCCCGCTGCTCGAACAGCGTCACCGCGGGCGAGTCGGCGAGCGTCGGTACCTGGTACACCTGCTCGCCGTAGAGCGAGAGCCGCTCCCGGCTGGTGACCAGCGCCCGGACCCCTGGCGCCGCCGCCAGCAGGTCGCTGACCAGGGCCGCGCCGTCGTCGACGACCTGCTCGAAGTTGTCCAGCACCAGCAGCAGCTCGGACTCCTCGAGCTGGTCCAGCACGGTGTCGAACAGGTGCTGGTCGGGCAGCTCGCTCACCTGCAACGCCCGGGCCAGGGCGGCCGTCATCAGCTCCGCGTCGGTGCTGTCGGCCAGGGGCACGAACACGGCGCCGCCGGCGAAGTCGTCCGCGAGCACCGTCGCGGCCGCCAGCGAGAGCCGGGTCTTGCCGATGCCGCCCGGCCCGACCAGGGTGACCAGGCGCCCGTCCCGGACCAGCGCGGCGACCTTGGCGGTCTCCCGGTCCCGGCCGACGAGTTTCGTCATCGGTACGGGCAGCCGGCTGCGCCGCCGCTTCGCCTTCTGCGGCTTGACGGTCCAGGTGCCGTCCGGCGAGCTGATCAGCTCGCCCTGCGCGCGCAGCCGCCCGAGCTCCGCCTCGGCCCGGGCGGGCAGCCCGCCGGAACGCTCGACGAGCCGGTCGACCAAGGCCGAGCTGGGCTCCCCGGCGAGCGCGATGCGCAGCCAGATGCGCAGCGTCGCCGGCGACCACGGGGTCAGCTCGACGACGGCCTCCGGCAGCCCGGTCCGGCGCGGGTCGTCGTCGTGCAGGCTGGTGGTGGCGTAGACGATCGCCTTGGCGTCGCCGAGCTCCGGCAGCGGGTCGCCCACGTCGGCGAGCAGGATGCAGCCGGGGGTGCGGTCTGCCGCCAGTACCGCCGGAAAACCGCGCAAACGGGCGATCTGCGCCACTTCGCGGAGGAACCGCGTGTGCCCCGCGCCCGGCGGGCCGGCGATCCGCAGGGCGGCCTGGCTGCCGGCGGCGACCCGGGTGAGGAACTCCTGCGTGCCGCTCAGCGCCGCGTCGCGCTCCCAGAGCCGGGACGAGCCGGCGGCGGTGGACGCCTCGACGTCGTCGCCGACCGCCTGCCCGCGCCCGCGCCGCTTGGCCAGGTAGTTGCGGCGGTCCGCGACCGCGATCAGGGTCTCGCCGTCGGTGCCGTCCACGGGGCTGGTCGCCACGCCGAGACTGATCGACAGGTGCAGCGGCGGGGTGCCGGCGAACTCCCGCGCGCGGATCTCGTCCGTCAGCCGGATCGCGAGGCGCAGCGCCTCGTCGGCCCCGGTGTTGGGCAGCAGCAGCACGAACTCGTCGCCGCCGTACCGGAACAGCACGTCGTCGGTGCGGATGAGCCCGGCGATGCGCTCGGCGAGCTGGCGCAGCAGCAGGTCGCCGCGCAGGTGGCCGAAGGCGTCGTTGACCGTCTTGAAGTGGTCGACGTCAAACAGCAGCAGGCTGCACCCGGTGACCTCGTGCAGGGCCACGTCCAGCGCGGCACGCGAATGAGCACCGGTGACTGGATCCATCGTCACCGGTGCCGGACCGCCCTGCACGTTCATTGTCACCTTGATCGGCCTCCCCGGGGCGCCGCTGAGGTGTTCAGCAGGTTTTGACACTTCGGGGGACGCATGTCGGGTGACCGGTGGACACCCACTGGTCCGGCGGCACCTGGTCGGGGCACTCCTGGAGCCAGCCCCTGGTCCGTCAAGCGCTGGAAGCGAGCCCACGCGGCTGTTTGCGTCGGTTGGCCCGGGGTTTGTTCGAGGCGGATCTCCGGGCGGGAGGCCGCGGTGGTCCGGGGGGTTGCCTTGGTGATCCGGCCCCGGCCCGACACCCGATGCGGCAGCAACGCGAACAGGACGGCCAGCCCTCAGCGGAGCATCGTCACTCGCGGTGCATCAGGCGGCGATCGAGTATGTACCGGGTGGCCGGCCGGGCGAGCTGGCGTCGCATCAGCGGCGGCACCGGTTGCCCCATGGCTGTTCAGGCCCGCGCCGGCCGGCCGGTATCCGCAGGTGACGAGGGCCGGGAGTGCGACCGGTGCCGGTGCTGGGCGAAGCCTGGCCCGGTGCGACGCCACAACGCCGTTGGTGGGCCGGTTGCGGTGGCGCGGGGACTTGACGCCGCATGGCCTGCGGCAACTTCGTACAAGACACCGAATGATCGAGTGGGGCGCGCCGGCCGTGCTCATGGACGGCTCGTGATCGGCTGTTGCGAGGCGGTGCGTGATGCTGACCACGTCCCCGCCGGTCCGTGGTTGCTTCCCGATCGCCCCGCGTGGTGCAGGAAAGGCTCAGGGCCGGTCCTCCGTGTGGAAGACCGGCCCTGGACGCTGTCGGGCTAGCCGGATTTGAACCGACGGCCTCTTCGTCCCGAATTAGGAACGGCTGCGTCGCCGACCTGCGCCCTGACCTGAATATGCAGGTCAGGGCGTCGGGTGCGGTTGGGCGGCGGAGGGCTCTGGGAGTGCTTTTTCGCAAGGTCGTCTCCCAGAATTCTCCCGGCGGGGTCGTCGCCTGGGTGGCTTGGTGTCGTCACCGGGCACGTGCGCGTGGGAGTCTGGTGGCAGCATGGGTGTGGAGGTGAGTCGCCGATGAGTGCAGGTGTTCTGGAGCATGTCGGGCCGTGGAGCGAGGGCGAGTACTTCGCGCTCGGTGAGACGCCGAACCGGATCGAGTTGATCGACGGGAGCTTGCTGGTGAGTCCAGCGCCGGCTATTCGGCACCAGATTCTGTCCCGTCGCATCGCGAACGCGCTCGACCCTGGTGCGTCGGCGGCCAGCTTCGTGGTCCTGGAGGCGGTCAACGTCCGCTTGCAGACGGGTCGGATCGTCATCCCGGACCTCGTCGTCTCCGACGTCGACGATGGCACGATGATCGACGCGGTCGACGTGGCGTTGATCGGCGAGATCGTGTCGCCCAGCAACGCGGGCACGGACCGGGTGGCGAAGATGGGGTTCTACGCGAAGGCCAGGATCGGCTGGTACCTCCTTGTAGAGCAGGACTCGCTGACCTCGGTCGTGCTGAATTTCCTGCGACTGGAGGGCGAGCACTACGTGCAGCACGCGGTGGTCGGCGGCGGTGACACCTTGACTTCGGACATGCCGTTCGCGATCCAGCTCGACACCGGCGCCTTGGCTACCGGCCGGGCTTCGACGTCCTGACACTGGGTGGCCGGCGGGCTGGGACCGCTGTGGGCGCCGTGCCAGACCACGTCGGACCGTTCGTAACGGTGGGGTTCTGAGGCGCACGCTCAGAGAGGCGGCGCCGGGGAGGGTGTCGCCGGACCGCAAGGCATGTCCGGCGCCTGAGCCGTGTCCAGGTGCTCAGCTATACGTGGAAGGCGACGCCGCGGGAGCGACGTTCTTACGCCGGCGGACGTCGCGGTAGCTCAAGTCTTGTGCGGTTGCCCTGAGCTGGCCTGTCTGTCATTCGCTCGATGTCGGCCTGGACGTGGTGTGCCGGCCGAGCGGGTTTCCGGCGCAGGCCCGCAGGGCCGGGCGCCGCTTGCCCGCCGGCCGGCTGTCCACGTCCGGGCCTGCGCCGAAGGCGCCTTGATCTAGTACAGCCAAATTCGGCAATGACTTCTGCCAGGGCTCCGGCAAGGTAGGGATATGCCGGGTTTAGGTGAGTCCGAGGATTTGTAGTGGTCGGTAGGGGTCTCGGCTGTTATGGCGGAGGGCTTTGGCGATGGTGGTGATCCCGGCGAGGCGGAGCAGGCTGATCGCGGTGTTGCGTTGGGTGGCCATGACGCGGGGTGCGTTGCCGGTGCGGATGCGGCTGGCGTCTTCGGCGTAGGTCGTGTCGCGGATGTGGTGCAGGACTTCGATGGCCCAGTGACCACGGAGCCAGTCGGCGAGCTCGGCGGGGTGGGCCTGGATGGTGGTCAGGTTGGCGATGGCGTAGACGGTGATGGTGGACCAGCGGCCGGTGGCGAGGTTGAGCCGGCGACGGCGGATCCGCAGGGCCTGGGTGGCGTGCGGGAAGTCCAGAGCGAGTACTCCGACGCAGGTGACTGCCTGTAGGCGGCGGATGTCGTAGCGGCCGTGGCCGCGGTCGCTGGTCTCGTCCTGGATCGGTATTTGTTCCAGGGCAACGCTTTGAGTTGTCGGTGGAGACGCGGCTGGTTCTTCTTCACGGTGAACAGGTAGCCGGCGTGTTTGGTCTCGGCCAGCCAGCGGGCGTGTTCTCGTTGGGTGTGCAACGCGTCGGCGGTGACCACCACGGCGGTCAGGTCGAAGCCGGCAAGGAGTGTCCGTATCTAAACGCTCACAACGGTCATATCACTACCTTGTCTGAGCCCTGGCTCGCGGGTGTGTTCTGTGTCATACGGAGATGACTGCCGTCGAGTTGGCGGTCCTGGGGCGTGCCGACGGACGAGCAGGTATCCACGCAGACGGCTCCGTGTATGCCTGCTATGCCTAACGTCATCCCGAATGTGTTGGTGGCGGGCTGCTCGCCTTGGCGTGCCGCTGGACGGCCGTGCTGGACGGCCGCAGGTGGATCCCGCCCGCTCGCCGACCGTGTCCTGGACGGGCTGCTGCACGGGGGGGTGGGTAGTGAGGTACCAAGATCGTCTCCCAGAATTCGCCCGAGAGGGGTCTGGAGACGCTTCAGGGCCGATCTCCCCTTGCGGGAAAACCGGCCCTGACCTGCTGTTTCACGAAGTCGGGGTAGCCGGATTTGAACCGACGGCCTCTTCGTCCCGAACGAAGCGCGCTACCAAGCTGCGCTATACCCCGAGCGTGCCGAGTAATCGTAGCCCACGCCCGGCAGGGCTCCAACTCGGTATCCCCTGTGGCGTCAGAGGGACTTGAGGAAGCTGCTCACGGTGGACTCGTACGCGACCGGGTCGAGGTTCCAGCTGCGGCAGTGACCGGCCTCGCGGGTCTCGACGAGCTGGACGGACGGGCTGGCGGCGGCCAGGTCGACGGTCGGCTGCGGGGCGACGGTGCGGTCGTCGTGGTCGACGTAGAGCAGGGTCGGCACGTCGAGGCTCACGTCGCGGTAGTCGAGGTCGGCGGCGCGCACGCCCAGGCGGTGCTGGATGAGCTTGAGCGCGGTCCAGGTCCACAGGGGCGGCACGTTGAGCTGGCGGGCGTTCATCCGCAGCGTCGCGGTCCAGTCGACGACGGGGCAGTCCAGGACGATGCCCCGCACGAAGCCGCCGTGCTCCCAGTTGCGCAGGAGGTTGAGGATGGCGGCGCCGCCCATGGACCAGCCGTAGAGGATGACCTGGCGGGCGCCGGCGGCCCGGGCGTGCTCGACGGCGGACAGGACGTCGCGCCACTCGGTGTGGCCGAGGTGGAAGCGGTCGTCGGGGCTGGGGAACGCCTCGGGGTCGTTGCGGTAGGTGATCACAAGGGTGTTGTGCCCGGACTCGGCGAGGGTGGGCAGGATGCGCAGCGCCTCGCCGCGAGGGGCGCCCCGGCCGTGCACCGCGATGATCCACGTGTCGTCGGCGGGGCCACTGGTCGGCGGGACCAGCCACGCCGGGCAGTCGCCGAGCTCGGCGGGGACGAGCACCTCCTCGAAGGGCAGGCCGCGTGCCGACAGCGGGTCGCCCTCGAAGACATAGCCGGTGGTGTACCCCTTGAGTCCGCTGATCAGTGTGCCGCGCGTCACGCTGGTGATCTCGCGGGTCACGGTGGTGCGGTCGGTGGCGATGACCGGGCCGAGGACGGCGTGGCCGGAGGGCCACACGAAGGCCAGCGGGATCGAGCGGGACGTGTCCGGGGTGCGGGTCAGGGTGACCCGGTCACCGGCGTGCGCGCGGACCCGCACCGGATACGCCCGCACGGCGTTGACGTTGAGCACCTGACCGGCCAGGAACCAGCCGGCGCCGGCGGTGCCCGTCGGCAGCAGCACGGCGAGGCCCGCCGCGCTCGCGACCCCCGCGTAGGCGGCTCGGCGCGGCCACTTGCTGACGGCCGGCGCGACGGCGGCGGCCGGCACGGTCGAGGCGGTCATCGCGGGACGAGGGTCAGGATCGACGCCTCGGGCGGGCAGGCGAACCGGACCGGCGCCGTCGGGTGGGTGCCGAGGCCGGCGGAGACGTGCAGGAACGCCGACGAGTAGGGCCAGCGGTGCAGGCCCTTGGCCATGCGCCGGTCGAGCCCGCAGTTGGTGACGAGCGCCCCGAAGAACGGCAGCGCGACCTGGCCGCCGTGGGTGTGACCGGCCAGCAGCAGGTCGAACCCGTCGTCGGCCATGCGGTCCAGCAGCTGCGGCTCGGGGGAGTGGGTCAGGCCGATGCGCACGTCCACCTCGGCGGAGGCCGGGCCGGCGACGCTGTCGTAGTCATCGCGGCCGATGTGCGGGTCGTCGACACCGACCAGCTCCACGGCGCGGCCACCGGCCTTGATCGTGGTGCGGGCGTTGTTCAGGTCGGCCCAGCCGGAGCCGGCGAGCACGTCGCGCAGCTCCTCGGTGGGCAGGACGGCGCCCTGCACGTAGGGCTTGTTGCGGTTGAAGTAGCCGAGCGGGTTCTTGAACACCGGCCCCCGGTAGTCGTTGCTGCCGAAGACGAACGCGCCGGGCCGGTCCAGCAGCGGCGTCAGGGCCCGCACGACCGCCGGGACGGCGTCGACGTGGGCCATGTTGTCGCCGGTGACCACGACGAGGTCCGGGTCGGTGCCGGCGAGCTCGGCGATCCAGCGCTGCTTGCGGTGCTGGCCCGGGGTGAGGTGGAAGTCGCTGAGGTGCAGCACCCGCAGCGGCTCCGCGTCCGGCGCGAGCACCGGCACGTCGAAGCGGCGCAGGGTGAACATGTTGCGCTCGACGAGCGAGGCGTAGGCAAACGTGGCGGCACCGGCCGCGGCGGTTGCGGCCGCGAGCCGCCGGACAGTCTTCGAGCGCATGGTCAAAGGGTACCGGCCAGCCGCCGGCGCGCTTTTACAACCCAATATGGCCAGGGCGCCGCCGATAGACTTCGCTCATGTTGAAGGAGCGTCTGGAGTCCGACTTGCACCAGGCCATGAAGGCCCGTGACGAGTTGGTGACCTCGACCCTGCGGATGGCGATCACCGCGGTGCGCAACGCCGAGGTCGCCGGCAAGGCCGCCCGCGAGCTGTCCGACGAGGAGGTCCTCTCGGTGCTCACCAAGGAGGCGAAGAAGCGGCGCGAGGCTGCCGAGGCGTTCGCCGGTGCCGGCCGGGAGGCCCAGGCGGCGAAGGAGCGGGCCGAGGAGGAGGTGCTCGCCGCCTACCTGCCGGCCCAGCTGTCCGACGAGGACCTCGCCGGCATCGTCCGCGACGCCCTTGCCGCGGCCGGGCTCAGCGGGATGGCGAGCATGGGGCAGGCGATGAAGGCCGCGCAGGCGGCCGTCGCCGGCCGCGCCGAGGGCGGCCGCGTCGCCGCCGAGGTCCGCGCCCAGCTCGCCAAGGGCTGAGCGCCCTGGTCCTCAAGGGCTGAGCGCCCGGCTCGCCAAGGGCTGAGCGCCCGGCTCGTCAAGGCCGAGCGCACAGCTCACCAATGGCTGAGCTGGACCGGCGAACCGCCGTGACGACGAAGCGGCCGCCCCGGGCATCCGGGGCGGCCGCTGTTCGTCGTGTGCCGGGTGGGTCAGCAGACCCAGGGCAGCGGGCACTCGTCGTCGCGCACGCCGTTGCCGGTGCCCGGGTCGGTGCCCAGGTACGGCGGGGCCGGCGCGCCCGGACCCTTGCTGATGACGAGCGAGACCTGCCCGCCCTTCACCGTGGCGCCGCCGGGCTCGGTCCGGGCGACCGTGCCGGCCGGGCAGGGCGAAGCGACCTGCGCCGCGGAGACCGTCACGGTGAACCCGGCGCGGGTGATCCGGCTACGCGCCTGGTCGACCGGTGCGCACTTGACCGACGGGATCTCCACGAGCTTGCCCGTCGACTTCTCCTTGGTGGGCGCGGTGAACGGGACCACCGGCTTGCCGGCCAGGCCGTCCTTGAGCGTGCCCAGGGTGGCGTAGTTGATCGGGGGGTGCTTCATGTCCTTGTTCGTCTCGGGCCAGTCCGGGTCGGTGAGGAAGCCGCCGACCGCGAGCTGCTTGGTCATCGCGACGAACGTGGCGCTCTTCTCCGAGTCGGTGGTGCCGGACTTGCCAGCCAGCGGGCGGCCCACGTACTTGCGGGCGTAACCAGCGGTCGCGCCGACACACTTGCCGGTGGCGGACTGGTCACCGACCGGGCAGCGGGCCATGTCGACGGCCGCGCGTGCGACCTCCTTGTCGACGACCTGCTTGCACTTCGGGTCGAGCCCTTCGACCTTCTTGCCGTTGTTGTCCTTGACCTCGACGATCGGGGTCGGCTCGCAGTACAGGCCGTCCGCGGCGAGCGTGCCGTAGGCGTTGGCCAGCTGCAGCGGCGTGGTCGCGCTGACGCCGAGGGTGAAGGCGCCCCACTGCTTCGAGGCCGGGTAGGTGGCGAAGCCGGCGTCTTCCTTGGCGTTGAACTGGATGCCCAGGCGCTTCGCCACGTCGACGACCTTGTCGGCACCGACCTGCTGCTCCAGCGGCACGAAGTACGTGTTGATCGAGCTGCCGAACGCGGTCCACATGTTGTACGGGCCGGACTGCCCGCCGGAGTTCTTCGGGCAGTACTTGTTGCCGTTGCAGGTGGCGGGGCCGGGGCCGACGATGAAGTTGGAGATGAACTGCTTCTCGGTGTTGATCGGCGTGGCGAGGGGCAGGCCCGCCTCCAGCGCCGCCACCGCGGTGAACATCTTGAACGTCGAGCCGGCCTGGTAGCCGGGGATGTCCTTGTCACCGGTGATGATCGGCACCGTGGTGTTGGGGTAGTTGCCCTTCTGCCCCTTCTTGTCGGGGTTGGTGTTGGCCCCGTTCTTGCTGTTGTCGTTGCTGAACGTGCGGTTGGTCGCGATCGCGGTGACCCGGCCCGTGCCCGGCTCGACCGCGGCCAGCATGACCGCGTTCTGGCTGCCGAGCCTGATCTTCTCGCTCTTGCCGACGTTGGGCTGGTCCGCCGCGTACTTGGCGGCCGCCGCCTGGGTGTTGATGTCGAGGGCGGAGACGACCGTGTAGCCGCCCGCGCGCAGCCGGTTGGCGCGCTGGTACTGGTCCTCGCCGAAGACCTTCTGGTCCATCCACCAGCGGCGCAGGTAGTCGCAGTAGAAGCCGGCGCCCAGTCCGGCCCCCTGCACCGACTCGCAGCCCTCGGGCGTGCGCTTGCCGACGATGTTCAGCTTCGCGTTGGCGGCCTCGTCGGCCTGCTGCTGGTTGATGTACCCCATCGCGATCATCTGGTTGAGCACGTACTTCTGCCGGTCCAGGGCGCGGGGCAGGCCCTCGGTGGTCGCCGGGTCGCTCGTGCCGGGCGCCTTGACCAGGCCGGCGATGAGCGCGGCCTCGGGCAGCGTCAGGTCCTTCGGGTCCTTCTCGAAGTAGACGTGCGAGGCGGCGAAGATGCCGTACGCGCCGTGGCCGTACGCGGCGATGTTGAGGTAGCGCTCGAGGATCTGGTCCTTGCTGAGCTTCTTCTCCAGGTCGATCGCGTACTTCATCTCGCGCAGCTTGCGCGTCGGCGTCTTGTCGGTGGCGTCCACGACCTCCTGCGGCGTCTTCGCCGAGTAGGAGATCGCCTGGCGCACGTACTGCATCGTCAGCGTCGAGGCGCCCTGCTCGGTCTGGCCGCCGGCGTTCTGGTTGGCCACGAACGCGCGGGCCACACCCTTCACGTCGACGCCGCGGTGCGCGTAGAACCGGTTGTCCTCCGCGGCGACGATCGCCTGGCGCATGACCTCCGCGACATCGGTCAGCGGGACGTCGCGCCGGTTCTCGTCGTACATCATCGCGAGCAGGGTCTTGCCGTCGGATGCGTACACATAACTGATCTGCGGCGACGGAAGGACGTCGATGTCGGTCGGCAGATTCTCGAACGTGTCGGCGCCGGCCTTCGCGGCGAGGCCCGACATCGCGACCGCGGGGAACGCGGCCGCAGCGACCACCAAGCCCGCGAGCAGCCCACACAGCAGGAGCGATGCTGCATTGGGCAGCAGGCCGTGTTCGCGTTTACGCATCCAGGTCACTTCCTCAGCCTACGTGACGACGTCATGAGGCCGCGTCCAGATGCTGGCGTCCTCGTTGCACTAGACGCGTGACACCGGGCGCGAGGTTGACCCGTAGCCGAGTCTGATACACGGATCACGAGGTTGCCGGCATTTTGCTCAAATCGCACCCGGTCGTGACGCAGCGGTAGCACGCTCCGGCCTTTTGGTGGATGGCAAAGGGCCGGTTAACCTGGTGCAACAACGTTGCGTAACTGGACGACTACAGAGCATGATGTTCCGGAAAGCTCCTCTCGGGGTTCCCGTGGCCGGGGACCCTGCCGTCGCGCCGGGTGGCCCGGCGAACAGCATCCAAAAGCCATGGGGGGACGTGGTTTGGGGGCTATTCGCTGGGGCAAGCACGGCGGATGGACCCGGGGGGAGTCCAAGGGGGGAAGAGGAAATATGAGCATGGTCGTCGACTGGCCCAGCATCGCCGCGTGTCGCAATGGCGACCCGGACGCACTGTTCGTCCAGGGTGCCGAGCAAAACGTGGCGAAGCGGATCTGCCGGAGCTGCCCTGTGCGGTACGAATGCCTGGCAGACGCCCTCGACAACCGGATCGAGTTCGGAGTCTGGGGCGGCATGACTGAGCGCGAGCGCCGTGCGTTGCTGCGCCGTCACCCGCAGGTGCCCAGCTGGCGCAAGATGTTCGAAGCCGCCATGGACCGTAATGAGAAGGATGCTCCCAAGGAGCTCGTGCCGACCGGCTGAGGCACCGGTCAGAACGACACTCCGATCGCACGCAGCCCGTCGAGGTCATGGACGTCGGCGGGCTGCGCCGGGACCTTGACGACCGGCACACCGGGATGGGCGCGCAGGAACCGGCCGGAGACCGCCGCCTGCCGGTCCCGCTGGTCCGCCAGCTCGGCGTGGACCCGCAGCACCTCGGCCGTCGCCTGATGACCGCCCAGCGCGTCGAGCCGCGCCGCGGCCGCACGGGCCTCGTCAGCGGCCAGCTCGGCGGGCACCGGCACCACCCGGTTGAGCACCAGCCCGGCCAGCGGCATCCGGTCGGCGGCGAGCCGGCCGGCGAAGTACATCGCCTCGCGCACCGCGTCCGGCTCCGGGGCCGCCACCACCAGGAACGCCGTCTCCGGCGCCTGCAGCACCCGGTAGGTCTGCTCGGCCCGCTCGCGGAAGCCGCCGAACATCGAGTCCAGGGCACCGACGAACCCTGACAGGTCGGTCAGCAGCTGCGCGCCGAGGATCTTCGTGACGGTACGGCTGAACAGCCCGAACGAGGCGGACACGAGGTTGAACACGCTGCGCCCACCGGCGCGGGCCGGGGCCAGCAGCAGCCGCAGCATCTTGCCGTCGAGGAAGCGCGACAGCCGGGCCGGCGCGTCCAGGAAGTCCAGCGCGGAACGCGACGGCGGGGTGTCGACCACGATCAGGTCCCACTCGTCGCGGGCCCGCAGCTGGCCGAGCTTCTCCATCGCCATGTACTCCTGCGTGCCGGAGAACGTGGAGCTCATGGCCTGGTAGAAGGGGTTGGCGAAAATCTCCTCGGCCCGCTTCGGGTCGGTGTGCTCGAGCACGACCTCGTCGAAGGTCCGCTTCATGTCCAGCATCATGGCCTGGAGCTCGGCGGAGTCCGGTTGCAGGCCCTTGACCAGCCGTGGCGTGTTGTCCAGCTCGGTCAGGCCCAGCGCCTGGGCCAGCCGGCGGGCCGGGTCGATGGTGAGCACCACCGTGCGCCGGCCGTGCCGCTCGGCGGCGCGCACCGCCAGCGCCGCCGCGGTCGTGGTCTTGCCCACACCGCCAGAGCCGCAGCAGACGACGATGCGGATCGCCGGGTCGGCGAGGATCGCGTCGACGTCGAGCTTCCCAGTCCCCACCTAGCGAGCGTATCCGCTGGGCGCTCGGTCAAGCCGAGGTGAGCAACAGATCACCGAGCGACTCCAGCGCCTGCGTGGTGACGCCGCCCGGCAGCACCGGCAGCTCCACCAGCGGCCGGCCGAGACCCTGCAGGTCGGCCCGCAAGGACGCCTCGGCGGCGACCCTGGTCTGATACGCCTTCGCCTCGCCGGCCAGCCCCGCGAGGGTCTCCTTGTCGGCGCTGAGCCCGGCCGCGGTCAGGCCGCGGCGCAGGTCGGCCTGGGTGACCTTGGCGCCGGCCAGCATCGGCGGGCGGGTCGCGTTGACGATCACCGTGCCGATCGGGATGCCCAGCCTGGTGAGCTCGTCGATCGCGTCGGCGGTCTCCTGGACCGGCATCTCCTCCAGCAGGGTGACCACGTGCACCGCGGTCATCGGCGAGCGCAGGATCGCCGCCACGCCCTCGCTCTGCGTCTTGATCGGGCCGACCTTCGCCAGGCGTGCGGTCTCCGCCGTGACGTTGAGGAAGCGGCCGATGCGGCCGGTCGGCGGCGCGTCGAGCACGACCGCGTCGTAGACCCGGCGGCCGTCGGTGGTGCGCGTCACGGCCTCCTTGACCTTGCCGGTCAGCAGGACGTCGCGCAGTCCGGGCGCGACCGTCGTGGCGAAGTCCACCGCACCGACCTTGCGCAGCGCCCGGCCCGCCACGCCGAGCCGGTAGAACATCTCCAGGTACTCCAGGAGCGCCTCTTCGGCGTCCACGGCCAGCGCTCGGACCTCGCCGCCGCCGCTCGCCGTGGCGATCCGCAGCTCCTGGTAGGGCAGCGGGTCGCGGTCGAAGAGCTGCGCGATGCCCTGCCGCGCCTCGACCTCGACGAGCAGGGTGCGCCGGCCGTCCCGGGCGAGCGCCAGGGCCAGGGCGCCGGCGACCGTGGTCTTGCCGGTGCCGCCCTTGCCGGTGACCACATGCAGGCGGGCGGGCCAGCCGAGGTTTCCCACCCGGCCGCCCCGCCCGTCCTGAGCCTCGCGCGTTGTCACCCCTCGACGCTACAGGGCGCCGTGCGGGACTACGCGGCAGTGATCTCGCACACCCACCAGCCGTTGTCCTTCGTCGCGAGGATCTTGTATTTGGTCTCCGCGACCTTCTCGTCACTGGTGGCGACCTTGATCGGCACGAGCAGCGTCGCGGAGGAGGAGTCCTGCTTCTCCACCGTCGGCGCCGGCCACGTGTACGTCGGGCTGCTCAGACCGGAGTCGTACTTGCGGATCTCGTCGACCCGCGCCGCCAGCTTGTTCTTGTTGTTCTTGTCGCGCGCGCTCGCGCACACGTACTTGAGCGCCTCGGTGGTGTTCTTGTCCTTGTAGACGGCCTTGAGGAAGCCGTTGACCGCCTCGATCGCGGTCGGCTGGCCCTTGCCCTGGTTGCCCTGGGAGACGAAGTACGCGGCCGCGCCGCCACCACCGCACAGCACGAGGACGACCGCCAGGACGATCAGCGTGATCATCAGGCCGCGCTTCTTCGGCGGCGCCGGCTGCTGGTAGCCGGGCTGGTAGGCGCCGGCATACGGGTCGGCCGGGAACCCGCTGGTCGGCTGGCCGGGGTAGCCGCTGGTGGGCTGGCCCGGGAACCCGCTGGTCGGCTGGGCGGGGAAACCGCTGGTGGGCTGGCCCGGGAACCCGCTGGTCGGCTGGGCGGGGAAGCCGGTGGTCGGCTGCTGCGGCGGCCCGGCCGGGAACTGCCCGGTCGGCTGCGGGCCGGTCGGGAACGCGCCCGTCGGCGGGTACTGCTGCGGGAAGCCCTGCTGCGGGTACTGCGGGGGCTGCTGCCCGTACTGGGTCGGATCCGGCTGCTGCTGCGGATACCCGGCCTGGGGGAACGGCGGCTGGACCGGCACCGCGTACGGCTGGCCGGACGTCGGCGGGGCCGAGGTGGGCGGTGCGAACGGGTCCTGCACCGCCGGCGCGGGTGGCCAGCCCTGCCCCGGCGGGGCCTGCGGAGGCTGGCCCGGCGCGGCGTAAGGGTCACCCGGCTGGCCCTGATACTCGGGCTGCCCTGGGTACTGGGGCGGTTGTGTCATGTCTCCACCTCGTGTGCGACGGCCGGGTCCGCCGGCGGTCCGGCTCCCGGGACCCGTGCGGCGCGGCCCTTAGGGTAGCCGCCACGTGCATGCGTTGGGGGACCCGATTCCATCGGGGCGCACCGGCCGACCGATAGTCTCGCCTCATGCAGAAATGGGAGTACCTGACCGCACCCCTGCTGGTCCACAACACGAAGCTGATCCTGGACAACTTCGGCGAGGACGGCTGGGAGCTGGTGGCGATCGTGCCCGGCCTCAACCCGGAGAATCTCGTCGCCTACTTCAAGCGGCCGAAGGCCGGCTGACATGGGCAGCGAGGTGTTCGCCCGGCTCGAGGAGCTCGGGCTGACGATCCCGGCGGTCGTGCCGCCGGTCGCCGCGTATGTGCCGGCCATACAGACCGGCAACCACGTCTACGTCTCCGGCCAGCTGCCGATGGTCGACGGCAAGCTGCCCGCCGAGGGCCTGGTCGGCCAGGACGTGACCGCGGAGCAGGCCAAGGACCTCGCCCGGCTGGCCGGGCTCAACGCCCTCGCCGCGGTGCACGCCCTGGTCGGCCTCGACAAGGTCGTCAAGGTGGTCAAGATCGTCGGGTTCGTCGCGTCGGCGCCGGGCTTCACCGGCCAGCCGGGCGTCGTCAACGGCGCCAGCGAGCTGTTCGGCGAGGTCTTCGGCGAGGCGGGACGGCACGCCCGCAGCGCCGTCGGCGTCTCCGCCCTGCCGCTGAACACACCGGTCGAGGTCGAGGCGATCTTCGAGGTCGCCTGACGCGACCGGACGCGGCCCCCGGCCGGCGGGCGCCGCGGGTTGCGCCGCGGGTCTCTCAGCCGGTCGGGTGACGTGTCGAGTGAACTGGCCCGCCGTACGATCATTTCGTGGTAAGCCACGTCACCGCCCCGACCGCCGAGGTCCTCACGACGTTGCCCGACTGGGTGACGCTCGTGCGCGCGCCCAACCCCGGGCCCATGACGCTCGAGGGCACCAACACCTGGCTCCTGCGGGCGCCGGGTGGCGGCTGTGTCGTCGTCGACCCGGGCCCGCTGGACGAAAGCCACCTGCGGGCGGTCGCCCGGCACGCCCCGGTTGCGGCCATTATCCTGACCCACAGTCACGTGGACCACACGGAAGGTGTACCACGGCTCGCCGAGCTCACGGGCGCGCCGGTGCACCAGCCACCCGTACACGCGACGCTCGACGTGGACGGGGTGCTGGTCGAGCCCGTCGTCACGCCCGGTCACACCGCCGACTCCGTCTGCTTCGCCGCCCGTCACGGCGACCAGCGGGTGCTCCTGACCGGTGACACCATCCTCGGCCGCGGCACCACGATCGTGGCCTGGCCCGACGGCGACCTCGGCGACTACCTGGACAGCCTGGGCCGCCTCGCCGGCTTCGACGGGGTGCCCGCCCTGCCCGGCCACGGCCCGGCGCTCACCGACGCCGCGGTCGCCGCCCGCTTCTACCGCCAGCACCGCCAGGCGCGGCTCGAGCAGGTCCGCGAGGCGCTCGCCGCGGGCGCGCACGAGCCGGCCGAGGTGGTCGCCCGGGTCTACGCCGACGTCGACCGCAGCCTGTGGAAGGCGGCCGAGTCGTCGGTCCGCGCGCAACTTGCCTACCTGAGGCGGGAATCACAACCACCCCACTTAGGGTTGGACGCAACGTGACGTGTTCGGTGTGTGGGACCGTGGCCGTTCCCGGTGCGCGGTTCTGCCACCATTGCGGCTCCGCGCTGCCGGCCGCCGCCACCCTCCCGGCCGCCGAGCGGCGGATCGTGACGGTGCTCTTCGGCGACCTGTCCGACTTCACCGCCTGGTCCGAGGACCTCGACCCGGAGCGGGTCGGCGCGGTCACCGACCGGGTGCTCGCCGCGCTCGCCGGCGCGGTCAAGACCTTCGGCGGCCACGTCGACAAGCTCACCGGCGACGGCATCATGGCCGTCTTCGGCGCCCCGGTCGCGCACGAGGACGACGCCGAGCGGGCCGTCCGCGCGGCGCTGTCGATGCAGCGCGCGGTGCGCCGGGTGCTCGACGACGAGCGCGGCGGCGGCGCCCCCCTCGGGCTGCGCATCGGGCTCAACACCGGCACCGTCGTCGCCGGCGTCCAGGCCGGCATCGAGTACACGGTCATCGGCGACACCGTGAACACCGCGGCCCGCCTCGCCGACGCCGCCGCCATCGGCGCCGTCTACGCCGGCGACCGCACCGCGGCCACCACCCGGCGGCTCGCCTCGTGGCGCGCGCTGCGGCCGCTGCGCCTCAAGGGCAAGCGCGAGCCGGTCGAGGCGTTCGAGCTGCTCGGCCTGCTCGACGCCCCCGGCACCCGCTCCGGCCTCGGCGACGAGGCGCCGTTCGTCGGCCGCGAGGCGGAGCTGGCCCGGGTCTCCGGGCGGCTCGCCGAGATCGCCGACCGCCAGGAGACCCGCGTGCTGGTCTTCACCGGCGAGGCCGGGCTGGGCAAGTCGCGGCTCGCCGGCGAGATCGAGCGCTTCGCCGCCGGCTACCTCGGTGGGGCCGGCTACACGCCCAGCGCAGGGTTCGCCCCCGGCGGCGGCGCCCGGGTGCTGTCGGTGCACTGCGCCGCGTTCGGCGAGCGCCGCCGGCTCGCGCCCCTGGCCGACCTGGTCCGCGCCGCGATCGGCCTGCCGCCGGACGCCGCCAACCGCACCCGCGAGGCGGTCGAGGAGCGCCTGCGCCGCCTCGCCCAGCGGCTGGCCCGCGCCGCCCGCGGCCGCCCCGAGCCGCCGCGCTTCGCCACCGACCTGCTGCTGAGCCTCATCGGCTACTCCGGCTCGGCGCCCGAGGCGTCCTGGGTCGCGCCCGGCGCCAAGCCCGACGAGCTCGACCTGCACGCCGTGCCCAACGCGGTCGCCGAGCTGCTGTCCGGCATGGCGGCCGAGACGCCCCTCGTCGTCATCGTCGACGACCTGCACGACGCGACCCCCGAGACCGTCGACGCGCTCGGCGCCGTCATCGAGCGGATCACCGGACCGGTCCTCATCGTGCTGCTCGGCCGGCCCGAGCTGGTCCGCTCCGCCGGTGTGCTCACCCGCGTCCCCGACGCCGAGCTGGTGCCGATCCCGCCGCTGCGCGGCGCCGACGCGGCCCGGCTGCTCACCGCGTACCTGGGCGGCGGGCGGCTCGCCGCGCCCGACGAGGACCGGCTCCTCGCCACCGCCCAGGGCAACCCGTTCTACCTCGCCGAGCTCGTCACGCTGCTGCAGGAGCGCGGCGCGCTGAGCACCGTGCCCGGCAGCGACTCCACCGGCTGGCGGCTCACGCCCGGGTCCCTCGGCGGGCGCTTGCTGTCGCGCGACCTCGCCGCCGTCCTCGCCGCCCGCATCGACGCGCTGCCGCCGGACACCCGCGCCGTGCTGCGCGACGCGGCCGTCATCGGCGACACCGTGCCCGGCCGGGCCCTGGAGGCGCTGCGGTTCAACCCGCCCGGCCAGCCCGCCAGGCCCGCCGTCGTCGCCGCCGTGGAGCTGGAGCGGTCCGTGGAGGAGCTGCTGCAGCGGCGCATGCTGCGGCGCGCCCGCGGCGGGTTCGCGTTCGCCACGCCGCTGCTGCGCGAGGCCGCGTACGCGGGCATCGGCAAGGCCGACCTCGCCGAGCGGCACGCGGCACTGTCACGCTGGGCCGCCGCCGCGATGGCCGCCCATCAGGGCGCCGGCAACACCGCGGGCACGGTGACCGGCCTCAACATGACCGCCGGCGCCGCCGACGCGTTCATCGCCGAGCACGCCGAGCGCGCCTCACGCCTCGCCGACGTCGTCGGGCTGCGCCCGGACTCCCTCGCCCGCTCCGCCGCGCCGCTGGGCGTCCAGGCGCTCGGCCGGGTCGCCCGCGAGGCACTCGCCACCGGCGAGCCCGCCCAGGCCGCGCAGGCCGCCGAGCGGGCCGCCGCGCTCGGCGGCGGCGTCGTGCCGCCCGCCGACCGGCTCGTGCACGCGCGGGCACTGCTGCAGCTCGGCCGGGTCTCGGAGGCCCTCGCGAGCGCCGAGAAGATCACCGCCAACACCGCCGACGACCCGGCCGTGCACGTCGGCGCGCTCCTCGTCGCCGGCCGCGCCTACCGCGCCGCGGGCGACCAGCGCCGCAGCTACCAGACCTTGAGCGAGGCCCTGGCGGCCGCCACGGAGGCCCGCCTCACGTACGAGCGCGGCGACGCCATGCGCCGCCTCGGCATGGCTGACTTCCTCGAAGGGCGCCTCACCGAGGCCGGCGGGCGCTTCGCCGAGTCGTTCCAGATCGCGGTCAGCGCCGGCGACCGGCGGGCACAGGCCTGGTCGCTGCAGCATCTGGCCTGGGTCACCACCACCCGCGGCGACTTCGCCGGCGCGGACGCCGCCCTCGGCCGCGCCGCCCGCCGCTTCGCCGAGCTCGGCGACCCCGTCGGCCGGGCCTGGCTGCGCGGCACCACCGCCTTCGTCCGGCTCCTCGCCGGGCGGCTCGGCGAGGCCAGGCGGCTGGCGAAGGCGTTCCTGCCGTTCGGTGAGCAGGTCGGCGACGCGTGGGCGGTCGGCACCCTGCGGGCGGTCGAGGCGTTCGCGGCCGCGGAGAGCGGCGACCTGGCCGACGCCGACCGGGAGGCGCGCCGGGCGTACCGGGACTTCGCCGCCGCCGGGGACGACTGGGGCCGCGGGCTCGCGCTCGTCGTCCGCGGCGTGATCGCCCGCGAGCTGGCCGAGCCGGCGCACGCCCACGACCTGCTCACCGACGCCACCGAGTACGGCGAGAAGACCGGCCACCCGCTGCTCATCGGCATGTCGCGGACCATGCGCGGCTTCGTGCTGCTCGACCGCGGCGACCCGGCCGCCGCCGAGGACGACGCCCGCGCGGTGCTGCAGGTCGTGGAGACCCACGACGTGCTCGAGGCGGCGAAGGTCGCGCCGAAGGTGCTGTTCGGCCTGGCCCGCCAGGCGCAGGGCGACCTGGAGACGGCCCTGGAGGTGCTCGGCTGCGTGGCCGCCGACCGCCCCGGGCCGTCGGTGATGTTCTCCCGCCGGCACGCGGTGGCCGCCTACGCGGGCGCGCTGCTCGCCGCCGGCCGGCAGGTCGAGGCCCTCGACTGGGCCCGGCAGGCGCAGACCCTGGCCGGGGAGGACGTCCGCAGCCGCATCTACGCCGCTCGGGTCCTCGCCGACGCACTGGAGGCCAACGGCCAGTGCGACGAGGCGGCGGTCGTGACGGCGGCGCTGACGACGGCGTCGGCCACTCCCTGAGCGGCTCCCGGGTGGGTCAGCATCCGTTGTGGCCGATGCGTGACGGCGAATATCCAGCGGCTGTCGTACCGTTCTAGCCGTGACCGCAGCCGCACCCCTGCCGACGGTGCCCGGGATGACCGGGTTGTCCGTCTTCGCGCGCGGCGGCTACGCGACGGTCTACCGGGCCACCCAGGAATCGGTCGGCCGGGAGGTCGCGGTCAAGGTGGAGAACCGGACCCTGGAGACCGAGCGCGACCGCCGGCGGTTCCTGCGCGAGGCCCGGGCCGCCGGGCGGATGTCCAGCCACCCGCACGTGGTCGACCTCTTCGACGCCGGCGTGACTGACCAGGGCCACCCGTACCTGATCATGGAGCTGTGCGACGGCTCCTACGCCGAGCGCATGCGCGACTCGCCGCTCGCTGCCGCCGAGGCCCGCGACGTCGGGTTCAAGATCGCCGACGCCCTCGCCGACGCGCACGCGCTGGGCGTGCTGCATCGCGACGTCAAGCCGGCCAACATCCTGTTCAGCCGGTTCGGCGAGCCGGCGCTGGCCGACTTCGGCCTGGCCATCCTCGCCGAGTGGCGCGACGAGTCGATGACGCTCGACACGCTCACCCCGGCCTACGCGCCGCCCGAGACGTTCCGGCAGTCACCGCCGGCCGCCGCCGCCGACGTGTACGCGCTGTGCGCCACGCTCTACGCGCTCATGCGCGGCCGCCCGCCGCGCTGGCGCGACGACCAGGCGCCGAGCCTGCTGTCGCTGGTCGACATGTTCAACGAGCACATCCCCGACCTGCCCGGCTGCCCCGAGAGCCTCATGGCGGTCCTGCGCGCCGGCATGGCCAACGACGAATCCGACCGGCCGAGCGCGATCGAGCTGCGCGACCTGCTCATCGGCCTGCGGCTGGAGCCGGTGCCGCCGGTGACCGTGCCGCCGCTGGGCTCACCGCCGATCGAGCCGGTCTACACCTCCAAGGCCCCGCCGACCCCGCCCCCGACGCCGGGCCGCCTGCTCGACTCGCCGTTCCTCGGCGGCGACGACCCGGAAAAGACCGTCCAGCACGCCGCCGACGAGATGTCCTCGCCGGCCGTCGGGCCGCCACCGGCTGGGCCGCCCGGGGACGGTGTCGTGCCGGACACGCCGCAGCCCCCGCCCGGCGCCAGGAAGTTCATGCTGGTCGCCGGCGCGGTGATCCTGCTCGTGCTGGCCCTGGTGGGGGCCGGCATCGCCTACAACCTCAACGCGGGCGCCGGACCCGACCCGGCAAAGAGCCCGTCGGCGAACGCGTCCGCGAGCGCCGGGCCCTCGCCGACCCGTGGCACCGGCGGGATCCCGGCGACGGTCGCCTGCCCGCCGACGGTGTCGAAGGCGGCCCGCTGCTCGCAGACGGTCGAGTGCTTCGACGCCGACCACCGGCCCGCGGGCTGCGCCGGGGCGCACACCTGGGAGGTCTTCGCCTACGGCGACCTGCCGGCCGGCAGCCAGGTCAAAACCGCCAGGGACAGCGCGACGGTCGCCGAGGTGTGCAGCCTGAAGACCCTGCTGCTGGTGTACCTGCCGGCGGTCGGCTGGCGGGTCGACGTGCTGCTGCCGGACCCGGCCGAGCAGCAGGCCGGGCCGACGACGTTCCGCTGCCTGGCCGGCAACCCGCCGAGCACGTTCACCGGCCAGCAGCTGCGCCGTCAGTAGGACTTCTCCTGGCCCATCAGGTGCTGGGCGACGAAGTTGAGGATCATCTCGCGCGACACCGGCGCGATACGGCCGGCCCGGGTGGCGCCGAGCAGGGTGGCGACGCCGTACTCGGTGGTCATGCCGTTGCCGCCGTGCGCCTGGATCGCGGTGTCCACGGCCAGCGCCGATGCCTCCGCCGACGCGTACTTCGCCATGTTGGCGTTGACGCCCGCCTCCAGGTCCCGGCCGGCGTCGTAGAGCGCGGCCGCCTTCGCCACCATCAGCCGGGCCAGCTCGACCTGGATGTGCGCGTGCGCCAGCGGGTGCGCCACGCCCTGGTGGCTGCCGATCGGCCGGCCCCACACCGAGCGGCTGGCCGTGTACGTCGAGGCCCGATCCAGCGCGTACCGGGCGGTGCCGCACGCCATCGCGGCCACCGTGATCCGCTCCGGGTTCAGGCCGGAGAACAGCGCCGGCAGGCCCGCCTCGGCGTCCTCGCCGATCAGGGTGTCGGCCGGGACCCGGACCTCGTCGAAGAAGAGCAGGAACTGGTTCTCCGGCGACACGATCTCCATCTCCAGCTTGGACAGGGTCAGCCCGGGCGCGTCGGTGGGGACCATGAACAGCGCCGGCTTCAGCTTGCCGGTGCGCTCGTCGGCCATCCGGGCCACCACGACGACCTGGGAGCACTCGTCGACCCCGGAGATGTACACCTTCCGGCCGGTGATCACGTACTCGTCGCCGTCGCGCTTCGCCACGGTGGACAGCTTGTGGAAGTTGGACCCGGCGTCGGGCTCGGTGATCGCGAAGCACACCTTGCGCGTGCCGTCGGCGAAGCCCGGCAGCCAGCGCTCGCGCTGCGCCCGCGTGCCGTGCCGGTTGACGATCGTGGCCGCGATCGCGGGCGACACGACGAGCAGCAGCAGCGGCGCGCCGGCCGCGGCCAGCTCCTCGCAGACGATCGCCAGCTCGGTGATGCCGCCACCGCCGCCGCCGAACTCCTCGGGCACGCTGACGCCGAGGTAGCCGAGCTTGGCCGCCTCGTTCCACAGCTCGTCGGAGTGCTCGCCGGCCTTGGCCTTGCGCACGAAGTATTCGTGCCCGTAGCGCTTGCCGAGCTTCGCCACCGCGTCGCGGAGGTCCTGTTGTTCCTGGGTGTAGTCGAAGTCCATGAGGGGTGGGCTCCAATCAGGGCTTATGCCGGGGTCAGCACCGCCAGCAGGGCTCCCGACTCGACCTGCGAGCCGGCCGCGACCCGCAGGTCGCTGATGACCCCGTCGGTGGGGGCGTGGACGGGGTGTTCGAGCTTCATCGCCTCCACGGTCAGCAGCAGCTCACCGGCGGCGACCCGCTGGCCGGGCACGACGAGGACCCGCCCGACCGCGCCCGGCAGCGGCGCGATCAGCGAACCCTCGGGCTGCTCGGCGACCGGCAGCGGGTAGCGGGGCAGCTCCGTCAGCGTCACCGAGCCCTCGGAGCTGTCCACGTAGGACACCGCGCCGACCTCGTGCACGGCGAACTGCAGCCGGACGCCGGCGACGTCGAGCACGACCTGCTCGCCGGTCGCCGAGAGGATCTGCGCCGGTGGGTGGTCGGGCGCGCCGGCCGGGTCGAGCCCGACGCCGGGCAGCCCCACGTCGTCGGGGTCGACCCGGCGCACCGCCCAGGCGGCCAGGTCGTTGGCGCGGTCCAGCCGGTACCCGACCTCGATCGTGCCCGTGGGGCCCTCGTACACCACCGTCTGCAGCGCACTGGGGACGTTGCGCCAGCCGGAGGGCAGGCCCGGCAGCGCCGCCGTCTTGGCCCGGCGGGCGGCGCCGGACAGCGCGGCGGCCAGGCACGACAGGCGCACCGCGTCCACAGAGGACAGCAGCGGTGCGAACACCTCCGGGTGCCGGTCCAGGAACCCGGTGTCGGTCCCGCCGGACAGGAACGCCGAATGCCGCAGCACCCGCACCAGCAGGTCCCGGTTGGTGGTGACGCCGTGGATCCGGGCCCTGGCCAGGGCGTTGGACAGCATGCGGGCCGCCTCGGCGCGGGTCGGCGCCCAGGCGACCAGCTTCGCCAGCATCGGGTCGTAGTGCACGCCGACGACCGAGCCGTCCACGACCCCGGCGTCCAGGCGCAGCCCCGGCGCGGGCAGCGGGCCGAACGCGTGCGCGACGCCCGGCACGTCGAAACGGTGCAGCGTGCCCGTGGAGGGCATCCAGGCGTAGGCGGGGTCCTCGGCGTACAGGCGGACCTCGATCGCGTGCCCGCGCAACGGCGGCGGGCCGTTGAACGGCAGCGGGCCGCCCTCGGCGACGACCAGCTGCAGCCGCACCAGGTCGACGCCGACCACGCACTCGGTCACCGGGTGCTCGACCTGCAGCCGGGTGTTCATCTCCAGGAAGAAGAACTCGCCCGCCGGCGTGAGGAGGAACTCGACCGTGCCGGCGCCCACATAGGACACCGCGCGGGCCGCCGCCACCGCCGCCTGGCAGAGCCGGTCCCGCAGCTGCGGGTCGACCGCCGGCGACGGCGTCTCCTCGACGATCTTCTGGTGCCGGCGCTGGATCGAGCACTCCCGCTCGCCGAGCGTCACCACGTTGCCGTGCGAGTCGGCCATGATCTGGACCTCGATGTGGCGGGCCCGCTCGACGTACCGCTCGCAGAAGACCGTGCCGTCGCCGAACGCCGACGCCGCCTCGCGCCGCGCGGCCGCGACCGCCTCGGCGAGCGCTTCGCGGTCCCGGACGATGCGCATGCCGCGGCCGCCGCCGCCGGCGGACGCCTTCACCAGCACCGGGAAGGTGTCGACCTGCTCGGGCTCCAGCGCGGTCGGCAGCATCGGCACGCCCACGTCGGCGAGCAGCGCCTTCGCCTCGATCTTCGAGCCCATCAGCGCGATGGCCTTCGGCGACGGCCCGACCCAGGTGAGCCCGGCGTCGATGACGGCGCGGGCGAAGTCGGCGTTCTCCGACAGGAACCCGTAGCCGGGGTGCACCGCGTCGGCGCCGCACTTGCGGGCCGCCGCGATGATCAGGTCGCCGCGCAGGTACGTGGCGGCCGGCGCGTTGCCCGGCAGGTGGACGGCGTAGTCGGCCTCGGCGACGTGGGGCGCGTCAGCGTCGGCGTCGGCGTAGACGGCGACCGTCTCGATGCCCATCGCCCGGCAGGTGGCGAACACCCGCCGGGCGATCTCGCCGCGGTTGGCGACAAGCAGCCTGCGAATCACGGCTCGGTCCTTTGCGTAGTGGCTTAAAGGCGGAAGACGCCGAAGTTGGGCTCGGCCTGGCCGCGGCCCACGAGCGCCAGGCACATGCCGAGCACGGTGCGGGTGTCGCGGGGGTCGATCACGCCGTCGTCGTACAGGCGGCCGGACAGGAACAGGGCCGCGGACTCCTGCTCGACCTTGTGCTCGACCATGAACCGCATCGTGCGGTCCTGCTCCTCGTCGTAGGCGTGCCCCTTGGCCTCGGCGGCCTGCCGGGCCACGATCGACAGCACCCCGGCCAGCTGCTGCGGGCCCATCACCGCCGACTTGGCGTTCGGCCAGGTGAACAGGAACCGCGGCTCGAACGCGCGGCCGCACATGCCGTAGTTGCCGGCGCCGTACGACGCGCCGATGTTGACCGTCAGGTGCGGCACCTTCGAGTTCGCCACCGCGTTGATCATCAGGGCGCCGTGCTTGATGATGCCGCCCTGCTCGTACTCGCTGCCCACCATGTACCCGGTGGTGTTCTGCAGGAACAGCAGCGGCGTGCCGGTGGCGTTGGCGAGCTGGATGAACTGGGCCGCCTTCTGCGCCTCGGCGGAGAACAGCACGCCCCGGACGTTGGCCAGCACGCCGATGCGGTGGCCGTGGATGGCGCCCCATCCGGTGCACAGCGCCTGGCCGTAGGCGGGCTTGAACTCGTCGAACTCGCTGCTGTCGAGGATCCTGGCGAGGATCTCCCGGGGGTCGAACGGCACCCGCAGGTCGGCGGACGGGATGCCGAGCAGGTCGTCGGCGTCGTACTTGGGCTCGGGGCCGTAACCGCGGGCGACGGTGTGCCGGAAGTTGCGGACGCAGCCGCGCGCCAGGCGCAGCGCGTCGCGCTCGTCCTCGGCCATGAAGTCGGCGAGCCCGGACCGCGTGGCGTGCATCGCCGCGCCGCCCAGCGTCTCGTCGTCGACGGTCTCGCCGGTGGCCATCTTCACCAGCGGCGGGCCGGCGAGGAACACCTTGGCCCGGTCCCGCACGAAGATCGTGTAGTCCGACATGCCGGGCACGTACGCGCCGCCGGCGGTCGCGTTGCCGAAGACCACCGCGACCGTCGGGATGCTCGCCGCCGACAGCCGGGTCAGGTCGCGGAACGCCGCCCCGCCGGGGATGAAGATCTCCGCCTGCTGCGGCAGGTCCGCGCCGCCCGACTCGACCAGATTGATCATCGGCAGCCGGTTCTCGCGGGCGATCTGGCCGGCCCGCTGGGTCTTCTTCAGCGAGAACGGGTTGACCGCGCCGCCGCGGACCGTCGGGTCGTTCGCCACGATGACGCACGGCGTACCCTCGACGATCCCGATGCCGGTGACCACGCTGGCGCCGACCGGGTAGTCGGTGCCCCACGCCGCGACCGGGCAGATCTCCAGGAACGGCGAGTCCCGGTCGACCAGCAGCTCGATGCGCTCGCGCGGCAGCAGCTTGCCGCGGGCGTGGTGGCGGGTCACGTACTTCTCGCCCCCGCCGCCGCGCGCCTGCCGCAGCGCCGACTCCAGCTCGGTCAGCCGCTCCAGCATCGCCTCCCGGTTGTCCAGGTAGACGGCCCCGCGCGGGTCGAGGGCACTCGTCAGAACCGGCATGCCTCAGACCCCCAACTGCTTCGCGATGATCTCGTTCATGATCTCCGTGGTCCCGCCGCCGATGCCCATGATCCGAGCGTCCCGGTAATGGCGCTCGACCTCGGCGTCGCGCAGGTACCCGAGGCCACCGTGCAACTGCACGGCCTGGTCGACGATGTGGTCGCAGGCCGCGACCGCCGTGTTCTTCGCCATCGCCACCTCCGTAACGAGTTGCTCGCCGCTTGCGACACGCAGCGCGGTGTGTCGCACGTACGTGCGGGCGACGTCCACCTGCCGGGCCATCTCGGCGAGCCGGTGCCTGACCAGCTGCCGGCTGGCGAGCGGGCGGCCGAACGTGTGCCGGTCCCGGACCCAGGCGAGGGTCAGGTCGAGGCAGCGCTGCGCGGTCGCGTAGCACTGCACCGCCAGGGAGATCCGCTCCGCCGCGAAGTGCCGCATCAGCGCCAGGAAGCCGCCCACGTCGTGGGTACGAGGGACCCGCACGTCCACGAACGACAGCTCGGCGGTGTCCGAGCAGTGCCAGCCCATCTTCTCCAGCGTCCGGGTGACGGTGAAGCCCCCGTCCTTCGCCACGACGACGAGCCGCACGCCGTCCTCGGTGCGCACCGCCGTGGTGGCGAAGTCGGCCCGGGCGCCGCTGGTGATGAAGAGCTTCGTGCCGTTGACGACGTACGCGTCGCCGTCGGCCTTCGCCGTGGTGCGGATCCCGGCGACGTCGGACCCGCCGTCGGGCTCGGTGATCGCCAGGCAGCCGATCAGCTCGCCGCGCAGCGTCGGCCGGACGAACCGGTCGATCAGGTCGCGGTCGCCGCTGTCGACGATGTGCGGCAGCGCGATGCCGTGCGTGAAGAGCGCCGCGATCAGCCCCGACGAACCACCCGACTGGATGATCTCCTCGGTGACCACGATCGAGTCGGTCAGGTCGCCGCCCTCGCCGCCGACCTCCTCGGCGAAGCCGATGCCGAGCAGGCCGAGCTCGGCCGCCTTGCGGTGCAGCTCCCGGGGCACCTCGCCGGCCCGCTCCCAGTCGGCCAGGTGCGGCACGATCTCCCGGCGGGTGAAATTGCGCACCAGGTCCCGCAGCTCCGGCTTGGCGAACGCGTCGGTCATGGCGGGGCCGGTCATGGCAGCAGCTCGTCGGGGATGTCGACGACCCGGGAGCGCAGCCACTCTCCGAGGGCCTTGCCCTGCGGATCGAAGCGGGTGCCGGCGGAGACGCCGTCGCCGAGGATGCCGCGCACCACGAAGTTGAGCGCGCGGAGGTTGGGCAGCTCGTACCGGCCGACGTCGCGCACCTCGGGCAGCAGCGTCTTGAGGAGGTCCTCGGTGAGCGTCTCGCGCAGCCATGCGTACGCCTCGTCGGAGCGGGCCCAGACGCCGATGTTGGCGTCGCCGCCCTTGTCGCCCGACCTGGCCCCGAACAGGGTCCCCAGCGGCACTCTCATCGGACCTCCACGGTGGTGGCGTCGGGGAGGACGGCGACGTGGCGGACCTCGCCGCGCGGTACGGCACCCGCACGGAACACGCCGAAGGGGGTGGCGTCGCCGGGTGGGCTCGTCAGGGTGAGGCCCGGGTAGGAGGACAGGGCCAGCTCGACCGCCGCCTGCGAGAAGGCGCGGCCGGCCGCCTTCGGGTCGGCGCTCTTGATGTGCACGGCCAGCAGGGCGCTCGCGCGCTGTTCGTCGCCGGCGTCGGGGTGGTCGGTGCGGGCCAGCCGGAACTCCAGGCCGTCGCTGCCGATCCGGCCGCGCAGCTGGCGCTCGACGAGGGCGGCCTTCTCCTCGATCTGCAGGCCGCACAGGACGAACGTCATGCTGTTGCGGAAGCCGCCGAGGGCGACGGTGCCGACCTTCAGCGTCTCCGGCGGCGGGCTGCCCTTGACGCCGGTCACCTCGACCCGGTCGTCGCCCTGCTGGGCGAGCCGGATCGTGTCGAAGTGGGTGGTGACGTCCGGGCCGAGATACTCGGGGGTGTCGATCTCGTACAGCAGCTGCGCGGTGACCGTGTCGACCGTGACGGCGCCGCCGGTGCCGGGGTGCTTGGTGATGACCGACGACCCGTCCTGCCGCAGCTCGGCGATCGGGAAGCCCGGGTGGTCGAGGTCCGGCAGCTCGGTGAAGAACGCGTAGTTGCCGCCGGTCGCCTGCGCGCCGCACTCCAGGATGTGGCCCGCCACCGTGGCGCCGGCGAGCGCGTCGAGGTCGGACGGCTGCCAGCCGAAGTGGGCGATGCCGGGGCCGACGACCAGCGACGCGTCGGTGACGCGGCCGGTGACCACGATGTCGGCGCCGGCCTTGAGGCACTCGGCGATGCCGAAGGCGCCGAGGTACGCGTTCGCGTCAGGGCGGACGGCGTCGCCCTGGACGTGCCCCACCTTGACGGTGAGGCCGAGCCTGCTTGCGAGGGCCTCGATCGCCTCGCGCAGCTTCGCCGGGTTGAGGCCGCCCGCGTTGGTGACGATCTTGGTACCCCGGTCGAGCGCGGTGCCGAGGAAGCCCTCGAGCTGGCGCAGGAATGTCTTGGCGTAGCCGGTGTCCGGGTCCTTCATCCGGTCCTTGGCCAGGATCAGCATGGTCAGCTCGGCGAGGTAGTCGCCGGTGAGCACGTCGAGCGGGCCGCCGTCGAGCATCTCCTGCCAGGCGGTGGCGCGGTCGCCGTAGAACCCCGAGGCGTTGCCGATGCGGATCACTGCTGTGACTCTTTTGGCTCGCGCTTGTCCGCTGATCTTGGCTCGCGCTTGTCTCCAGGTGGGCCGGCGAACGCCTGGGCCAGGGTCGTCCACTCGCGGGCCTCGTCGCCGGTGGCCTGCAGCGCCAGGTCGGCCGGGTGGCGGCGCTGTGTGACCAGCAGGCAGAAGTCCTCGGCCGGGCCGGCGATCCTGTTCGGCGCGTCCTCGGGCCCGAACGTCCACAGGGCGCCGTCCACCGTGGACAGCTCGACCCGGAACGGCTGCCGCGGTGCCGCACGGCCGTGGCTGAGGAAGCTGTGCCCGATCGTGCGGTAGCCGATGTTGGCCACGTGCCGCAGCCGGTCTGTCGGGCGGCGGTGCGCCTGCGCATCGGCCCGCTCCGGGAACGTCTCGGCGACGTCCTGGCCGTGCGCCCAGGTCTCCATCATCCGGCCCGTCGCGCTGGACAGCGGCGACATCGCGGTGCCGAACCACGGCAGCTTCTCGTCCTTCGGCCGCGTGCTCAGCGCCTCCGCCAGCGCCTCCCGGCCGTCGCGCCAGCGGCGCAGCAGCTCGGGCGGCGGGGCGATGTTGTCCGCCGCCGCGCGGTCCACCATCGTGAACGGGTCCTCGACGGCGCTCATCCGCTCGACGAACGCGGCCGGGTCGGTCGCGGCGAGCGTCGCCACCGTGTCGGTCCAGTGCAGGTGGGCGATCTGGTGCGCGACTGTCCAGCCCTTCGCGGGCGTCGGCCGGCTCCAGTCCCTGTCGTCAAGGGCCGACACCAGACGGTCCAGCGACTCGGACTCTTCGCGCAGGTCGGCGAGCACCTCGGACAACGTCACCATCTCAGGTCCCCAGGATCGTCGTGAGCTGCTGTTTCCACGCCGCGAGCAGCAGGCCGCGGCGGTGGCTGTCGTCGGTGAGCAGGTTGGCCACGCCGAGGCCGCGCAGCAGGTCCAGGGTCGCCTGCACCGCCTCGCGGACCCCCGGCCGGCGCTCGTCGGCGCCGAGCAGTTCGACCGTCAGGCGGTGCATCTCCCGGCCGACCTTGGCCTCGAGGGGCACCAGCGCGTCGCGCAGCTCCGGGTCGGTGCGGGCGGCGACCCACACCTCGAGAGCGGCGACGAACAGCGGGCCGGTGAACGCGGCCGCGAGCATGTCGAGAACCTTGTCGAGGCGCTCGTCGCGGTTGCCGGTGAGCGTGGCGGCCTCGATGCGGATCTCCTCGGCGCGCCGCTCGGCGAGGTGCGTGACGGCGGCGAGCACCAGGGCGGCGCGCGTGGGGTAGTGGTGCAGCTGGGCGCCGCGGGAGACGCCAGCGCGCTCGGCGATGACCGTGGTGGTGGCGCCGGACCAGCCGTGCAGCACGAGACAGTCGACGGTCGCCTCCAGCAGGCGCTGCTGGGTGGCACGGCTGCGCTCCTGTTGCGGGGCTCTCACGCCTTTCAGGGTGCTGCTCCAGAAACAAACAGTCAAGACTGATTTTTTTGTGAGCAAGCAAAAAGGCACGCGGCCGCGTGCCTTTTTGGGGTGTCCTCTGTTGTGCTTCTGGGGTGTCCTCTGTGGTGCTGCCGGTCAGACGCGGGCCCGGCGAGCCAGCCGCTCGGGGTCCATGATGATGACGCTCTTGCCGTCCAGGCGGAGCCAGCCCCGGGAGGCGAAGTCCGCGAGTGCCTTGTTGACCGTCTCGCGGGAGGCACCGACCAGCTGCGCCATCTCCTCCTGGGTCAGGTCGTGGTTGACCCGCAGCACGCCGCCGTCACGGGTGCCGAAGCGGCCCGCCATCTGCAACAGCGTCTTGGCCACCCGGCCCGGCACGTCCGTGAAGATCAGGTCTGCCAGGGCGTCGTTGGTCCGCCGCAGCCTCCTGGCCAGCACCCGCAGCAGCTGCTCGGCGATCTCGGGCCGGTTGGTCAGCCACGGGCGCAGCGCCTGTTTGCGCAGCCGGGCCAGCCGGGTGTCGAGCACGGCCGTCGCGGTCGCGGTGCGCGGACCCGGGTCGAACAGGGACAGCTCCCCGACCATGTCGCTGGGGCCCATCACGGCGATCAGGTTCTGCCGGCCGTCGGCGGCCCGCCGACCGACCTTGATTTTGCCGGACAGCACGATGTAAAGGCTGTCGCCCGGCTCGCCCTCACTGAACACGATCTCGCCCTTGCGGACGTCGATCGTCTCCATCTCCTTGGCGAGGGATTCGGCAGCCTCGGGCTCGACGCCCTGGAAAATGCCGCTGCGCGCCAGTACCTCGTCCATCGCGTCCACCTCGAATCCGTCGGCGTGTCACTCGCCGTGAGCAATCACGCGAACGTCAGTTTATGCACACGGGGTCGTGTCCCGGTCGTCGGGCAGGATGCTCACCATACACGCCGACCTGCGGCGCGGCGTCCTTCAACGGTACTGGTCACGCAGTGGAACCGGACCATCACGAGCTCGCGCGGGTGCGATATGTTCGCCGCGGGGCAACTCGACCCCATAGCTGAAAGACCGGTGGGGTGGGAAGCGCATGACGGTGTACGGCGGACCGCCGAGCGACCCGTCCCGTTGGCCGGACGATCGCGAGCAGCCTCCACACGACCAACCGCCCGCGCCCGGCCCTGGTTACGGGCCGTCCGGGATGGACCCTCGCGGGCCGGCCGATCCCCGCGGGCCGGCCGGGGCGGATCCCCGCGGGCTGGACCGGCGGGGTGAGCAGCCTCCGGGTGACGCCTGGGCCGACCGGCGCGCCGGTGGTGGTCGCGGCGACGGGCCCGGCACTGCCGCGTGGGGCGCCGAGCCCGGCACAGCGGCGTGGGGCGCCGAGCCCGGCGCGGCGGCCTGGGGTGGCGACGGGCGGGGCGCCGAGCCGGCCACGGCCGCGTGGAGCAGCGACCCCCGGCCTGGTGATCCCCGGCCTGGTGATCCCCGGCCTGGTGATGTGCGCGGGGGCGAGCTGCGTGGTGGCGACTTCCGGGCGGGGCCGCCCTCCGGTGACGCGCACGGTGGCCAGCCGCCGGGTCGCAGCGCGTGGGCGCCCGAGGAGACCCGCGGCGACCGGCCGACCGGCTCGGTCTTCGGCGGCACGGCCCAGGTCCGGGGCGGCGGCGACCGGCCGACCGGCTCACTGTTCGACCTGCCACCTTCCGCGCGGGGCAGCGCGGCTCCCGGCTTCGACGGCGCGCCGCCGCCCGCTCGTGGCAGCGCCAGGCCCGCCGGCGGGGCGTATGGCGCCGCGGCGGTGCCCGGTGCCGGCCCCGAGCCGACGGGCACGTTCCGCGACGCCCGGCCGCCCGCGACGGGCACGTTCCGTGACGCGCAACCGCCGGCCACGGGCACCTTCCGCGACGCGCAGCCGCCCGCGACGGGGACGTTCCGTGACGCGCAACCGCCGGCCACGGGCACCTTCCGTGACGCGCCCGCGACGGGCACCTTCCGCGACGCGCAACCGCCGGCCACGGGCACCTTCCGTGACGCGCAGCCGCCGGCCACGGGCACCTTCCGTGACGCGCAGCCGCCGGCGACCGGCACCTTCCGGGACGGGGCGCCAGGCGGCGGGTCACTGTTCGCGGCCGGTGGGCAGAACACCGGGCCGGTCTACGGTGCCCAGGCGACCGGGCCCGTCTACGGTGCCACGCGGGCGCCGGACCCTGGGGCGACCCGAGGCCCCGAAGACCTGTATGCGGCGCAGGCGTACCAGCCGGAGGAGCGGGCCGGCCGGCGGAAGCTGCCGCTGCCCGGGGAGACACCGCCGCCGAAGAGCGGGGGCCGGCGCCGGACGGCGATCATCCTGGGCGCGCTCGCGGCGCTCGTCATCGGGGCCGGCACGGCGGGGGCGGCGACGTTCCTCGGCGGCGACGACCCGGCGCCGGGCAACAGCCAGCCGCCGGTGGCGCAGCAGGGCAGCGAGGCGGCGACGCCGGGTGGGTCGACCGCGCCCGCGGCGCCCGGGCCCGCGGACGGCGTCACCATGACCGCGACCGGCGACATCGTGATGGGCATGGCGCCCGTCGGGCTGCCGCCCAACAACGGCAAAGGATTCTTCGACCCGGTCAAGGAGTTCCTGGCCGCCGACTTCCAGATGGGCAACCTGGAGCAGGTGCTGACCGACGACACCGGCGTCGGCAAGTGCTCCGCCGAGTCGGCCGGCAAGACGTGCTTCGCGTTCCGGACGCCGCCGTCGTACGTGAACAACCTCAAGGACGCCGGGTTCCACATGATGACCATGGCGAACAACCACGCGTACGACTTCGGCGAGGTCGGCTACAAGAACTCCCAGAAGGCCCTCGACGGCGCCGGGATCAAGTACACCGGCTGGCCCGGGCAGATCTCGGTCGGCGAGGCGAAGGGCGTGAAGATCGCGGTCGTCGGGTTCGCGTCGTACCGGTGGTCCAACCTGTGCAGCGACCTCGCCGCGGCGGAGACGATCATCAAGGAGGCCACGACCAAGGCCGACCTGGTGGTCGTCCAGGTGCACCAGGGCGCGGAGGGCTCCGACAAGACGCGCACCAAGCCCGGCACGGAGTACTTCCTCGGGGAGAACCGGTGCGACACGATCGCGTTCGCGCACAAGGTGATCGACGCGGGCGCCGATCTGGTGGTCGGGCACGGGCCGCACGTGATGCGGGCGATGGAGTTCTACAAGGGCCGGCTGATCGCGTACAGCCTCGGCAACTTCGCCGGGTACCGGGCGCTGAGCTACAACGGCGTCGTCGGCATCGGCGGCGTGCTCAAGGTGACGCTGGCCGGCGACGGCACGTACAAGAGCGGATCGCTGACCGCGACGTACATGGTGGCGCCCGGCCTGCCGAAGCCCGACCCGAAGAAGCAGGCGATCCCGTTCGTGTCCAACCTGACGAAGCAGGACTTCCCGACCACCGGCGCGAAGATCGCCGCCGACGGGACTATCACCCCACCGGCGGGCGGCTGATCCGCCCCCGCCGGGCGGCGACGTAAAGTCGGAGCGTGACTGAGACTGCGCTGGGGCTGAAGCGACGGGCCCGACGGATGGCGCGGGCCCTCACGGTGATCCACCCCGACGCGCACTGCGAGCTGGACTTCACCAGCCCGCTGGAGCTCGCCGTGGCCACGATCCTGTCCGCGCAGACCACCGACGTGCGGGTCAACCAGGTGACCCCGAAGCTGTTCGCGCGCTACCCGGACGCCGCGGCCTATGCGGCGGCGGACCGGACGGAGATGCAGGACATGCTCATGCCGCTGGGGTTCTTCCGCAACAAGACCGACTCGCTGATGAAGCTCGGGCAGGCGCTGGTCGACCGGCACGACGGCGAGGTGCCGGGCACCCTCGACGAACTCGTCGCGCTGCCCGGGATCGGGCGCAAGACCGCCAACGTGATCCTCGGCAACGCGTTCGGCGTACCGGGGATCACCGTCGACACGCACTTCAAACGGCTGACCCAGCGGTGGCACTGGACCACGGAGACCGACGAGGTGAAGATCGAGTTCGCTGTCGCGAAGCTCATCGAGCGGCGCGACTGGACCATGCTGTCCCACCGGGTGATCTTCCACGGGCGCCGGGTCTGCCACGCCCGCAGACCGGCCTGTGGTGCGTGCACCCTGCGGCGCGACTGCCCGTCGTACGGGATAGGCCCCACCGACTTCGAGACCGCCGCCGCCCTGCTGAAGGGCCCGCGGGTCGCGGAGCTGACCGAGTTGGCGCTCGCGTCATGAGGCGGGTCCTCGCCGGCCTGCTCGCTGTGGCGCTGCTCACCGTGTCCGCCTGCACCGAAGATCCGCCGAAGGCCGATGACGTCGCCGCCGCGCCGACCGGCCCGGCCTGCCTGCAGCCCTCCTCGCCGGCGGCCGCCTCGCCGGGTCCGGCCCCGTCCGGTGGTACCGCTGGCAAGGCACTGCCCGCGATGGCCGTCCGGTGTTTCGACGGCGGCCGGTACGTCGATGCCGCTCTGCTCGGCTCCGCTCCGACGATCGTGAACCTCTGGGCGTCGTACTGCGAGCCGTGCCGCACCGAGCTGCCCGCGTTCCAGCGGTTCGTGACCGAGGCGGGCGGCCGGCTCAGGGTCGTCGGCGTCGTGGTCAAGGACCGGCGCGACGCGGCGCAGTCGGTCATCGACGACCAGCGGCTGACGTTTCCGATGCTGGAGGACCGCGACCAGCAGTTCTCCATCGCCCTCAGCCGGGTCGTGGGCAAGCCGGTGGCCAACGCGCTGCCGGCCACACTGTTCGTCGCACCCGGAGGGCGCATCGTTTACACGTACCAGGGAGAAGCCCTCGACGAGGAGAAGATCCGGGCGCTCACGGCCGCGCATCTCGGGATCGAGGTGGGGCAATGAGCGACGTTCCTGACTGGTTGGAGCCGTTGCTGACCCGGCTGCGGGACACCGAGCCGGGCGACTTCACGCGCCTGCCCACCCCCGACGGGGATGGGCAGCGGCAGAGCGCGGTGCTCGTGCTGTTCGGCGAGCAGCCCGGCAGCGGCCCCGACGTCCTGCTGCTGCAGCGGGCCGCGACGATGCGTAACCACGCCGGGCAGCCCGCGTTCCCCGGCGGGGCGGTCGACCCGACCGACGCCGACACGATCGCGTGCGCGCTGCGGGAGGCCGAGGAGGAGGTCGGGCTCGACCCGGCCACTGTCGAGGTCGTCGCGACCCTGCCGACGCTGTGGATCCCGGTGAGCAACTTCCTGGTCACGCCGGTGGTCGGGTGGTGGCGCTCGCCGCACCCCGTCGGGCCCGCCGACCCGGCGGAGGTGGCCCGGGTCGAGCGCCTGCCGGTCCGTGACCTGGTGGACCCGGCGAACCGGCTGCGGGTGCGTCACCCGAGCGGATGGATCGGTCCCGCGTTTCGGATACACGACATGTTGGTGTGGGGGTTTACCGCCGGCGTGCTGTCCACGCTGCTGGAACTCGGTGGATGGGCGGTCGAGTGGCCGACAGACCGGGTTGAGGAACTGCCGGCACCTGGTGCCGCCACCGTAGGCTGAGTACGTGTCTGGCAGCGTGATCGATATCGTCCTTGTGCTCCTCGTGGTGATGTTCGCCGTCAACGGCTACCGCCAGGGGTTCCTTGTTGGTCTGCTGTCATTCGCCGGGTTCTTCGGCGGTGCCCTCTTAGGGCTGCAGGTTGGCCCCCGCATCGCGGAGCTGTTCGACGACGACCCGATCCGGGTCGTCATCTCGTTGGCGGCGGTGTTCGGTCTCGCGGTCGCCGGACAGGCCCTCGCCAGCTTCGTCGGCAACCGGCTGCGCAGCGCGATCGTCAACCGCACCGCGCAGGGCGTCGACAACGCCGGTGGGGCGGTGGTCTCCGTCATCGCGGTGCTCGTCGTCGTCTGGCTCGTCGCGGCGCCGCTGAGCTCGTCGTCGCTGCCGTGGCTGGCCCGCTCGGTGAGCAACTCGATCATCCTCAACGGCGTCGACAAGCTCATGCCGCAGCAGGCCGACCAGCTCTCCGCCGCGCTGCGCGACACCGTTGACACGCGCGGCTTCCCCGACGTGTTCGACGGCCTGGCGCCGACCCGGGTCCGCCAGGTTGAGGCGCCCGACCCGAAGCTCGCCGGCTCCGAGCTGGTGAAGAAGTCCGAGCGGTCCGTGGTGAAGGTCCGCGGCATCGCGCAGAGCTGCTCCCGGCGCATCGAGGGCTCCGGTTTCGTCTACGCCACCGACCGGGTCATGACCAACGCCCACGTCGTGGCCGGCACCAAGTCGACCACCGTCGAGGTCAACGGCTCGCAGAAGAAGGCGGTCGTCGTCGCGTACGACCCCGACCGCGACCTCGCCGTCCTCTACGTCAAAGGGCTCAACGCGCCGATCATGCCGTTCGCGACGAAGAAGGCCGAGACCAACGCCGACGCCATCGTGATCGGGTACCCGCTGGACGGACCGTACAACGCGCAGTCCGCCCGCATCCGCGACCACCGCCAGATCACCGGCCCCGACATCTACGAGGACGGCAAGGTCACCCGCGAGATCTACACGATCCGGGCACTGGTGCGCAGCGGCAACTCCGGCGGCCCGCTCGTCTCCCCGGACGGCACCGTCCTCGGCGTGATCTTCGCGGCGGCGGCCGACGACCAGAACACGGGCTTCGCCATCACCGCCGACGAGGCGGCCGTCGTGGCCGAGGCGGGCAAGACGCACAACGAGCCGACGGGGACGGGGAAGTGCGCCTGACGTGCGGCTGAACCGCCGTCCGGCTGCGGTGTTGCCCGGCCGGCTGCTGTTGCCCGGCCGCTTTTAGGGGCGAGCGGCGACTGCTTCGGGCGGCGGCGACTGCGTTCGCTCGGTGGCGCGGTGCCTGGCCTGCTGCCGGCGTAGGGGCTGGTTGCTCAGAAGCGGTCTGAGCGCCTGGTCCGGTGGTGGAGCAGGACCCCGGCGGCGCCGAAGAGCAGGATGACCAGGGTCGCCATGAGGCCGACGGTGATGCTGGCGCCGACCGGCTCGCTCGCCGGTGACTGCCGGGCGCCGGCCAGACCGGCCACCTCGCCGGACGGCAGCGGGGCGGCGCCGCCCTCGTGCGGTGCCTGCCTCGCCGAGGGGGTCGCCTTCGCCGGCCTGCCCGACTCCGTCTTCGGCTGGGCGGCGGCGGTCAGCGGGTTCGCCGCCACCTCCTCGACCGGCTCGCGCAGCGCCGAGACGGGGTCGACCTCGCCGTACCCGAACTCGTCGTCCCGCCCGGCCGGCCCGAGATCCTTGGCCGTGCCGATCAGCCGGTTGATCACGTTCGCCGCGCTCATCTCCGGGTACTTCGCGCGGATCAGCGACGCCGTTCCGGCGACCAGCGGCGCGGCGAAGCTCGTGCCCTGCACCTGCCAGTACCCTCCGCCGGGACGCGCCCCGGTGAGGTTGTCGGCGGGCGCGGTCAGCACCGTCTCCGGCCCCGTCAGCGAGCCGGCCCACAGCCCGTCGTCCGCGCCGCCCTGCCCGCCTGACGCGGTCGGGCCGGCCGTGGGCCGGGCGCTCGGCGGCGCACCCCCACTCAGCCCGGCGACCGCGACGACGCCGGGCTCCCGGGCCGGGTACCAGACCTCACGGATCGACGGGTCGGTCGCCACGTTGCCGGTGCACGCCACGACGACGACGTCACGGGCCGCCGCGTACCGCAGCGCCTCCGCGATCGCGTCGCTGCGCAGCGCCCCGCCCAGCGACAGGTTGAGCACCGTCGCCCCGTGGTCGACGGCCCACCGCACTCCTTCGGCGATGATGGCGGGGTCGTCGTACTTGTTCAGCTTGTCCAGCACCCGTACCGGCAGGATCTTCGCTCCCGGCGCGATCCCGGCGACGCCGCTCGTGTCGTCGGCCCGCCCCGCGATCAGCCCCGCGACCGTCGTGCCGTGCCCGACCGGATCCTCCCGCCCGTCGCCCCCGTCGACGAGGTCCACGCCCGGCAGCACCTGCCCCACGAGGTCGGGGTGGCTCGCGTCGACCCCGCTGTCCAGGACCGCGACCACCACCCCACTGCCGGTCGACACCTTCCAGGCCGCCTTCGCCCCGAGCTCGTTGAGCTGCCACTGCGCCGACCGGGTCTGGTCCGCGCCGGCCGGCTGCGCCGTGAGCAGGCACGCCAGCAGCGCAAAGATCGCCGTAACAAGGCCACGGGCGGCGGCACGGGGGAGGGGAACGGGTGCGATGGCACCCATTCTGGACCGTGTTGGCCGGGTCTGTCAGCCTCCCGCCCCGCTACCCGGCGATTCTTAAGCAGCCGCTAAAACACCCTCGCTGCAGGAGGTCTGATCACGGTCTCGTGGGGCCTCCGCGCGCAGGTGCGGATGTCATGGATGATTCATCTCGCTGCGCCATACGTCGATGGCCCGGCCAGACGAGACGCCGGCGCGGTCGGTGCTGACGAACCGTGCGCCAGGGCGGAGGCCGCGGCCCCCTGCGGGCGGTGGCGGTGCGGAGGCCGCGGACCTACGGGCGGTGGCGGTGCGAAGGCCGCGGACCTGCGGGCGGTGGCGGCGGCCCCCGGCTGGCCCGGCGGTGAGCTGGCACGGATCGACCACCCGTTACCCCCGGAGCCCCGCGCCCGGCAGGTCGGGCAGTGGACGGGGCGCGGGCGGGAGTCAGGTCAGCAGGCCGTACAGGCCGAGGACGGCGCAGGCGAGCGGCACAGCCGAGATCAGGCAGAGGATGTCGAGGATGTCGGCGGCGCGGGCGGCGTACGGGGACAGCGGGTGCGCCGCCGCACGGGCGCCGGTCAGGGCGACGGCACCCGAGACCAGCGCGATCACCACGGCCGTCGCAACGGTCGGCGGAGCGGCCGAAGCCAGCGCCACCAGGCAGCCTGCGCCGGCGGCGAGGAGCGGCAGGCGGTGGCGGACCGTGACGAACATGCGGGCGCGCAGCAGCAGGGCGACACCGCAGACCGCGACCATGATCAGGCCGGACACGTCGCGGGAGCGGGTCAGGACGGCGGCGGCCGCGGCGGCGGTCAGGGCCGAGCCGAGGAGCAGGCCGGTGAGCATCTCGTCGGTGCGGGCGACGGCGGCGAAGACGCGGGCGCGGTCCGGGGGTGTGCCGAGGCCGGCGCCGGTGTCGGTCAGGTCGCCGGGGAGGGCGACGACGGGCATGGGCAGCTTGCCCAGGCGGATGGCGAGCAGCGGGGTGCCGGCCACGCCCGCGACGACGGTCGCGAGGACGACGGCGGCGGCCGCGGCAGGGCGCACGTGGACGGCCAGGAACGCGCCGCCGGCGCCAGTCAGCGCGACGGTGGCACCGGCGACGAAGACCCGGAGCAGGTGCGCGACCCCGGCGCCGGCGAGCAGCGACGCGACGAGGAGTGCCGTCGCGGCCAGCAGCGCCCGGGCGGCGGCGCCGGCCGGCGCAGGGGCGGCGAGCCAGCCGAACACGGCCGCGAACGGCAGGCCGAACCCGGCCAGGACCGCGCCGGTGAACGCGTCGCCGTAGGCGCGGGAGGCGACCGTGCCGGTGAGGAGCAGGA
This sequence comes from Dactylosporangium sp. NPDC050688, assembly GCF_040654515.1. NCBI lineage: Bacteria > Bacillati > Actinomycetota > Actinomycetes > Micromonosporales > Micromonosporaceae > Dactylosporangium > Dactylosporangium sp. NPDC050688. The sequence continues at coordinate 55,339 of NZ_JBFAIC010000019.1, forward strand.
CCAGCGCGGCGACCGCGGCGGGCAGCGGCAGGTCGCCGCGGACGGTGGCGGCGAGCGCGACGGCCAGGCCGACGCCGGCGACGGCGAGCGCGGCGGCGCGGGTCGCGGCGGGGCTCCAGGCGACGCCCTGGCGGCGGGCGCCCGCGGCGATGGCGTCGACGACGTCGTCGAACTCGAGCTCGGGCCAGCTCGCCCGGGCCGGCACCAGGTGCAGGACGGCGCCGTCGCGGACCTCCTGGCCGGCCAGGCCCGTCGTGGTGGACAGGGCGGTGCCGTCGCCGCGGCGCAGGAGCCAGCCGCCGTGCCGCTCACCGTCGTCGGCGAGCCCGACCCCCGCGTGCTGCAGGAGCTCGGGCAGCAGCTCGGCCAGCGGCACGGCATCAGGCAGCGCGACATCGACCCGCCGTTGCGGCGAGCTGATCGTCACGCGGGCGAGGCCGGGCGAGGCTGCGGGCATCGCTCAGAGGTACCACGGTCGATGCCCGGGTGTCGTCCCGCTCCCGCGAATCGGACGTTGTGTGACGGAGTTGTCACGCTGGATGCATCAGGGGTCCCGCTGGCCCCGTGCGAGTCCTACAGTGCCTGGCGTGAGCACGGTCGTGGTGAAACGGTCTCCGCGACGGCCCGCGCCCGAGATCCCGAGCGGTGACCTGATCGTCCAGGCGCCGCCGCAGATCCCGCCGGTGCCGCCGTCGCGCTGGCAGCAGCTGGTCCAGCTGGTGCCGATGCTCACCGGCACGCTCGCCACGGCGATGCTGTTCGCCGGGCGCGACGGCGGGACGTATTCGTACGTGATCGGGGCGGTGTTCGGGTTCTCGACGCTGGGGATGCTGCTGACGTCGACCGGCGCCGGAGGGCCGAAGAAGGCCGAGATGATGGCCGCCCGCCGGGAGTATCTGCGGCACCTCGCGGCGCTGCGGCGCCAGGTCCGCGACACCGCCGCCAGGCAGCGCACCGGCCTGCACTACCGGCATCCCGATCCCGGGTCGCTGTGGTCGACCGTGGACAGCTTCCGGCTGTGGGAGCGGCGCCCGGCCGACGCCGACTTCGCGGTCGTGCGGGTCGCCGTCGGGCCGCAGACCCTGGCGACGCCGCTGCACCCGCCGCAGACCGGGCCGCTGGAGGACCTGGAGCCGCTGACCGCCGGGGCATTGCGGCGGTTCCTCGACGCGTACTCGGTCGTGCCCGACCTGCCGGTCGCGATCTCCCTGCGCAGCTTCGCCCGCGTGCACGTCGGCACCGGCGCGGCGCCCGACGACCCGGCGGTCGCGCTGGTGCGGGCGATGCTGGCGCAGCTGGCGGTGTTCCACGCGCCCGAGGACCTGCTGATCGCCGTCTGCGCCGGGCCGCACCGCCGGGAGCGGTGGGAGTGGACGAAGTGGCTGCCGCACGCCATGCACCCGGCCCGCACCGACGCGGTCGGGCCGGTCCGGCTCGTCACGGGCGCCGCGGTCGAGCTGGAGGGGCTGCTGGACGACCTGCTCGCCAACCGGGCCAGGTTCGCCGCCGACCGGGCCGGTCCGCAGCGGGCCGCTCCGCACCTGGTGATCGTGCTCGACGGCGGTGACCTCGCCGGCAGCGGCCACCTCGGCACCGACGGCGGCGTCGACGGGGTGACCCTGATCAGCCTGGATGGCGCGCCGCCGCGGCTGCTCGACCCGGCCGCGATCGTGCTCGACCCGGCCGGCGGGCGGCTGGTGACCGCGTCCGTGGAGGCCGACGGCGAGGTCGGGGTGCCCGACGCCCTCTCCCCGGCCGAGGCGGAGGCGCTCGCCCGTCGCCTGGCGCCGCTCAGATTGGCGGTCGCCGGCGGTACCGGCGACGACACGACGAAACGGGACACCGGCGCCGACCTGGCGGCGCTGCTCGGGCTGGACGACCCGTGGTCGCTCGACGTGGCGAGGGCGTGGGCGCCGCGCCCGCACCGCGACCGGCTGCGCGTGCCGATCGGAGTCGGCCCGCAGGGACAGCCGGTGGAGATCGACCTGAAGGAGTCGGCACAGGACGGCATGGGCCCGCACGGGCTGCTGATCGGCGCGACCGGATCCGGCAAGTCGGAGCTGCTGCGCACGGTGGTGCTCGGCCTGGCCGCCACGCACTCCTCGGAGACGCTCAACTTCGTGCTGATCGACTTCAAGGGCGGCGCGACGTTCGCGCGGCTGGACCGGCTGCCGCACGTGGCCGCGTTCATCACCAACCTGGAGGCGGAGCTGCCGCTGGTCGACCGCATGACCGACGCGATCAACGGCGAGGTCGTGCGGCGCCAGGAGCTGCTGCGCCGCGCCGGTGACTACGACTCCCTGCGCGACTACGAGCGGGCCCGCGCCGGCGGTGCGCCGCTCGCGCCGCTGCCCAGCCTGCTGGTGATCTGCGACGAGTTCAGCGAGCTGCTGGAGGCGAAGCCGGACTTCATCGACCTGTTCGTGCAGATCGGGCGGGTCGGCCGGTCACTGGGCGTGCACCTGCTGCTGGCCTCGCAGCGGCTCGAGGAGGGCCGGTTGCGCGGGCTCGACACGCATCTGTCGTACCGGATCGGGCTTCGGACGTTCTCGTCGCTGGAGTCGCGCACGGTGCTCGGCGTCCCCGACGCCTACGAGCTGCCGCGCTCACCCGGCCACGGCTACCTGAAGTCCGGCACCGAGCCGTTGACCAGGTTCAAGGCGGCATACGTGTCCGGCGCACACCAGCAGCCCGGACGGCCCGGTGCGGCGGCCGCATCAGGGCGGCGGGTCGCGGCGTACGACACGCGGTTCGCGCCGCCGCGGGCGGTGCCGGATCCGCCACCGGACGAGCCGTCCGGGAGCCTGCTCGACATCCTCGTCGACCGGCTGGTCGGCCAGGGCGTCCCCGCCCACCAGGTGTGGCTGCCGCCGCTGAGCGCGTCCGCGTCGATCGACGAGCTGCTCGGCCCGGTCGCGGTCGAGCCCGGCCGGGGGCTGGGCGTCACCGACCGGCGGCTGCGCGGGGCGCTGCAGGTGCCGGTCGCGCTCGTCGACAAGCCGCTGCAGCAGCGTCGTGACGTGCTGTGGCTCAACCTCGACAGCGCCAACGGGCACGTCGCCGTCGTCGGTGGCACGCAGAGTGGCAAGTCGGTGACACTGCGCACGCTGATCGCCGGGCTCGCGCTGACCCACACACCGGCCGAGGCCCAGGTGTACTGCCTCGACTTCGGCGGCGGGCAGCTGCTCGGCCTGCGGGACCTGCCACACGTCGGCGGGGTGGCCGGCAGGCTCGATCCGGCCGCGGTGCGCCGTACCGTCGGCGAGGTCGCGACGCTGCTCAACGACCGGGAGCGCCGCTTCGCCGAGGCCGGCGTCGACGGCATGGCCACCTACCGGCGCCGCCGGGCCACCGTCAGCAGCGCCGCGGCCGCCGACGCGTGGGGCGACGTGTTCCTGGTGATCGACGGCTGGGCGACGGTCCGCAGCGAGTACGACGACCTCGAGACCGTGATCACCGACATCGCGACGCGCGGGCTCTCCTACGGCATCCACGTCGCCGCCTCCGCGTCACGCTGGACGGACTTCCGCCCGGCCCTGCGGGACCTGCTCGGATCTCGGATCGAGCTGCGCCTCGGCGACGAGAGCGACTCCCTCGCCTCGCGCCGGGCCGCCGCGAACGTGCCGAAGGAGGCGCCCGGCCGCGGCGTGACCTCCGACGGGCTGCACCTGATCGTCGCCCTGCCGAAGCTGGCCGGCGGTGACCAGGCCGACCTGGTCAAGGCGGTCACCGCGGCGTGGACCGGCGCGCCGGCGCCCAGGGTGCGGATGCTGCCGGGCCTGGTGCCGTACGCGGCGGTGGCCGGCGACGCCGACCCCGCCAACCCGCTCGACCTGCCGGTCGGCCTCGCCGAGGCCGACCTGCGCCCGGCCCGGGTCGACTTCGCCGCGGAGCCGCACCTGCTCGTCTTCGGCGACGCGGGTTCGGGCAAGTCGACGCTGCTGCGCGGGCTGGCCGCGACGATCAGCGGCCGGTTCGCCCCCGAGCGGGCGCGCATCGTGCTCGTCGACCACCGGCGCACCCTGCTCGGCGCCGTGCACACCGAGCACCTGATCGGCACCGGCACCGGCACCCAGCAGACCGAGGACCTCGTCGCGTCGGTCGCCGCCTACATGCAGCGGCGCCTGCCGGGCCCCGACGTCACGCAGGACCAGCTGCGCACCCGCGGCTGGTGGACCGGGCCGGAGTGCTTCGTGCTGGTCGACGACTACGACCTGGTCGTCTCCGGGGCGGGCAACCCGCTCGAACCGCTGCTGCCCTACCTGGCCCAGGCCCGCGACATCGGCCTGCACCTGATCGTGGCGCGGCGCAGCGGCGGTGCGGCACGGGCACTGTTCGAGCCCGTGCTGCAACGGCTGCGGGAGCTGTCCTCGCCCGGCCTGCTGCTGTCAGCGGACCGAGAGGAGGGTGCGCTGCTCGGCAACGTCCGTCCGGGGCCGCTGCCGCCGGGCCGGGGCTGGCTGGTCACCCGCCGCGACGGCGCGCGCCTGATCCAGGTGGCGCACGTCGAGGCGGGCTGAGGCGCTACTCGGTCGGGTGCGCGGTCGGGGCGACGCCCGGGTCGTGGTAGCTGCCGTCCGCGATGGCCTGCTGGTAACGCTTGCGGGAGGCGGCGATCTCCGCCTCGGCCTCGACCCGCCCGACCCACGTCGCGCCCTCGACGCTCTTGCCGGGCTCCAGGTCCTTGTACACCTCGAAGAAGTGCTGGATCTCCAGCCGGTCGAACTCACCCAGGTGATGGATGTCGCGCAGGTGCTCCAGGCGCGGGTCGTCCGCAGGCACGCAGAGGACCTTGTCGTCGCCGCCCTTCTCGTCGGTCATGCGGAACATGCCGATCGCCCGGGAACGGATCAGGCACCCCGGGAACGTCGGGGCCTGCACGAGCACGAGCGCGTCGAGCGGGTCCTCGTCCTGGCCGAGCGTGCCCTCGATGAAGCCGTAGTCCGCCGGGTACTGCGTCGAGGTGAACAGCGTCCTGTCGAGCCGGATCCGGCCCGTCGCATGGTCAACCTCGTACTTGTTGCGTTGACCTTTCGGGATTTCGACCGTTACGTCGAAGTCCATCTGATGACTCCTCACCCTCGCACCGCTGCGCCGACCACTAGTCTCCCTGACAGCACCACAGCGAAGTACGGGGAGGGTCGGTTGGCGAGGGAAAGACCACAGCTTGGCACTGTCGCCGCGGCCGTCGCGCTGGCCGTGGCGCTCGTTGCCGCGCTGGCTTCGGTGTACGCGGGACCTGAGACCATCCGTCTGCTGAGCCTCGTGGGCTCCGGCGAGCAGGCGAAGTGGACCGCCGGGGTCACCCCGGAGCCGCCGCCCGCGGTCCTGACCGCGGTGGACGGCCAGGCACCGCTGCCGTCGCCGGACGGGGTCAAGGCGGCCCTCGCGCCGCTGCTGGCCGCGCCCGCGCTCGGCCCGCACATCACCGCCTCCGTCGTGGACGTGGCGACCGGGCAGGTCCTGTATTCCTCCGAGCCCGACGCGGCCATGACCCCGGCCTCGACGACGAAGGTCGTCACGGGCGTGGCGGCGCTCGCCACGCGCGGACCGGCGTACCGGATCCCGACCCGCGTCGTCGCCGGCGCCCAGCCGGGCGAGGTCGTCCTCATCGGCGGCGGCGACCCGACGCTCGGCGTGTTCCAGACCCCCTACTACCCGGGCGCCGCCCGCCTCGACGACCTGGCCGGCCAGGTGAAGAAGGCGCTCGGCGACACCGCGCCGACCAAGGTCGTCTACGACGGCTCGCTGTTCACCGGGTCCGGGATCGGCCCGGGCTGGGACGACGACGCCACCACCGAGGGCTCCGGTGCGGTGATCACCGCGATCATGACCGAGGGGGGCCGCCCCAACAGCGGCAAGTACGCCAAGCGCTACGCACAGCCCGACATGCAGGCCGCGCAGGCGTTCGCCAGACTGCTCGGGCTGCCGGCCACCGCCGTCGTGGCGGGCACCGCGCCCGCCGGCGCCCAGGAGCTCGGCAAGGTCGAGTCCGCGCCGATGGTACGGCTGGTGGAGTTCATGCTGCTGGAGAGCGACAACGTGCTGGCCGACATCCTCGCCCGGCAGGTCGCGCTCGCCAAAGGCCAGCCGGCGTCGTTCGAGGGTGGCGCCGCCGCCATGCGCACCGTGCTGGAGGAGCTCAACGTGCCCGTGACCGCGTACGGGCTGGTGGACGGCAGCGGGTTCTCCCGCAACGACCGCCTGTCACCGGCGCTGCTCACCACGCTGCTGGCGATGGCGGCCCGCTCCGACCGCGCCGACCTGCACGGGATCTTCAGCGGGCTGCCGGTCGCCGGGTACTCCGGGACCCTGGCCGGACGGTTCACCAAACCGCAGGAAGGCGCCGGCGCGGCCGGCATGGTCCGGGCCAAGACGGGCACGCTCACCGGCGTCAACTCGCTCACCGGGATCGTGGTGGACGCCGACGGGCGGACGCTCGCGTTCGCGTTCATGGCCGACCAGACCACCGACGGACCCAAGGCGGTCGTCGCGCTGGACCGGGTCGCCGCCGCGCTCGCCGCCTGCGGCTGCCGGTAATCCTGTCGCTCTACGTGGTCGAGCATGAACGTACGGTCGACGGCGGGCATTCTCGGCGGCCGGTGATGGTCCGGCGCGGGTACGGTGGGGGCATGGCGCAGTTCGTCGATTGGGATCTGGCCGCAGCAACCGCCGCGGCGTTGGGCAAGAGCGGCCCCGCCGTGTCTTACGAGGAGGCCGCCGCCGCCGTCACCGACCTGCGGGGACTGGCGGACGAGGCGACCGAGCACGTCAGCTCCTTCACCGGGCTGCGCACGAAGCTCCTGGCACCGCCGGTCCGCATCGTCGACCGCCGCGACTGGGCGGCGACCAACATCGAGGGCCTCCGGCAGGTGATCCAGCCCCTGGCGGAGCGGCTCGCGGGCGGCAAGCAGCCAGGGCCGGTCGCCAGCGCCATCGGGTCGCGGTTCACCGGCGTGCAGGCCGGCACCGTGCTGGCGTACCTGTCGGGCAAGGTCCTCGGGCAGTATGAGGTCTTCTCCGCCGACCCCGGCCAGCTGCTCCTCGTCGCGCCCAACATCGTGGAGGCGGAGCGCCGGCTGGGCGCCGACTCCCGCGACTTCCGGCTCTGGGTGTGCCTGCACGAGGTCACCCACCGGGTGCAGTTCACCGCCGTGCCCTGGATGCGGGGATACTTCCTGGGTGAGGTCGGCGCGTTCGTGGACGCGTCCCAGCTCAACCAGGACCAGCTCGCCGAGCGGCTGCGCCGCGGCATCGGCGCCCTCGCCGACGTGGTCCGCGACCCCAACAGCAAGGTCTCGGTGCTCGATCTGGTGCAGACGCCCGGCCAGCGCGCCGTGCTCGACCGGCTCACCGCGCTGATGACGGTCCTGGAGGGGCACGCCGAGTTCGTCATGGACGGCGTCGGCCCCGAGGTGCTGCCGTCGGTCGAGGACATCCGCGCCAAGTTCAACCGGCGTCGCGAGTCGGCCGCCAACCCGCTCGACCGGGTGCTGCGCAAGCTGCTCGGCATCGACGTGAAGATGCGCCAGTATGCGGAGGGCCGCAAGTTCGTCCACGCCGTCGTGGAGCGGGTCGGCATGGAGGCATTCAACAAGATCTGGCAGTCGCCGCTGACCATTCCGCGGCTGGACGAGCTCGGCGACCCCGACGCGTGGGTGGTGCGGGTGCTCGGCGCGAGTGCGCTGAGCAGGCCGGTCGCCGTGCCGCCTGTTGCTCCGGTTGCGGCTGTTGCGCCTGTTGAGGCTGCCGCGTCGGCCGCGACTTCGGCGGGGGCTGCCGCTGCGGCTGGGTCGCCGGCTGCTTCGCCGGCGAAGGCCGGGGTGGTCGAGACGCCGCCGGCGCCCGTGCCGACGCTGCCCGAGCCAGCGGTGGCGGAGGCGGGGATCGCGGAGTCGACCGAGGTGGCCGGGCTGTCGACCGAGGAGGCCGCGGTTCCGGCGCCGGTGACGCCGGCGACCACGACCGCCGAGCCGGCCGAGCCCGCCGAGTCCGCCGGGGACGCCGGGTCCGCGACGGTTGACGAGGACGAGCCTGCCGAGGTGGAGCCGCTGGTCGCGAAGGCGGACGCCGGCGAGGGTGACGGCGGCCAGGAGCGGCCGGCGAAGCCCGACGCCACCGGCTGATCGCGGTGGCCGCGCTCGCGCCGGCCGTGGCCGCGGTGCGTGCCGCGGTCCGGCGTGGCCTGGCCGACGTGTCGCCGGGTGACATGGTGCTGGTGGCCTGCTCCGGTGGCGCCGACTCGCTCGCGTTGGCTGTGGCGGCGCGGTTCGTCACGCAGCGCATGCGGACGCACTGCGGGCTCGTCACGGTCGACCACGGGCTGCAGGCGGGTTCCGGGGATCTGGCCGCGCGGCTCGCGGGCTGGGCACGGGACCACGAGTTCGACCCGGTGGACGTGCGGACCGTCAAGGTCGCCGGGCACGGCGGGCCCGAGGCGTCCGCGCGTAACGCCAGGTACGCCGCCCTTGTCGCCGCCGCGAAAGCCCACCGGGCGGCGCTGGTGCTGCTCGGGCACACCCGCGACGACCAGGCCGAGACGGTGTTGCTGGCCCTGACCCGCGGCGCCGGGCCGCACGGGCTGGCCGGGATGCCGGCCAGGCGGGAGCGCCAAGGGGTGTGCTTCGCCCGGCCGCTGCTGGACGTGACGCGGGCCGACACCCGGGCCGCGTGCGAGGTGGCCGGGCTGACGCCGTGGGAGGACCCGCACAACAGCGACCATGCGTACGCCCGCTCGCGCGTCCGGCCCCTCGTCGCCGCCCTCGGCCCGGCCGTGATCGACAACCTCGCCCGGACCGCGGCGCTGGTCGCCGCCGACACCGCGGTGCTCGACGAGCTGGCCTCGGACGCGTACGACAAAGCCGTCGCCGGGCTGGACGAGCTCGACGTCGCTCAGTTGCAGCGGCTGCCGCAGGCGGTCCGTACGCGGGTCCTGCACGGCTGGGCCCGCCGGCTCGGGGTGTCGGGCGGGGCACTGTCGCACCGCCATGTGGTCGCCATGGACGCGCTGGTCACCGACTGGCACGGGCAGGGGCCGGCGGCGCTGCCCGGAGGACTGCGGGTCGCCCGCCAGGACGGCAGGCTGCGCCGCATCACATAGGAACGGCACCGACACCGCCGCACCGACACTGCACCGAGCTGGCGCAGCGCACCGGACCGCGCTGCCGCAGCGCGCAGAGCTGAACGCCGTGGCAGCGCACTGGGCACACGACGCCGCAGCGCACCCGCGGCCACGACGCCGCAGCGCAGAGTGGTCGGCAGCGCCGCGAGCGCCTGCCCCACCGCCGCACCGCCGCGAGCCGATGCGAAAGGAGCCGCCCAGCCTTGTGCCGGGCCGGCGGTGCCGCATCGCAGGACGGCCCGGGTCGACCTGCGTGGCTTAAGATCAACCGATGTCGAACGACCTGCACCCGCGCCGGGCGGTCTACGCGCCTCGTGGCGTCGTAGCGACCACGCAGCCGCTCGCCGCGTCCGCCGGGCTCGCCGTCCTGCGCCGGGGCGGCAACGCCGTCGACGCGGCCATCGCGACCGCCGCCGCGCTGACCGTGCTGCAGCCGGGGTCGAACGACATCGGCAGCGATTTGTTCGCCCTGGTGTGGGATGGTTCACAGCTGCACGGGCTGAACGGCTCCGGGCGGTCGCCGGCGCTGCTGACCCGGGACCTGGTCCTCGACCGGGAGCCGGCCGCCCGCGCCGTGGCCGCGCTCGGCGGTGCGCAGGCGCTCGCGGCCCAGGTCATGCCCGCCCGCGGGTGGCTGCCGGTGACCGTGCCGGGCGCCCCCGCCGGCTGGCGCGACCTGCATGAGCGGTTCGGGTCGCTGCCGTTCGCGGACCTGTTCGACGACGCCGTCGCGTACGCCGAGCACGGGTACCCCGTCTCGCCGACCGTCGCGCACCACTGGGACCGGGCCGTCGAGGTGGTCCAGGCGGGGCTGACCGGCGAAGAGTTCACCGAGTGGAGTCGCGTCTTCACGCACGGCGGCCGGGCGCCGCGGGCGGGGGAGCGGTTCCGCAACCCCGACGCCGCCCGCACGCTGCGGTCGATCGCGGCGACCGGCGCGGCGTCGTTCTACCGGGGCGAGCTGGCCGAGGCGATCGTGGCGTACGCCGAACAGACCGGAGGACTGCTGCGTGAGGCCGACCTGGCCGGGCACGCGTCGCTCTGGGTCGAGCCGATGTCGGTGCGATACAGGGACCATGACGTCTGGGAGCTGCCGCCGAACGGGCAGGGCATCGCCGCGCTGCAGGCACTCGGCATCCTGGACGGCTTCGACGCCGGTGGCGAGGACGACCTGCACCGCCAGATCGAGGCGATGAAGCTGGGTTTCGCCGACGCGCACGCGTACGTGGGAGATCCGGCGCTGGTCGTACACCCGCCGCAGCTGCTGGATCCGGGTTACCTGGCGCGACGCCGGGGGCGCATCGGCCGCCAGGCGACCGAGCACCCGCCCGGCGACCCGTCCCGCGGCGGGACGGTCTACCTCTGCACCGCCGATGCCGACGGGCGCATGGTCAGCCTGATCCAGTCGAACTACATGGGCTTCGGCTCGCACGTCGTGGTGCCCGGCACGGGCTTCAGCCTGCAGAACCGCGGCGCCGGGTTCGCGCTCGCCGAGGGCCACCCGAACGAGGTCGGGCCGGGCCGGCGGCCGTTCCACACGATCATCCCGGGCTTCCTGACCAGGGACGGCGCGGCGGTCGGCCCGTTCGGCGTCATGGGCGGCCACATGCAGCCACAGGGCCACGTGCAGGTGGTCCGCTCGACCGTCGACGACGCGCTGGACCCGCAGGCCGCGCTCGACCGGCCGCGCTGGTACTGGCACACGGGGCTGAACGTGCGCCTCGAGCCCGGCCTCGCGCACGCCGCCGACGACCTGCGACGCCGTGGTCACGAGGTGCGGGTGGTCGACGAGCAGGGGGCGTTCGGCTACGGGCAGGCGATCTGGCGTACCTCGTCCGGCTATGTGGCGGGTTCGGAGCCGCGGGCCGACGGTGCGGCCGTGGGTTACTAGCCCCCGCGGGGTCCGCTGCGACGCGGGTCTCTTGTGGGGTGACCCGCCGTCGATCCGGGAGAGCCGATACGGCAGGCTAGGTTCATGGCCGACGGCACCACCTGGCACGCGTCCGACATCGACCACGTGATCATCAGCGAGGAGCAGATCCGGGACAAGACGGCGGAGCTCGCCAAGCAGGTGGCGGCGGACCACGCCGACGCCGAGTCCATCCTCCTGGTCGGTGTGCTCAAGGGCGCCGTCATGTTCATGGCGGACTTCGCCCGCGCGCTCGGGCGGGTCGGTCCGCCGGTGGAGCTCGAGTTCATGGCCGTTTCGTCGTACGGGCAGGGCACGACGTCCTCCGGGGTCGTGCGCATCCTCAAGGACCTGGACCGCGACATCGCCGGCCGCCACGTGATCGTGGTGGAGGACATCGTCGACTCCGGTCTCACGCTCTCGTGGCTGCTCAAGTACCTGCAGAGCCGCTCGGCGGCCAAGGTCGACGTGGTGGCGCTGCTGCGCAAGCCCGATGCGCTGAGAGTGAACGTGCCGGTGCGCTATGTCGGGTACGACATCCCCAGCGAGTTCGTCGTCGGCTACGGGCTCGACTACGCCGAGCGGTACCGTGACCTGCCCTTTGTCGGCGTCCTCAAGCCGTCGGTCTACGGGCGCGGCTGACCCCGTTCTTCCTGGGAGTCTGCTGGGAGCATCCGCATCCCGGCCCACGCCGATCCGCGACTGTCGGTGCCACGGTGTACCGTCAAATGGTCACGAGCGTCAACCGGGCCATACTCCTCGACGCTTTTGACATCGCGTCGGCACAGTGGGTCCGGCGCGGTCAGCGGCCTTACGGATGGAGGGGCCGGGCGCCGCGTGCGCCCGACGACAACATGGAACGTACCCGTTTGTTCCGCCGGCCGGTGGTCTGGATCCTCCTGGTGATCATCGGTGCGATCATTCTGAGTTCCTTCTTCACGTCCGGCCCCAGCTACACCAAGGCGGACACATCGCAGGTGCTTGCCCTGTTGCGCGAGGGCAAGGCCAAGAAGGCGGTGATTCAGGACAAGGAGCAGACGCTCAGGCTTGACCTGAAGACGAAGGAATCCATCAAGAACACCAAGACGGACAAGGTCGAGACGCAGTTCTCCGCGCAGTTCGCCGACGACCTCCAGAACGAGCTCGCGACGCTGCAGGCGGACAAGAAGCTCGATCAGTACAACGTCAATGTCACGCAGGACAACATATTCGTCAGCCTGCTGATCAACCTGCTGCCCATCGCGGTGCTGGTCGTGCTGCTGCTGCTGTTCATGTCGCAGATGCAGGGCGGCGGCTCGCGGGTGCTCAACTTCGGCAAGTCGAAGGCGAAGCTGATCTCCAAAGACACGCCGAAAACGACCTTCGCCGACGTGGCGGGCTCGGACGAGGCCGTCGAGGAGCTGCACGAGATCAAGGACTTCCTGCAGGCCCCGGCGAAGTACCAGGCCCTCGGCGCCAAGATCCCGAAGGGCGTCCTGCTCTACGGCCCGCCCGGCACCGGTAAGACGCTGCTGGCCCGCGCCGTCGCAGGCGAGGCCGGGGTGCCGTTCTACTCGATCTCCGGCTCGGACTTCGTCGAGATGTTCGTCGGTGTCGGTGCCTCCCGGGTCCGTGACCTGTTCGAGCAGGCCAAGGCCAACGCGCCCGCCATCGTCTTCGTGGACGAGATCGACGCCGTCGGCCGTCACCGCGGCGCCGGCATGGGCGGTGGGCACGACGAGCGCGAGCAGACGCTCAACCAGCTCCTCGTCGAGATGGACGGCTTCGACACCAAGGGCGGCGTGATCCTGATCGCGGCCACCAACCGGCCCGACATCCTCGACCCCGCCCTGCTGCGGCCGGGCCGCTTCGACCGGCAGATCGCCGTCGACCGCCCCGACATGGAGGGCCGCAAGGCCATCCTGCGGGTGCACGCGAAGGGCAAGCCCTTCACGCCCGACGTCGACCTGGACTCGGTCGCCCGCCGCACGCCCGGCTTCACGGGCGCGGACCTGGCCAACGTCATCAACGAGTCGGCGCTGCTGACCGCCCGCAACGAGAAGCGCGCGATCACCAACGACTACCTCGAAGAGGCGATCGACCGGGTCATCGCCGGCCCCGAGCGGCGCACCCGGATCATGAGCGACCACGAGAAGCGGGTCACCGCCTATCACGAGGGCGGTCACGCGCTCGTCGCCTGGGCGCTGCCGCACTCCGCGCCGGTGCACAAGGTGACGATCCTGTCCCGCGGCCGTTCGCTGGGCCACACCCTGGTCCTGCCGACCGAGGACAAGTACACGCAGACCCGCTCCGAGATGATCGACACCCTGGCCTACGCGCTGGGTGGCCGGGCCGCCGAGGAGCTCGTCTTCCACGAGCCGACGACCGGTGCCGGCAACGACATCGAGAAGGCGACCGCGCTCGCCCGCTCCATGATCACGGAGTACGGCATGAGCGCCAAGCTCGGCGCCGTGAAGTACGGCGTGGGTGACGGCGAGCCGTTCCTGGGCCGCACGATGGGCCACGAGCGGGACTACTCGGAGAAGGTCGCGGCCGAGATCGACGGCGAGATGCGCGCCCTCATCGAGATCGCGCACGACGAGGCGTGGGAGATCCTGGTCGAGTACCGCGACGTCCTCGACCAGATCGTCGAGGAGCTGTTCGAGAAGGAGACCATCTCCCAGACCGACATGGCCCGCATCTGCGCCCGCGTGGTCAAGCGGCCGCCGATGGCTCCGTACAGCGGCAACGGCCGCCGGCGGCGGGCCCTCGAGCCCGGCGCGAACGGCGCCGAGATCGGCCAGCCGGTCGGGTTGAGCAGCGACGGTGACCACGTGCGGATCACCAGCGGCGGCGAGACCACGGACGGTAAGAACTGAACGAGATCAGCAGCACCGAGCCCGACGACGGTGTCGTCGGGCTCGGTGCGTCCCTGGACCCCGCCGACACGCTCGACGCCGGGATCGAGCTCGACCACGTCGCGGCCCGGCTCGTCAGCGGCAAGCTCGGCGGCGTCGAGGTCGAGCGCAACGTGGACCTGAAGCGCATCGAGGCCGCGGTCCGCGAGATCCTGCTCGCCGTCGGTGAGGACCCCGACCGCGACGGCCTGCGCAAGACGCCCGCCCGGGTCGCCCGCGCCTACGCCGAGCTCTTCGCCGGCCTGCGCGTCGACCCGGCCCAGGTGCTGTCCACGACCTTCGAGGCCGACCACGAGGAGCTCGTCCTCGTCCGCGACATCGAGGTCATGTCGATGTGCGAGCACCACCTGCTGCCGTTCCACGGCGTCGCGCACATCGGCTACATCCCCGGCCACGACGGCCGCATCACCGGGCTGTCGAAGCTGGCCAGGCTCGTCGAGGTGTACGCGCGCCGCCCGCAGGTGCAGGAGCGGCTCACCTCGCAGATCGCCGACCTGCTGATGACCGAGCTCAACCCGCGCGGCGTCATCGTGGTCATCGAGTGCACGCACCTGTGCATGTCGATGCGCGGCATTCAGAAGGGTGGCTCGCGCACGATCACGTCGGCCGTGCGGGGGCTGCTGCGCGACGACGCCAAGTCCCGCGCCGAGGCGATGTCGCTCATCCTGCGCGGCTAGATTCTCCGTCCGCCTGGCTGTTCGCTGGTCAGCCGCCGTTGTCCGTGCTGTTCGCGGGGTCAGCCCAGGAACAGCACGGCGGCGAACACGATCATCGGGATCAGCGACAGCAGGCTGATCGCCATGCCCATCACCGGGGTCCGCGCCGTGGGGCGGCGGGTCGTCGCCCCGATCGTCAGCCAGCCCAGCCCGAAGGCGAGCGCCGGCAGTGCCAGTGCGCACGGCAGCGCCAGCAGACTGATCTCGTCGAACCGTTCACCGGCCAGCAGCGTCGGCACCTGCACGACCGCCGCCAGCACCGCGAACGTGAAGTACACCGCGGCATTGATCCAGACCCGCGTGCTGGACGCCGTGTCGGCCCGCTCCGGTGTGGCGAGCGCGGCCTCAGACTGCTTCAGACCGGCGGCCGCCACGCGGAGGGCATGGGACACCCTGCCGGGCAGCGAATCGGGCGCTGGGGGGCTCAGAGGGCGCACGGTGCCGGTTCCGGTGGCGTTGTTGGCGACGGATGCCGGTACGCCGCTGACCTGCTTCGTCTGCGGGCTTTGTGGATGGCCCGGGACTCCGCTCACCGGGGGCCGGGCGGGGATCCCGCTCACCGGCGGTCTGGCCGGGACTCCGCTCACCGGGGTGCGGTAGACCGGCTGCGCGCCGGTCGGGCCGTGCAATGCGCCGGTGCCGGGGTACTGCTGGAACGGGCCCATGATCGCGCCGGTGTTGCCCGCGGTGCTGCCCAGGTACAGGTTGCCCGTCGGCGGTGGCGGCGCCGGGCTGGTCACACCGGGCGCCGCGGGCGGCGCGCTGACGGGCAGCGTCGCAGTGCGGGAGCCCTGCTGCGGGTAGGACGCCGCCGGCGCCGAGGCCGGGGCCGGCGCGGCACCACGGCGGCGCCCGGCAGGCTGGGCCGCGCCGGTCAGCACCGCCGCGGCGGTCTGCGTCTCCTGCCAGCTCGGCACGACCTCGAACGGCCGGCCCCTGACCTCCCGGGCGACCTCGGTCAGGTACGCCTGGTGGTGGGCGAGCTTGGCCCGGATCGCGGACAGGTCGTCGCGGGCCGCCTTCAGCGCCGCCTTGTGCTCCGCGACCACCGCGATCACCTCGCGCCGTACCGCGTCGAGCCGCTGCCCCGCGGCCACGTAGTTGAGCCACGCGGTCCGGCTCGGCTCACCCACCTGGGCCGGCGGGGAGCCCCAGGGGCCGCTCAGTTGGGCGCAGACCCGGCGTACCAGATCGGCGGGCGGATCCGGGTCGAGGTAGACCGGAGCGTTGAGCCTGGCCGGCGTCACGCCGGTGCCGGAGAACGTGGCGCCGGGCGGGTCACCCACCCACGCGTGCGGGTTGCGGATCGCGATCTGCGTGGCGTGCGGCAGCGGCGCCTGCGTCGTCTCGGCGGTCAACGGCGGCGGCGGCCACCCAGCGGCGATCAGGTGCAACCGTCCGGCCGGCCCCGCGTGCGCCAACCCGGCGATCCTCGCCAGGTCCCGGCCCTCGGTCAGCTCGGGCAGCGACGCGATCACGATCAGCAGCGTCGGCCCCGGCCCGTCCGTCCGAGTGGCGAGCCATTGCTCACCCTCATCCAGTACCGCGCGCAACCCCTCCGCGTCGCTCACCGGCGGCGGCATGATCGACTCGATGCCGGTGAACCACCCGAACGTGGCCCCCGAATCAACCGCGTCGACGGCCCGGATCCGCACCGACCCCGGCGGCGACGAGGCCAGCAGCCGCAGCACCAGGCTGCGCAGCAACCCCGCGACCCGACTGTCCCTGGCATCGGCGTCGATGGCGATGTGCCCCGCCCGCAGCAGCGGCACCACGACCGGGAACCGCGCGTCGTCCAGCGGATGCGCCTGCCCGACCCGCACGAACGTCGGCGGCAAGGGCCCCCCGAGCGGCGTGGTCGGCGCGAGCGCGTCCAGTTGCGCGCCCAGCCACCCCGGGGCCAGCAGGTTCGCGTCGGCCCGCAGCTCTGCCGTGAGGTCGTGCTGCTCCGCGTACTGCCCCGTCGGCGCCGCACTCGGCGAGTAACCATCGAGGATCGGCCCGGCGGCGGCGACCAGGGCAGCGGTGTGCCGATGCAGCGCAGCCGCTCGCTCGATCCGTGCCCGCAGGCGTGCCACCGTGCCCCTTTCCGATCCAGCAGATGCGGGAACGGTAACGCAGACCGCGGAACCAGTCAGTAGGCGCACTGGGAGTCTTGTGTTCCCGCAGGTACGGGGTGTGGTTGGGAAAGCTTGCACGCCGTCTTTCGATCTTGCGGTCGCTGCGACGGGTCCTTGCCGGTGTTGGTTGAACCTGTGTTGAGGCGCAGTGGTTGCCGCAGTGACGGTGTGGCCGTCGTGTCTGACGGGCATGGTCGTCGTGTCCGACGGGCGTGGTTGCCGCAGTTTCGACGGTGTGGCCGTCGTGTCTGACGGGCATGGTCGTTGCGCGGCGCGGGAGGATGCCTGTTCTTCCGCGGGCGGATAGCCTCTTGTGCGTGGACCCATCGAAGCCTCACGAACCGAGCATCGATCAGGGCAGGTCGATCCCCAGATCCCGTCCCGGCAACGACGAGGTGCTCGAGGGCGAGGTCATCGGCAAGGACGAGCCACTCGGCCGCCCGGGTGCCGTACCTCCACGCCCGCCGGAGGCCCCGAAACGCGGCCTGGGCTTCCGCAAGACCCTGCTCCTGGTGATAGCCGTTGTGGCGATGGGCTTGTGTTTGGGTGGCTCGATCACCGCTTACGTCCTGTACGACAAAGCCACCCAACCAGAACGTAGTAGCCCGTCTGCAACGCTGCAGCAATATGTCAGCGCACGCTTTGACCGACGCGATTCGGTCCGTGCAAGTGTCTTCGAATGCTCGTCGCCGCAACTGCAGGCAGTCAGCGCGGCGTTGAACGAGATTGAACAACTGGAGCGTAAGTATAGCATCTCGATCAGTACGTCACTGTCGGACCTTGATGTAAGTGGTAGTGATGATGTTGCCGATATACGTGCAAATATCAACACTATTATTCCAGAAGAAAACGGCCGAGATTCGATTCGTGTGCAGAAGTGGCGCTTTCGCCTCGTTAAGCAAGATGGCTGGAGAGTGTGTGGCGCAGAAGTAGTTTCTTAGCTATTCAACCCACAGCAGGTGGATCGGGAGTTCGAGGGTTTTCGGTGCCTGTCCGCTCCACGCCCACCGGTACCAGTCCAACTCTTTGCAGACCCGAACGCAAATATCACCCTCCGCGCTGTTGTACGGCTCCGTAACGGCCCGCAGGTCCCGCTCGTCTCGGCCGACCTTGTCATCCGGCCCGGGCAGCCGAACCACCCGCAACCCCGTCACAGCCCCCACCGCACGCACGGGCCGCGGCGGTCGAACTGGCGGTGCGTCAAGCGACACCAGCCGTCCCACCAGATCCACATCGTCCCCGGCAGGCGTCACCGAAGCGGAAACCCGCTCCACCCAAACGCGCTCAACCGGCACCAGCGGCGCGAAGACCTCGGTCTGTTCCGATTCCGCCCGGTACCATTCCTGCTCCGGCAGCACCGGCACATAGGTACGGCTCGCCTGCACCACGGCGTCGTCGACGCGTAGGTCGCCGCGCCAGCCGAGGCCTGGTAAACCGATCATCGCCCGCCGGCCGCGCAGGTCCCGAGCGGCGGTCGCCGGCACCAGCTCGATGCCCGCTGGGGCCCGCTCGCTGTTGCCCGCGATCAAGTCCCAGTCGGGAAGGTCACCCTCACCGGGGAAATCGCTCACGGTTCGGCTCCCAACGGTGCACCCATCAGCTGCATGAACTGCACTGGATCGACGGCGCCGTTCTTGCTCGAATCATTGTTACGGTGCGTCTCGAAGTGCAGATGGGGACCCGAGGAATGGCCTGATGTGCCCGACAGCCCGATTTCCTGGCCCGGCGCGACGCTCTGGCCGACCACGACGCTCGGTTGTTTCACCATGTGGCAGTACCGGGTGATGATGCCATTCGCGTGCAGGATGTCGACGAACCAGCCGCAGCCGCGGACCGATGGCGAGCCGTCCCGGTCGCAGCCCCACTGCCTGCCATTCGGGCCGATCGCGTCGCAGCGGACCTTGATGACGCGGCCCGCCGCGGCGGCGTGGATGACGGTGCCCCGCGGCACGATGAGGTCGACGCCCTGGTGGGTCGGCCGCGATGCCGTGCGGAACCCCGAGCCGACCTTTCCTTTGACCGGCGCCGTCCATCCCGACGCGGCGATCTGCCCGGCGTTGACGCACTGCAGATCGGTCTGGTCGCCGACGGCGCGTGCAGCGCCGCCCGTCAATGAGTTGACGACTGTCGACGCCAGTTCCTCGTGTTTGGCATATGCGTTGGGGTACGCGCTGCGCTGCACCTTCTGTGCGGCCCGTGTCAGGCTCATGGTCTGCCAGCCGGGAATGGTCACCAGCTTCTCGTAGAACTTCCGCGACGCGTAGTTGGGATCCATGATCTGCTCGGGTGTGCCCCATCCGGTGCTCGGCCGTTGCTGAAACAACCCCAGCGAATCGTGGTCGTTGCGTTTGCCGAGATGCGGCAGATTCTTCAGCCACGACTCCTGCATCGCGGTCGCCACAGCAATGACCCAACCCCGCGGAGGTACGTTCATGTCCTGCCCGACCCGTACGATGATCGCGGCGTTGCGCACCTGCTCCGGACCGAGCCGGCGGTGGTTCGGCATTTCCGCCGAAACATCGACCAGCTTGCCGTTGCCGCAGCCTGCGTCATAGGTGGCGGTCTTTGTCGCGGCGTCGAGGAAGAACGAGACGACGCCGCCGCCGCAGCAGACCAGCGCCAGCACCGCGGCGAGCGCGATCAGCAACGCCGGCCGGATTCTGCGCCGGCCGCCGTCCTCACTAGTGGATTCGAAGTCGCTCACGCCACCTCCCAGTCCAGCGAGGTGACCAACCAACGCCCGTTGATGGCCTCGAGCTGCAGCACGATTGTTCCGCCGTCAGCCGGTACCTTTGCGGTCACGGCCTGGCCGAACTCCTCCAGTACCGTCGCACCGGTGATTGTCGCGGTCGGAACGTCGAGCGGATCGGTGTCGGCGAGGTCCTCCATCAATTCGCTCGACGCGTCAGGCTTCAGTGCCGCACGCCACTGGTCCCCGGTCACCCCGGGCTTGCGGATCCACGTTTTGGCAAATCGGGTGGCCACAGTACCGGCATCCGCGGCTCCTTTGCTCAGCGAGGGCGCGGCCGAGGCCGGCTCGTCCTGCACCCCGTCATCACCGAGCGAACTGAACGGATCCGGCGTCGTCGTCACCGGAGCGACGGTCGGACCGAGCACATCATTGCGGGATGCATCATCATCGGTGAATACAGTACGACCGAATCCCACGACCACGAGCACCACGACAATGAGCACCATCGCGATGCCGTACCGCGTGCCGAGCAGTCGCAGAACCGTACGCATGAATGCTCACCCCGGCAGGTTCGCCGACTCCGGCCGTCGAGCCGGCGTCCGGTCCGCCGTGGACCGGTCCGAGTCGGGTCGGTAAATCGAATACGACGGCGCCGTCTCCGCCGGTGAATCCGGCTCTTCCCACACCGGATCCCGCCGCTGGCGCTGCGGACTGTCCTGCCGCACCGGCCTTTCCTCGGGGCGCGGCACCCGTTCCCCGGCGCCCGTGGTCCGTTCACCAGCACCCACCGACAACGGATCCTCGTCCCGTGATTCCGGCCGCTGTTGTACCGTTCCGCTTTCGCCTCGCTGCCGGGGTTCGTTGGTACCGCCAGCATCGACGAGTTTCAGAGCGGCAGCCTGGCGCACGTCACGAAGGAACAAACGGTGCCAGCTACCGGCGGAGGTAATGGCCCTCGTGGAGTCTTTGCCGCCGAGCTGCGTGATCCGGCGGTACGGGCGCAGCAGCAGCCAGCCGACGACCCCGGTGAGCCAGATCAGCAGCACCTGCAGCCATCCAGCCAGCGACGCAGTACCAAGAATCAAACTGACCGCGAACAGGTAGATGGCGGAGCCGGTGCCAAAGATGATGATGTTGAACATTGCCGCGATGACCGCGTTGCCGAGCCGTCGCAGCCCAGCGTTGGCTGGCCGAAGCAGCCCCACGGTCCCCAAAATCGGCGACGCGATGACCGCCCACCGGAAGATCAGGAACCCAAGGATCACCAGCACCGAAGCAGTGATGTCGAAGAGCGCAAAGAACAGGGCGGAGAGGATAGCCAGGAACCCCGCCCCGATGCGGTCCATGCCTTTGCTGCCCTGCATGTGTTCGTATGCCTCAGGGTCTTCCGTCTTAATCTGTTCAGCGATCCGCATCCAGCGTTGCTTCTTTTCCTCGGTAACGATCTTCCGCATGGGGGACTCAATCGCGGGCCCTGGGCGTCCGTCGAGGATTCGCTGCTCTTCTTCTTTTGCTGCACGTCGTTCGTCTGATCGGATCTTCTCGATGTCCTGCCATGAGAAGGACTTCGCGTCGTACAAAGCAGGCCCGTACTTTGTTGCGGTCAGGCTGTCGTCGGAGCCGAGAGTTCCCCGCAGCCAGTTTCGATATAGGAGTCCATCAACAACAGTATTGCTTGCTCTGACCGCTGGGGGTCGGGGATCTGTGCAGGCGTAAGGATCGGGGTTGCGGCACTTGTCGGGAGAGATCTCTTGAGAGGGAGGGCCGACCGCATCATGAATAACGCCGAGGCTCGATACAAGCGTCTTGTCTGCGAGGCTGGCCGCTAATGTCGGCCACTTCGCGATTCCCGTAATGAGAACCATGATGAAGATCGCCCAGCCCGCAGTCGTTACTGCATTCGAGAGGTCAGACTGGCGGGAGCGCCACAGAAGGTAGAGGCCAACAATTGAGATTGTAACTGCCCCGAATGCTGTAAAGACTTTTTCGTAAACGGCCTTTGTTGCCTGCTCAACCAGGGGTTCCGCCCAACCCCACATGTAGGATGGGTCCCATGCGCGTTCACGCAAAGCGTTAGATGCGCCGATGACGGAAGTGGCAAATAGGAACTCTCCGTTAGCTATCGTGTTTTCGAACTCCGCGCTGGGGTTCGTTACCACCGAGGCGCACTTAAGATCATAAGTAGTAAAGTCGTATCCGGCGTAGCCGTATTCACTGTACCGAAAACGCATACGGGACGCTTCGGGTGTTGTTGGTTGTTGGGAGAACCAGCCGGCCATGCCGGAATCTGGTGCGCTTGGTGTCGGCGCATCCAAACAGCTAATCCGAGACTGGATATCAACCTGTAGTCGATCTGCACAATTCTGGAAGTTCCCCGGTACCCGCCACTCTTCGACCGAGCACAGTGGGTCTCCGGGGGCCCGTGCTGGCGCTGGTGCTGCGTTCGCTGCCCCTACCGGTCCGCCGAACAACGTTGCCATCGCGGTTACGATGATCACCGCTGCATACACGGGCAGGCGTCTCACCTGTCGACCTCCGGGTCGTCGTCGTGGACGTCCACGACCTCGCCGCCGACGGTGCCGTCGACGGGTGTACCCCCCGGTGTGGTGTCCAGGTACCGCAGGAGGTCCCGGACGTACGAGACGTCGACGCGGACCTTCTGGACGCGGCCGTCCACGTCGCGCATGACGAACTCGCGGAAACCGAGGCGCGACGAGGAGGCGGTGTCCGCCTGGGAGAGCGCGGCCAGGGTCTGCTCGTAGCCGACGTCGGTGGGCAC
Organism: Dactylosporangium sp. NPDC050688; assembly: GCF_040654515.1. Classification (NCBI taxonomy): domain Bacteria; kingdom Bacillati; phylum Actinomycetota; class Actinomycetes; order Micromonosporales; family Micromonosporaceae; genus Dactylosporangium; species Dactylosporangium sp. NPDC050688. The sequence goes on from NZ_JBFAIC010000019.1 coordinate 77,573, forward strand.
GCGCAGCAGGCGCAGCGCCTCCGCAGCGATCTCGCTGTCCTCGGCGATGCGGCCGACGAAGACGGTCGAGACGAGGTTCTGCACGTCGAGGCCGAGGATGTCCTTCGGGTTCTGCGAGGCGACCAGCGCCGCGAGGTTCCACTTGCGGGAGTCGCGGGCGAGGCGGACGAGGAAGGAGCGCCCGGAGCGCCAGCCTTCCATGAAGTGGGCCTCGTCGAGGCCGACCAGCTTGCGCTGGGTCATGTCGCCGCCGTAGCAGCGGCGTACGGCGAGGCGGTGGGCGGTGTGCAGCATGGGCAGGGCGAGGGACTCCTCGGCCGACCAGTACTCGCGCTCGATCTTGAGGTCGGGCAGGCGGAGCCCGGCCATGGTGATGACGGTGAGGGTCGCGTCGGCGCCGAGGAGGCCGGGGGGCGGGGTGCCGAAGAAGAGCATGGCGAGGGGCATCTCGGCGGTGTCCAGGAGCAGGTTGCCCAGCTCCAGGGCGTCGTGGTCGCCGGTGTCGCGCAGGGAGCGGATGACGTCCTCGAGGGTGGAGGACTCCTCGGCCGGGACCTGGCGCACGGCGTGGCGGAGCATGGTCGCGGTCGTCGCCTCGCGGGCGACCTGCGGCGGGACCAGCATCATGCAGATGTCCTGCACGAGCATCCGGCGCTCGGCGCGCGCGTTGGAGATGGCGATCTCGAACTCGCGGTCGCCGGCCGCGCCAGGGGCGTAGTGGCCGCGCTGCGGGGTGGGGATCAGTGAGTACGGCGCGAGGGTGCCCTGCTCGGAGCCGGTGAGGTTGAGTACGCGGGAGTACGGCGCCAGCTCCGGCATCGCGCACAGCCGGGCCAGCGGGCCGGACGGGTCGAGCAGGGTCACCTGCACGCCGCGGCGGGCGTTCAGGTACCCGAGCGCGCCCATGAGGGTCGACTTGCCACCGCCGGGCTCGGCGACGAACACGGCCAGGCCGGAGCGCTCGCGGACCTCCATCGGGAAGTGCAGGTCGAGGAAGACGGGGCGGCGCGAGGTGCCGGCGGTGCGGCCGATGAGGTCGCCGCGGCGGTCGCCGACGGTGGAGGCGGCCTGCGGCAGGGCGGCGGCGAAGAGCTTCACCGGCATGCGGCGCAGGTACCCGGTGTTCGCGAGGGGCTCGCCGGGGATGAATTCGCGGGCCAGCCAGTCCTGCTGCTTGGGGTGCTGCAGGGCGATGCGCATCTCCCGGGAGTACATCTGGGTGACTCGGCGGGCCCGTTCCAGGCACTCCTCACGGGTACGGCCGCCGACGGCGATGCGGTGCCAGCCGTGCGCGCGGGAGGAGTCGACGGGCAGGCCGGTGCTGATCTCGTCGCCGATGGTGAGGGCGCGCTTGGCGAGACGCTCCAGCTCCGGCGGCGCGTCGATGCCGTGCTCGCTGTAGTCGGCCTGCTGGGAGCGGATCAGCCGGAGCCGGTGCTCGAGGTTGCGGAAGGAGTCGTTGGGGCCGAGGATGTCGATCCGCGAGGAGATCTCCATCGGCCACGGCAGCCGCTCGTGGAAGTGCAGCCACGGCTCGTGCCGCTCGGGGATCTCCAGGGGCTCCATCCGGCCGACGGTGAGGACCGCGACGTGCCGCTCCTCGCCGCTGACGCGGTTGACCAGCTTGACCGTGGAGCCGTACGGCGTGCGGTAGCGCTCGACCTGCTCCGTCAGGGCCAGCAGGTCGCCGCGGTCCCAGGCGCCGTCGAGGGTGGTGATGTGCCCCGGCGGGGACATGCACAGCGCGACCGACCGGTAGAGCAGCCACTCCAGCTCGAACGCGGTGACCCGCCGGCCGCGCATGCCGAACGCGCCGAGGACCTCGTCGAACTGCTCGACCGTGCGGGCCATCCGGCGCCGCTCGGCGTCGGCGACCCCGCGGCGGAAGAGCGAGCCGATGCGCTCGGCGAACGTGTCGCCGAGGGTGCGCCGGGCGAAGGAGATGCCGAGGTAGGTCTGGCCCTCGGCGTGGTTGATCGCCAGGAGGTGCTTCTGCGCGGCGACCAGGTGGTCGGCCCACGACGGGCCGGCGCCCGCGGACGGCAGCGGATACGGCGTGTTGTTGTCCACCACGCGGGCCCACTGGTCGGCGGGGAACGGCTTGGTGGTGCGCCGCAGGTGCAGGCGGAAGCCGGCGAGCCCGGCGTACTGCTCGGAGATCGCCGACAGCAGCGCCTCGCGCTCGGCGTCGGGGCGGAACGCCCAGCGGACCTCGGGCAGCCAGTACCACGCGGTGACGGTGTTCGGCGTGAACGTCAGGTGCCCGGCGATCTCCGTGATCGCCAGGTCGATCGAGGCCTGCCGATCATTGTGCCGCGGTTTCGGGGTGCGCTCCAGCGGGGTGCGCCGGCCGGGCTTGACCGCCGCCGGTCGCTGCTGCAGGCTGGGCTGCTTGCGCCCGGGCGGGTCCGACTGCGTCCTGCGCGCCGGCGGCACGATCTCCCGGCCCGGCACCACCTTGCCATTGTTTTTCGCAGGTGTACGACTGGCGCCTCCGCCCGACGGCCGGCTCGGCAGACGGGAGGAACGGTCCGGCTGCCGCTGGGCGGGCTGCCGATCGGCGACCCCGGGCCGACCCGGCAGGCGCGGGTGCTCGCCGCTCCAGTCGAGGATCTCGGGATACCCCGGACGCTCCCCGCTGCGCTCCAGCCGCTCCGCAGCCGACAACGACGCGTCGATCCGCGACGGATCGATCCGCGATGGATCGATACGCGACGCATCGATCCGCGACGCGTCGGACCGGGAACCAGGCGGCAGCGACGCACGCGACGGCGCAGCAGGCCCAGCAGGCCCAGCAGGCGGCGCCGCCGCGGACGGCAGCGCGGGCTGCGCCGCGCCGGCCGGGTACCGCTCCACGGGCGGCCGGCCCAGCTGCCGCCGCTCCTGCCCACCCGTCTCGTGCCCGTTCGCCGGCAGCGCCTCGGTCCGCTGCGCCACCCGCTTGGGGGCGCGCAGGTCCTCCGGGGCCCGTCCGGCCCCGGCACCCGACGACGGCGCCGCCGAGACCGGGATGCCCGAGACCGGCCGGCTGCCGCCGGGGTCCAGGGCCTTCACCCGGTCGCGCGGGCGCCCGCCGGGCGGGTCGTCGAACAGGCCGAGGAACGGCGAGTCGACGTCGGCCGCGGGTGGCGCGCTCGCCGGGCGATCGGCCGCCGGGCCGCGGGCCGGTCCGCGGAACATCGCCACGCGACCGCCCTCGGCGGCGGCCCTCAAGCCGCCGTCGTAATCAGACGTGTGCGCAGCGTCGTCATCCGCGTCGGGCTGGTTCGAGTAGCCCCCGGTGCGACGGGGAGGCGGGTTGGTCATGCGAGATCACCGGTGAGTTCCGGGCGGATCCGCACCCTGGTGGCCACGAGCTTGGCATCGCGCTGCTCGCGGCTCGGCTCCCGAGTGTGGCGCCAGTCGGTCAGGGCTGTGCGGACCACCATCCGGGCGGGACGGTCGGGGTCGACGTAGCGGAAGATCAGCGACGTCGCCACGATCGCGAGGGCGATCTCGTATGCGGGGAAGTAATCGACCTGCAGGGTGATCAGGTAGCGGATGAACATGAACAGCGGCACCAGCAGCGCGAACACCCCGTACTGCGCATACGGCAGCTGGATGGGCAGGGTGTAGCCGGGCGGCCCGAGGTAGACCAGGCGGGCCCGGTAGATGTCGTCGTCGGTGCGCAGCCGCATGTCTTGTTCACTCGTCTCGGCAGTGAGGCCAGGAGGGCACGGCAGCTCTAGTTGAAGAGCAGTTTGACGAGCGAGTCGCCGAAGAAGAACAGCGACGCGGCGCCGGCCACGAAGGCCAGCCCGATGATCGCGATGGCGGAGCTCGTCAGCACCCGGGAGACCTCACCCTTGCTGGCCCGGCCGATGAAGATGACGCCGAGCGCGGCGAGGAGGATCGGCACGATCTTCGTCGTGAAGAAGTCCAGGATGCCGTCGGTGTTGATCGTCTTCGGTTCGGGGTTCGGCGACGGGGCCAGAGCGATGGCGTCCGCGACGCGGGTGGTCTCCCCCCACAACGCCTGGCCGATCTCCAACAACATCATCAGACCTCCCCGGAGGCGCGACGGGCGAGGTGCACGCCGCGCGTTAAGCCTCGCTGATAAGACGACCCGGTCATACAACCCCGGCTGCTGTGTCGCCCTCCAGCGGAACCTTATCCGGGCGTTTGCCCTGCTAAATGCCCATTGTCGGGTTTAACGGTCCGAATAACGTTCACTTGCAGAGAGTACGTTGCGGCCCTCTATCCAACAAGCTGACCGGTCCGTGATCAGTGTGGCTGATGAGGCGTCCGGGCGGTTACCCCTGGTGGGGGACAGGTGACAGAACGAAGGTGAGTACCTTCATTCAGGTGACGCTCCTTCGCCGTCCTTCCCCCGTGGTCATGGGGGTGCTCAACGTGACCCCGGACAGCTTCTCCGACGGGGGGCGCTACGCCGGGCTCGGTGCCGCCGTCGAGCACGCCATGCAGATGGTCGGCGAGGGCGCCGACGTGATCGACATCGGCGGTGAGAGCACCCGCCCCGGCGCGGACCGCGTCGATGCGCGGACCGAGCTCGACCGGGTCCTGCCGGTGATCCGCGAGCTCGCCGCGGCCGGGGTCACGATGAGCATCGACACCACCCGCGCGTCGGTCGCCGCCGAGGCCGTTGCGGCCGGGGTGGCCCTGGTCAACGACGTTTCCGGCGGCCTGGCCGACCCCGACATGGCGCGGGTGGTCGCCGAGGCCGGCTGCCCCTGGGTCCTCATGCATTGGCGTGGGCATTCGCGAAGAATGGCCGATTTAGCCGTTTATGACGATGTCGTGAAAGAGGTGTGTGCCGAATTGCTGGAGCGGGTCGACGAGGCCGTCGCCGCCGGCGTGGCACCCGAACGGCTGATTCTCGACCCGGGCCTGGGGTTCGCCAAGAAGGCCGAGCACACCTGGCGGCTGGCCGCGCACCTGCCGGAGCTCGTCGCGCTCGGGCACCCGGTGCTCGTCGGATCCAGCCGCAAGTCCCACCTCGGCCGGCTCCTGGAGGCCGCCGACGGCTCGCCGCGCCCGACCGAGGAGCGGGAGGCGGCCACGATCGCCACGACCGTGCTCGCCGTCGCCGCGGGCGCCTGGGGCGTGCGGGTCCACGAGGTCCGTGGCAACGTGGACGCGATCAAGGTGTGGCAGGCCGTACAGGCGGCACGATGACAGCGACGACGGATGGTGCGATGACGGCCGACCGGATCACCCTGACCGGGCTGCGGGTGCGCGGCAACCACGGCGTGTTCGACTTCGAGCGCCGCGACGGGCAGGACTTCGTGATCGACGTGGTCCTGGAGCTCGACCTCGCCCCGGCCGCGGCGTCCGACGACGTCACCGACACCGTGCACTACGGCGAGCTGGCCGGCGGTCTCGTCGAGGTGGTGGCGGGCGAGCCGGTCAACCTCATCGAGACCCTCGCGCACCGCCTCGCCGACGTGTGCCTGGCGGATTCGCGGGTACGGGCCGCGACCGTGACCGTCCACAAGCCGCAGGCCCCGATCCCGCACGAGTTCGCCGACGTGGCCGTCACGATCCGCCGGGAGCGGGCGTGAGCGGCCAGCGGAGCGGCTCGGGCCGCGAACCAGGGGCTCAGTATTGGCTCGCGGTGGTGCCGGAGCGCAGCGGAGGTGCCGGCGTGAGCGGCCAGCGCAGCGGCTCGGGCCGCGAACCATGGGCTCGGTTTGGCTCGCGGTGGTGCCGGAGCGCAGCGGAGGTGCCGGCGTGAGCGGCCAGCGGAGCGGCTCGGGCCGCGAACCAGGGGCTCGGTTTGGCTCGCGGCGGTGCCGGAGCGCAGCGGAGGTGCCGGCGTGACCAGGGCGGTGCTTGCGCTGGGCAGCAACCTCGGCGACCGCGAGGCCAACCTGCGCGGCGCCGTGGCCGGGCTCGGCGACGTCGTGGTCGCGGTCTCCGGCGTGTACGAGACACCCCCGTGGGGCGACGCCGACCAACCGCACTACCTCAACGCGGTCCTGCTCGCCGTCGACCCCGCCGCGCGCCCCAGGGACTGGCTCGACCGGGCCCACCGCCTGGAGGACGCGGCCGGTCGCGTCCGGGACCCGGCGCGCCGGTTCGGCCCGCGTACGCTTGACGTAGACGTCATCGCCGTCTGGGACGACGACGACCGGCCGGTCACCACCGACGACCCGGAGCTGACCCTGCCCCACCCACGGGCACATCTGCGGGCGTTCGTGCTCCGGCCGTGGCTCGACATCCAGCCCTACGGGCAGCTGCCGGGCCACGGTTGGCTCTACGACCTGGTCCGGAGCGCCCCGGTGGCCGCCGACCTCGCCGACCTGCGCCCGCGGGAAGACATCCACCTCGATTCGTGATCTGGAGCCGAGCCGATGGCCACGCCGTCACCCGACGAACCGAACGCGACCGGACCCAAGGGCCGGATGGAGCCGACCCGGCCGGCCACCCTCGTCATCGCGGCACTCGCGACCACCGCGCTGTCCTGGATCGGCATCAGCAGCCTGTGGAACAGCCTGCCGACGCTGCCCTGGCTGCCGCCGCTCACCCTGATCGGACTGGCGATCTTCGAGGGCTTCGAGGCGTACTCGACCCGCAACCGGATCCTGCGCAAGGAGGGCGCCGGCCCGCTGCAGCCGCTGGTGGTCGCCCGGTACGCCGTCCTCGGTAAGGCATCCGCGCTGGTCGCGGCCCTGTTCGGCGGTCTCTACCTGGGCATGTCCTCATGGCTGCTGACCCAGCGGGGCGTGCTGGCCAAGGTCTCGGAGAACCTGCCGCAGGCGCTGCTCGGCGTCGCGGGATCGATCGTCCTGCTTGCCGCCGCGTTGTGGCTGGAGCGGGCCTGCCGGGTGCCACCGAGCCCGCGGGACAAGGATCTTCCCAGGCAGGGCCGCCTGGACGGGCGCCAGGAGGGCGATCGCTCGCCGGACGAAAGCCTCGATCGATAGACATCTGGAACAAACACTGGCGACTTCCTCGCCCAAAGACTGTCGCGCGTCACGATCCGCGGTTACTGTGCGACCCGTACCGGTCGTCGGCTGGCAGGAGGCGCGCGCGATGGCGTACGACGACTCGCGGTTCCGCGGCGAGCCCGGGTTCCGCGAGGAACCCGACTTCCGCTCGGGCGGCGTGCCCGAGGACGCACCGACGCTCGGCGTCTCCAATCAGTCGGTTTACACCCCCGGCGGGTACTCGGCGGGCACGGACTACAGCGTGCCGCCGACGGAGAGCACGCTGGGCCTGGCCGCCAGGCGCGCCACGCCCAGCCCGGCGCAGCTCGACGACGTCTTCGACGACCCCGAGCACGGCGAGCCCGGCCGCGACCGGCTGGCGGTGCACGCGCTGTGGGAGATGGTGCTCCTGCTCGCCACCGCGTCGCTGCTGTTCCTGCTGCATGACGCCCGGCCGGAGGCGCTGCGCGGCGCCGAGTTCGAGTCGCTCCTGCTCGCCGGGGCAGAGCTGGGGCTCGTGGCGATCGCCATGGGGCTGACCCTGCGCGCCGGCGCGGCCAACCTGGCGCTCGGCCCGATCGCGTACGCATCGGCCCTGTTCTTCGCCGACAACTCCCACCGTGGCCTGGCGATGACCGCCGCGATCACCGCCCTCGTCGCGCTCGGCGTCGGCGTGGTGATCGCGGTCCTGGTCGTCGGCTTCCACGTGCCCGGCTGGGCGGCGAGCTTCGGCGTGGCGGTCGCGCTCATGGCCTGGATCGCCGACCAGAACGCGGAGCAGGTCGTCGCCGGCGCGTACGACCCGCACGACCAGGCGCTGTACTGGATGCTCGCGGTCATCGCGGTCGGGGCCGTCGGCAGCGCTGTGGGCCTGATCCGGCCGGTCCGCCGCGCCGTCGGGCGCTTCCGCCCGGTCGCCGACCCGGCCCGGCGCCGCGGCGGCGGCGCGGCCACCATCACCGGCCTCGCGATCGCCGGCTCCGCCCTGTTCGCCTCGGCCGCCGGCGTGCTGACCGCCCTCGACGTGCGTGAGATCGCCACGACCGAGAACGGCATGGCCGCGGCCGGTCTGTCCACCACGGTCCTCGCCCTCGGCGCCGCCCTGGTCGGCGGGACCTCCGCCTATGGCCGCCGCGGCGGCGTCTTCGGCACCGTCCTGGCCGTTGCCGCGATGACGGTGCTGTTCCAGTACTCCACCGCCGAGCAGTGGAACATCTCGCCGCTGGCGGTCGGCGGCGGTGCGATCGCGATCGGGCTGGTCGTGACCCGGCTGGTTGAGACGTTCGGCCGGCCGCGGGCCGCCGCCGAGGACGCGGTCGAGGAAGAGGTCTGGACCCCCGGGACCTCCTCGACCGGCGGCTACGGCGCCAGTCAGGCCGAGCCCGACAACGGCTGGTCGGCCTCGCGCACCGGGGGCTGGACGAGCCAGCTGCCGGCCCGCACCACCGACGAGGACTGGGGCGTCGAGGAGCGGTGGGGCAGCAGTCGCTGACGGCGGCGCCCGGCTCGCTAAGCTGATGTCATGACCGACGCCACCCTCGCCGAGCTTGACGCGCTGCCCACCGAGGAACTCCGCGAACGCGCGTTCGGCCTCGCCCGGCAGCGTCGCGACGTGAAGTTCTTCTGGGACCTGTTCAAGCACGTCACGTCCAGCAACGACGAGACGCAGGACGGCTGGCTCGGCTCGCTGGACGCCACGGTCGACGACGTCGTCGCGCTCTGGCGCGAGGTCACCGACCACACCTACGGCGAGTCGGAGCCGCTGGTCCGGGCGGCCTTCATCGACTACCTGATGTCGGCATCGAAGTAACTACCGGTATCTGTTTACAAAATTTGTTTCCCGGGACTAATCCCGGGCATGGCAGTTACTCGTTCGCGCTACCGCACCGCGTCAAGCGCGGGCACCCTGGTGGTGTTCCTGCTGGTGCTGATCTTCGGCAGCCCCTGGTACGTCGACTGGGTCAACTCGGGCAACCGCGGTCTGTTCCTGGAGACCCTGGCCTGGCCGGCCTGGAACTTCGACACCGACCAGTCCGTGCGTGACCTGCTGGCCGCCGATCTGAAGGCGATCCTGCTGGTCCTGTTCACCGCGGTCTTCATCACCCTGCTCGTCGGCGCGCAGCTCGCCAGCGCGCGCGGCACCATCTCGGCGATCCTGACCGGTTGGGCCGCCTACATCTTTGCGGCCGCCCTGGCCGCCCTCATCACCGCGTTCCTGCTGGCAGACGCATCGGTCAGCAGCGCGGTCGTCAACGCCACCGGTGGCGCCGGATACGGCCTCATCGTCGGCTGGATCATCGGTCTGGCCTCCATGGCCGGCCGGCGTCCGTGACGCGCTGACCAGAAGACCGGCGACGGACCCCGGCGCCGGTCTTCGCGCTGTTCACCGGTGTGCTGTGTCGACCTCGGCGAGCGCCACCTGTACATCGGCGGCGGACAACACCCCGATCGGCTCGTCGCCGTCGCGGACCATCACCGCGCCGGCCCCCGCGGCCAGCATCGCGCCGAAGGCGACGCGCAGGGTCGCGCCGGCGGGCACCGTGGGCAGGTCGCCGAGGGCTCCATCGAGGGGGTGCAGGCGGTCGCGGGGGATCGGGGTCACCGACAGGCGCATGATGCCGCGGTCCTCGCCGACGAACTGCTCGACGAAGGCGTTCGCCGGGTTCGCCAGCAGCTCCGCGGGGGTCGCGTACTGCTCCAGGCGCGCGTGGTCGGACAGCACGGCGATCTTGTCGCCGAGCTTGATCGCCTCCTGCAAATCATGCGTGACCAGGATCGTCGTCTTGCGCACGCTCTGGCGCAGCCGGAGGAACTCGTCCTGCAGCCGCCCCCGGTTGATCGGATCGACCGCCGAGAACGGCTCGTCCATCAGCAGCACCACCGGATCCGCGGCGAGCGCGCGGGCGAACCCGACCCGCTGGCGCTGGCCGCCGGACAGCTCGTGCGGGTAGCGGGCGGCGTACCGCCCCGGCTCCAGCCCGACCAGGTCCAGCAGCTCGTCGGTGCGCTCGGCGATGCGGGCCTTGTCCCAGCCCAGCATCCGCGGCACGGTGCCGACGTTGGCCCGGACCGTCTGGTGCGGGAACAACCCCACGTTCTGGATCACGTAGCCGATGGTCCGCCGCAGCCGCACCGGATCGACCCTGGTCACGTCCTGGCCGTCGACCAGCACCCGGCCGCTGGTCGGCTCGATGAGCCGGTTGACCATCCTGAGCACGGTCGACTTGCCGCACCCGGACGGGCCGATGAGCACGGTCACGTCACCCCCGGCGACGTCCAGGGACAGCTCGTCCACCGCCGTGGTCTTGTTCGGGTACGTCTTGCCGAGCCGATCGAGCATGATCGGCGCGCCGTCGGCCTTCGCGGTACGGTCCACGCATGTCCTTCCTGGCTCGCGGTGAGGCGGGCAACCCCTGGTTCTCCTGGAGCTATGTCCGGGACAACGCCGACACGATCCGGGACGCGCTGCTGGATCACGTGACCATCACCGTGTGGTCGGTCGCGATCGCGGTGGCCATCGCGGTGCCGCTGGCGGTGCTGGCGTACTGGGTGCGCCCGCTCGCCACGCCGATTCTGACATCAGCCAGCGTGCTTTACACGATTCCGTCCCTGGCGCTGCTGGCCTTCCTGGCGCCGTTCCTGGGCACCGGCCGCACCCCGGTCGTCGTGGCGTTGGTGCTGTACGCGCTGATCGTCATCATCCGCAACTCGCTCACCGGGCTGCAGCAGGTGCCCGGCGACGTGCGGGAAGCCGCCACCGCAATGGGCTACGGCAGGGCCGCCCGCCTGCTGCGCGTCGAGTTGCCCCTCGCCCTGCCCGCGATCCTCACCGGGCTGCGGCTGGCGACGGTGTCCACAGTGGCGTTGGTCACGGTCGGCGCGGCCGTCGGCTCGCAGGGCGGGCTCGGCGCGCTGATCCTCAGCGGCTTCCGCAACAACTTCTACAAGGCGCAGATCGCCACCGCCGCGCTCATCTGCGTGCTGCTCGCCCTGGTACTGGATCTGCTGCTGGTCGCGCTGACCCGGGCCCTCACGCCGTGGACGAGGAGCAAAGCATGAGCGCGTTCTCGGACATGGTGACCTGGTTCAACGACCCGTTGAACTGGACCAACCCCGATGGGATCCTCACCCGGCTGCGCGAGCACCTGCAGATCTCGTTCCTGTCCGTGCTCTTCGGCTGCCTGGTCGCCTGGCCGGTCGGGACCTGGCTCGGCCGGCGCGGTGCGGGCTCCGGCGTCGTGGTCATCCTGTCCAACATCACGCAGGCCATGCCGGTCATCGCGCTGCTGACCATCCTGTCGCTGAGTCCGCTGGGCATCGGCATGCCGGCCGTGGTGGTCGCGCTGACCGTATTCTCGCTGCCGCCGCTGCTGGCGAACGCGTACACCGGCATGCGCGAGATCGATCCCGAGGTGCGCGACGCGGGCAAGGGAGTGGGGATGACCTGGACGCAGCTGCTGTTGCGGGTCGAGATCCCGCTCGCCGTGCCCTTCCTGGCGACGGGGCTGCGCATCGCGACCACCCAGGTCGTCGCCACCGCGACCCTCGCCACCCTCGTCAACGGCGGCGGCCTCGGCAACATCATCTCCGCCGGGTTCGGGCTCGGGCCGGGGCGCGGCGACGCCCAGATCCTCGCCGGCGCGGTCCTCGTCGCCCTGCTCGCGCTGCTGATCGACGGGCTGATGGCCCTGCTGGAGCGCAAGGTCACACCGCGGGTGTTACGGCAGGCCGCCGGGCGGGCGTGACCGGTCGTTACGAAACCGTGCCTGGGTGCGGTTGCCGATTTCCCATCGGCGGAGTTGCCTATGGGAAGCGGGCGGGCTTCATTGCCGATAGCGCCGTCCGTCGGACACGCGGCCGGTCACAGTGATCGCGCCGGGACACGGAAGGCGGGCCATTTTGCGAACAGCCATGCGCGCCACGCTCGGGGTCCTTCTGGGCCTCGCCACCGTGGGCCTCGCGGCCTGCGGCGAGGAGGGTTCCTCGGGCACCCAGGCGCCGGCGAGTGTGAGCGGGGCCGGCTGTGCCCCGGTCGCCGGGGACAAGCTCGTCGTCCTCACCGATGACAAGCAGCTCCAGACGGCGGACAACATCATCGCCGCGATCAACACGAAGGCCGCCGACCCGGCCCTCGTGGCGGCGCTGGACAAGGTGGCGGATGCGCTCACCACCGAGAAGCTGATCCAGCTCAACAAGGCGGTCGTCGTGGACCGCAAGACCTCCAAGGTCGCGGCCGAGGACTTCGCCAAGGCCGAGAACCTCACCACCGGCATCGAGAAGGGCAAGGGCGGGGCGATCAAGATCGGTGCCGCCGACTTCGCGGAGAGCGCCACGCTCGGTGCGCTCTACGAGATCGTCCTGGACGCCGCCGGCTACGACGCGACCGTCCAGACCATCGGCAAGCGCGAGATCTACTACGGCCAGCTCACCAAGGGCGACATCCAGGTCGTCCCGGAGTACGCCGGCACCCTGACCGACTTCATCAACGGGCAGGTCAACGGCAAGGACGCCACGGCCCTCGCATCCGGTGACGTCGACAAGACCGTCACCGCGCTCAAGGAGATCGGCGGCAAGGCCGGCCTGACGTTCGGCAAGGCGTCGAAGGCGGCCGACCAGAACGCGTTCGCGGTCACCACCGCGTTCGCCGACAAGCACGGCGTGAAGACGCTCAGCGACTTCGCCGCCAAGTGCTCCGGCAAGGACACCGTCCTCGGTGGCCCGGCCGAGTGCCCGCAGCGGACGTTCTGCCAGCCCGGTCTGGAGAAGACGTACAGCATCCAGTTCGGCAAGTTCGTCAGCCTCGACGCGGGCGGCCCGCAGAGCCTCGACGCGCTGAAGAAGGGCACGGCCACGATCGTGCTCGTCTTCTCCTCGGACGGCTCGCTCGCCTAGGCCCCGGCGATAACGCACGGCAGTTGGCAAATGCCCGTCCTCGACCCCGAGGGCGGGCATTTCGCTTGCTCTGAAGACTAGGTAAGGTCTCTGCTCATGCCAGGCGCGGAAACCACCGGAGGAGTGCGGAGCGCCAAGCTGCTCCAGATCCTCTTCTGGGCCGGGGTCGGTCTCGCCCCGCTGGCCGCGCTGCTACTGCTCTTCGGCGGCGGGTTCGTCCTGCAGCTGGCCGCGGTGCTCGCGGTCGGCGTCGTCGTGCTCATCGGACTGTCGATCGCGCTGCGCCCCGACCACGAAAACGTGCGCAGCGAGATCGAGGAGGCGATGTTCGAGGAGCTCGACACGCTCCGCGACGACATCCGCGGCGACATCACCCACGCGGCCCGCGCCACGCACAGTCAGCTCGTCGAGCGCATCGGCGTGCTGCACGAGACCGTCGACGCGCTGCGCAACCAGGTCGACATGATGCGCGGCCAGCTCGAGCGCACCACCCGCGCCGCCCAGCAGGCCGCCGCCCAGCACGGCGGCCCGCAGCCGGTAGGCTCCGCCGCGGTGCCCCAGGGTGTGCTGCGGCACACCGAGACCGTGCAGGTCACCACGAAGACCATGGTCGTCGACCCGGCCGACCAGCGTCGCGACGGCACCGTGTACGGCGCCCGCCCGGTCGAGATCCCGCAGCAGCGCCGGCCGGTCGGCGAGCGCGTGCCCGACGCCGACTGGCCGCAGCGCCCCGGCGAGTGGGCCGACCGCGACGGGCAGGACTGGCACGAGCCCGGCGACCGGGGCCGCCACGAGGGTGGCACCGGCCGGGTCGTCGACGCGAGCCACTGGAGCGAGTCCGCCGACCGGACCGGCCGGGCCGGCCGCCAGGGCTGGACCGACCGCGGCGAGGACCCCGACGCCGACCGGGGCCGGGCCGGCTCGCACGACCGCACGGGCCGCGGCGAGTGGGGCGCCCGAGCAGACGAGGACGCCGGGCGGGCCGAGCGCGGGCGCGGTGACGCCGGTGGGCGCACCGGCCGCTGGTCCGACGCCGAGGGCGGCCGTGCAGAGGGCGGTCGTGCAGACGGCGGCCGTGCCGAGGGCGGCTGGTCCGACGGCGACGCCGGCCGCGGGCGCCGAGGCGAGCGGGCCGACGGCGGCGAGGGCGGCGGGCGACGCCGCCGGGACGAGCGGGCCGACCGCGGCGACGGCGACCGGGGCGACTACGACCGCGGCGACTACGGCGGCCGCGACCGCGGCGACCATGGCGACCGGGGCGACTACGACGACCGCGGCGAACGGAGCCGGGGTCACCACGCCGACCGCGGCGGACGTGGTGAGCACACTGACCGCGGGGATCGTGACGAGCAGTCCGACCGCACCGATCGCGCCTGGGGCGCGGAGCGCATCAGCAGGTCCGAGCGCACCGAGCGTTCCGAGTGGACCGAGCGCAGCGAACGCTCCGAGTGGATCGAACGCTCCGAGACACCCCGCGAGGAGTCCTGGACCGAGCAGCTGCTGCGCGAGCGGATGGCCCGCGCCGACGCCGACGGCCCGTCCCGCGACGTGGAGCGTTCGGGTGGCCGCCGCCGCGCGTACGACCCGGACGACGACGCAGGCAGCGTGACCGGCGTGCGCACCACCGACCGGTGGGCCTCGGTGCACAGCGACGAGCGCGGCGGTCGCGAGCTGCGCATGGGCGAGCGCCGCGCCGCCGTCCACGCCGACGAGACCGGCACCCACGTGCGCATCGAGGACCGCTGGGCGTCGGTGCGGCACGAGGAGTACCCGCCCGCCGACGAACCCCGCCGGGAGAGCCCCCGCCGCTCCGAGGCCCGCCGCGAGCGCGAACAGCTCCGCGAGGCCGACACCCACTGGTCTGAGAGCAGCTACGAAGAGGCCCGCCGCGACGACACCGGCACCACCCGCTGGTCCGAGGTCCGCCGCGACCGCCCCGCCCTCGGCGCCGCCCAGGCAGCGCTCCCCGCCGCGCCCCCGTCCCGCTGGCAGGACCCGGCCCCGCCCCGCGAGGACGAGCGGGTCTCCCGCCGCGCCCGCCACGACGACGACGAGGACTACGGCTGGAACGGCGCCCGCGACGAGCCCCGCTCCCGTCCCGCCCGCCAGATCGTCGACTTCGAAGGCAACGACGACCGCTGGCGCTGACCCCACGGCGCCGCCACTTCGCCCGCAACCGCCAAGGCCGCCAAGGCCGCCACGGAAGCCGCCAGAGCGAGGCTGTTGATCTTGCTTGCTTGATCGAAGTCGCGCCGTGGTCGTCCGGACGGCCGGGAGGCGACTTCGATCTGTGAAGGCACCATCGCGGTCTGGCCGGCGCGACGGCGGCCACCGGCAGCCAGCTCAGTTCGTCATTTGTCCACGTCGCCGACGACGAAGAACATCGAGCCCAGGATCGCGATCAGGTCAGGCACCAGCGTGCCCGGCAACAGTTTCGACAGGGCCTGCACGTTCGAGTACGACGCGGTCCGCAGCTTCAACCGCCACGGGGTCTTCTCGCCGCGGGACACCAGGTAGTAGCCGTTGATGCCGAGCGGGTTCTCGGTCCAGGCGTACGTGTGCCCCTCCGGCGCCTTCACCACCTTCGGCAGGCGGACGTTGACCGGGCCGGTGAGCTTGTCGACCTCGTCGAGGCAGGCCTGGGCGAGGTCGAGCGACGCGTACACCTGATCCAGGAGCACCTCGAAGCGGGCGTGGCAGTCGCCGGTGGTGCGGGTCACCACGGGCACCGTCAGGGAGCCATAAGCCAGGTACGGCTCGTCGCGGCGCAGGTCGAAGTCCAGGCCGGAGGCGCGGGCGACCGGGCCGGAGGCGCCGAACGCGGCGGCGTCCTCGGCGGAGAGCACCCCGACGCCGACGGTGCGGGCGAGGAAGATCTCGTTGCGGCGGATGAGGTTGTCCAGGTCGGGCATGCGGCGGCGGACCTGGTCGATGGCGGCGCGGGCGCGGGTGGTCCAGCCGGCCGGGACCTCCTCCTTGAGGCCGCCGACGCGGTTGTACATGTAGTGCATCCGCCCGCCGGACGCCTCCTCGAGGACGGCCTGGATCGTCTCGCGCTCGCGGAAGGCGTAGAAGACGGGGGTGATGGCGCCGATCTCCAGCGGGTACGAGCCGAGGAACATCAGATGGTTGAGCACCCGGTTGAGCTCGGCCAGGGCGGTGCGCAGCCAGGTGGCCCGCTCGGGCACCTCGATGCCCATGAGGCGCTCGACGGCCAGGGCCACGCCGAGCTCGTTGGCGAACGCCGACAGCCAGTCGTGCCGGTTGGCCAGCATGATGATCTGCCGGTAGTCGCGGACCTCGAAGAGCTTCTCGGCGCCGCGGTGCATGTAGCCGATGATCGGCTCGGCGCTGAGCACCCGCTCGCCGTCCAGGACGAGTTTGAGCCGCAGCACCCCATGCGTGGAGGGGTGCTGCGGGCCGATGTTGAGCACCATGTCGGCGGTGTCGAGGCCCGCCCCTGTGCCGACCGTCAACTCGGAGGTCATACGAAACAGCCTAGAGGTCCTGCAGGATCCGCAACGCGCGCGAGACGTTGTGCATGGTGGCGGTGTCGGCGACTGCGACCCGCTCGGTGAACCAGCGCTTCAGCGGCGAGGAGAGCCGGTCGGGCATGACGACCAGGTCGTCGAGCTCGACGGCGAGCGGCGAGTCGCGCAGCTCCTCCTGGTCGGTGACCTCGGCGACGATGACCACGGGCACGTCCGTGCCGTTGAACACGTCGGAGCTGATGATCAGCCCGAGGCGTTCGCGGGCGCCCTTGATCAGCCAGACCTCACCGCGCCGCACGGCGCCCGCTGAACAGCTCCGCGTCGACCAGGGCGATCTCCTCCTCGTCGGCGAGCGCGGCGCGCTCCAGGTCCGGCTTGGCCCGGCGCACCGCCTCGGCGTGCGCGGTGAAGATCTCGCGCAGGGCGCGCTCCTGCGCGGCGCGGTCGATCCACGCGCTGAGCGAGACCCCGTCGCGCTCGGCCCAGTGCCGGGCGTCGGCGATGGTCTGATCGGAGAAGGACAACGTCACCTTGGCCGTCATGCCGAAAAGTGTACCGCTGGTATGACCGAACGTCATACCCACCGCATGACCCAGTGGTGCCCGCCGAGCCCGGCGGGGTCGGTCAGCTCGGCCCCCTCGCCGGCCCGGGCCAGGGCGCGCACGTAGCCGGCCGGGTCGGTGGAGGCCATCGCCAGCGGCGGCCGCCCACCGTGGACCCCGAGCAGCCGCAGCGCCTCCCGCTGGGTCAGCAGCAGATGGTGTACGCCCAGCGAGTCCAACGCCACGGAGACCGTCAGGTCGCACGACCCGTCGGGCACCGGCGGGGTCTGCCTGCCGTCGCGGAAGCCGGTGAGCGTGCCGAACAGCGGCCGGGCACCGCGCAGGTGCCCGTAGTCGACCGCGAGGGCCAGCCCGCGCGCGACACTGCCCGCCGCGGCCGCCCACGCCTCGTCGCGCGGCCGCCCCACCTCGGCGCGGGCGCCCTCCGGCAGCCCTTCCAGGGGCCACCAGTCGGCCAGCCAGGCAACGTCGGCAGGGGCCAGCGGTGCCTCGTCGAGCGTCTCGGTGCCGTCGGCGGCGCAGCACACGTACCGTGGCCGCAAGCGCGAATCGAGCTGCACGATCTCGACGGGGACGTTGTCGAGCCACTCGGTGGCCACCAGCAGGCCGGTGATGCCGGAGGGGATGCCGGCGGCCCACCCGATCCGCTCGGGCAGGTCGGGCGGGCGGGGCGCGACCTCGACGCCGACGGCGGCGACGCGGTCGGCCACGGGCGGCGGCAGGGCGGCGAGGATGCCGCGCAGCAGCTCGCCGCGGCCGGCGCCGACGTCGACGAGGTCCAGGCGGGCGGGCCGGTCCAGCGCCTCGTCGAGGCGCTCCAGCAGCGCGGCGAGCGCCCCGGCGAACAGCGGCGAGGCGTGCGCGCTGGTCCGGAAGTGCGCGGCGGGGCCGGGGCCGGGGCGGCGGAAGAACCCGTCGGCGCCGTAGAGCGCCCGCTGCATCGCCGCCCGCCACCGCTCGCTCACAGGAACACTTTGCCTTCTCCCCGGTACGTCGGCACCACGTCCACGATCGTGTCGCCGGACACCAGGTGCACCTCGTTGACGTGCTCGCACAGCTCACCCGCCTTGGCGTGGCGGAAGTAGACGCGATCGCCCAGGCGCAGGCCGGCCGCGCCGGGGCCGACCAGCGGGGTCTGCACCTCGCCGGCGCCCTCGGTGCCGATGAGCTTGAGCCCCTCCGGCAGCCACGGCAGCGGCTGGCGGGTCGGCGAGGTCTCCCCGGAGGCGATCCAGCCGCCGCCGAGGACCGTCGCGACCTGTGGGTTCGGCCGGCGCACGACCGACATGGCGAAGAACGCCGCCGGTTGCGGGCGCCAGCGGCGGTACCCGTCGAAGAGCCACGGCCCGAAGAGCCCGGATCCGGCGGCGACCTCGGTGACCGCGGGGTCCTGCGCGGTGGCCTGGACGCTGCCGGTGCCGCCGCCGTTGACGAACTCCAGCTCGGCGTGGCGGCGGACCTCGGCGACGACGGCCGACCGCCGGGCGGTCAGCTCGGGGAACGACCGCGACTGGATCGCCCGGATGAGCGCGCCGCGCACCGGGCGCCCGGGCGGCGCGTCGCCGAGGCCGGCGATCTGCGCCTCGTAACACATGAGCCCGACCAGCCGGAACCCGGCGCGGCCGGCGATCGCGGCGGCAAGGTCGCCGGCCTGGCGGGGGCTGTGCACGGGCGAGCGCCGCACGCCGATGTGCACGCCCCGGGCGGGGCGCCAGGAGCCGTCCAGATCGATGCAGACCCGCACGGCGCCGGCTCGCTCGCCGGCCGGGACGACGGCGTCGATCAGGTCCAGCTGTGCGGTGCTGTCGACCATGACGGTGACGGTCGCGGCGAGCTTCTCGTCGGTGGCGAGGCGGTGCAGCGCGGCCCGGTCGGCGGTCGGGTAGGCGACCAGGATGTCGCCGGACGTGCCCTGCCCGGCGAGCCAGATCGCTTCCGGCAAGGTGTACGCCATCACGCCCCGCCAGCCCGGCTGGGCCAGGGCCCGGTCGATCAGCGCGCGGACCCGCACCGACTTGCTGGGCACCCGCAGCGGCTTGCCGGCGGCCCGGCCGAGCATCGCCGCGCTGTTGGCGTCGAACGCATCGAGGTCGACGATCGCGAACGGCGGGTCGAGATCGGCGGTGGCCCGGTCGTAGCGGGTCCTGAGAGCGTCACGTGAGCTGGACACGACTCACCGTACCGAGTCGCCGGTGAATATGAAAGAACCTCGCGTACGGCGCGTCGGCCGACACCCGGGCGACACCTGCAGACCGGTAGCGTGGTTACAGTAAGCGTTCTACTGAGGAGGTGCCGCCATCGCCAGCAGCGACTTGTCCGGCTTCGGGGAGCTGAAGGCGGTCCTGCGCATCCGGCCGTTCCGCCGGCTGTGGGCGGTGCTGGGCCTGTCGTCCCTCGGTGACTGGCTCGGCCTGCTGGCCGCGTCGACGTTCGCCGCCGCGCAGGTGGACAACTCCGCGGCGCAGGGTGTGGCGTTCGGCTCGGTCATCGCCGTCCGCCTGCTGCCCGCGCTGGTGCTCGGGCCCGTCGCGGGCGTGTTCGCCGACCGCTTCGACCGGCGCCTCACCATGGTCGTCTGCGACCTGATCCGCTTCCTGTTCTTCGCCTCGATGCCGGCCGCCGCGCTCGTCATCGACGACAGCACGCTCGTGATCGCCTGGGCCGCCATCGCCACGTTCATCATCGAGACCACCGCGATGATCTGGACGCCGGCCAAGGAGGCGGCGGTGCCCAACCTGCTGCCCAGGGCCCGCCTGGAGACGGCCAACCAGCTGACGCTCGCCACCACGTATGGCATCACCCCGGTGCTCGCCGGCCTTGTGCTCATCGGCCTGGAGAAGCTGGTCGTCGTGGTGTTCGGCGCCGTGGACCGCCCGCAGGGCACCGAGCCGAGCGAGGTCGCGCTGTGGTTCAACGCGCTGACGTTCCTGGCCACCGCGCTCACCGTGTTCTTCGGCATCAAGGAGATCAGCGGCCGGCGCACCGCCGACGTCGAGCGCAAGCCCGGGATGCTCAAGGAGTTCACCCAGGGCTGGTCGTTCGTCAGCAGGACCCCGCTGGTGCGCGGCCTGGTGCTGGGCATCTTCGGCGCCTTCGCCGGCGGCGGCGTGGTCGTCGGCACCGCCAAGTTCTACGCGGTGTCCCTCAGCGCCGGTGACTCCGGCTTTGCGCTGCTCTTCGCGACGCTGTTCCTCGGCCTCGGGATCGGCATCGCGGCCGGCCCGCGCATCGTGGGCGCGTTGTCGCGGCGCCGCTGGTTCGGCCTGTCGATCGTGCTGGCCGCCGGCTCCGTGCTCATCCTCGCGCTCGCCACCCACCTGGCCGTCGCCGTCGGCGGCGCGCTGCTCGTCGGCGTCGGCGCCGGCATGGCGTTCCTGTCCGGCACCACGCTGCTCGGCGGCGAGGTCGCCGACGACATGCGCGGCCGGGCGTTCGCCTTCGTGCAGATGGGCACCCGCGTGGTGCTCATGCTCACCATCTCGCTGTCCAGCGTCATCGTCGGCGCCGGCGGGTCCCGCCACCTCAATCTCGGGTTCCGGGAGTTCGAGATCTCCAGCACCCGGCCGCTGCTCGCCCTGGCCGGCGTCCTCGGCGTCCTTGCCGGCGTCATCGCGCTGCGGCAGATGGACGACAAGAAGGGCGTGCCGTTCTTCGCCGACGTGCTCGGCTCGATCCGCGGCCGCCCCCTCAGCCCCGACGAGCCCCTCGCGGCCCGAGGGCTGTTCATCGTCTTCGAGGGCGGCGAGGGCGCCGGCAAGTCCACCCAGGTCCACCACCTCGCCGAGGCGCTGCAGAAGATCGGCCGCGACGTCGTGGTCACCCGCGAGCCGGGCGCCACGCCGTTCGGCTCGCGGATCCGCAGCCTCGTGCTCGACCCGCCCGAGATCACCGGCGAGGTCGTGACCCCGCGCGCCGAGGCACTGCTCTACGCCGCGGACCGCGCCCACCACGTCGCGTCCGTGGTCCGGCCCGCCCTCGCCCGCGGCGCGGTCGTCATCAGCGACCGGTATGTCGACTCCTCGCTGGCCTACCAGGGCGCCGGCCGCACCCTGCCGGTCGACGAGGTGTCGTGGCTGTCGAAATGGGCCACCGGCGGCCTCAAGCCCGACCTGGTCGTCCTGCTGGACCTCGAGCCGTCCATCGGCCTGGCCCGGGCCGGCCGCCGCAGCGACGCCGACCGCCTGGAGAGCGAGTCGCTCGCGTTCCACGAGCGCGTGCGGTATGCGTTCCTCGACCTGGCCTCCGCCGACCCGAGCCGCTACCTGGTGCTCGACGCGTCCCGGCCGGTCGAGGCCCTCGCCACCGGCGTGCTGCAGCGGGTCCGGCACCTGATGCCCGCCGAGGAGGAGTTCGACCTCGAGGAGGCGATCGAGGAGGCCCTCGAGGACGCCGCCGAGACCGTGACCGCGCTGACCGGCGACGAGCTGACCGACGAGTTGCCCGACGGAGGCCGGGAGACCAGGGTATGAGCGTGGACGTCAGCACCGCCCCGCCGATCTTCGCCGAGCTCGTCGGCCAGGACGACGCGGTCGCGACGCTGAGCCGCGCCGTCGCCTCGGCCGCCGCGATCGTCCGCGGCGACGACGCCGAGGCGGGCATGACCCACGCGTGGCTCTTCACCGGCCCGCCCGGCTCCGGCCGGTCTGTCGCCGCCCGCATCTTCGCCGCCGCGCTGCAGTGCCCCACCGGCGGCTGCGGCGAGTGCGCGGCCTGCCACACCACGCTCGGCGGCACCCACGCCGACGTGCGGTTCGTGGTGCCGGAAGGGCTGTCGATCGCGGTCGGCGAGATGCGCGCCCTGGTGCTGCGCGCGGCCAGCTCGCCGACCCAGGGCCGCTGGCAGATCCTGCTCGTCGAGGACGCCGACCGGCTCACCGAGGCCGCCGGCAACGCGCTGCTCAAGGCCATCGAGGAGCCCCCGCCGCGCACCGTCTTCCTGCTGTGCACGCCCAGCACCCACCCCGACGACATCTCCGTCACGATCCGCTCCCGCTGCCGGGTCGTCGCGCTGCGCCAGCCGCAGGCCGACGCGATCGCCGCGCTGCTGCGCCGCCGCGACGGCCTCGACGAGCAGACCGCGGCCTGGGCGGCGGCCGCCGCCCAGGGCCACGTCGGCCGGGCCCGCCGCCTCGCCCGCGACCCGCAGGCCCGCGCCCGCCGCGAGGCGGTCCTCGCCGTGCCGCGCCGGCTGACCGGGATCGGCGCCGCGTTCGACGCCGCGGCCGCGCTCATCGAGGCCGCCGAGGCCGAGGCCGCCGCGTCCGTGGCCGAGACCGACGCCAAGGAGCGCTCCGCGCTGGAGACCGCGCTCGGCGCCGGCGGCACCGGCAAGGGCGCCGCCGGGGCGGCCCGCGGCTCGGCCGGGCAGCTCAAGGACCTCGAGCGGCGGCAGAAGTCCCGCGCCACCAGGGCCCAGCGCGACGCCCTCGACCGGGCGCTGGTCGACCTCGCCGGCTTCTACCGTGACGTGCTGGTCCACACGTTCGACGCGGGGGTCGAGCCGGTGCACGGCGACACCGACGAGCTGGCCGGCGCCGCCGCGCAGAAGTGGGCACCGGAGAGCACGCTGCGCCGCCTCGAGTCGGTCCTGGAGTGCCGCGTCGCCATCGAGGCCAACGTCAAGCCACGCATCGCCGTCGAAGCGATGATGCTCGCGCTCTGGCGCGGCTGAAGTTATCCACAGGCTGCCGTTCGGGGTTCCGTGTCACTCGCTGGTGCCGTACGGTCACCCGGGGGAGGGGCCGACATGGGGCGCGAGATCGACGAGACGTGGATCGAGCAGGCGGTGGAGCGTTATCGCCGCATCGACGCGTTGCTCGCCGAGTTCGACAAGGCGGTCACGACCGTCGAGGTCAGCGTGCGTTCCCCCGACGGCCTGGTCGAGGTGGTGGTCACCGCTGACGGCACGATCCGCGACGTGCGGATCGACCAGCTGCGCGGGCAGACGGGCGCTGAGCTGTCCCGCTCGGTCCGGGCGACCGTCACCGCCGCCACCGACGCCGCCGCCTGGGCCAGGAAGAAGCTGCACGCCGAGACGTTCGGCGACTACAGGTCCCTGACGTAGGGGCGGTCGACATGGCGGGGGAGCGCATGGGACTCGACCAACTGGCCGGCCGGCTGGACGCCGCCGGCGACGACCTCGCCGGGGCCAGCACCACGATGGCGCTCGCCGATCCAGGCTCCCGCGTATTCGGCGGCGACGCGCCGGGCGCCCCGGGGGAGCTGGGCCGGGCGCTGCACCGGACGCTGACGGCCGCGCTGACCTCCCGCGCCCGCGAGGCGTCCGCCCACGGCATCCGGCTTGCGGAGACCGCCGAGGCGCTGCGCCAGGCCGCTCAGGGCTACCGGGCCGCAGACGACGACGCCCGCCGCCGTCACCAGCGCCAGGAGGACACGTGACGCCCGGCGGCCGCTGCCCCCCAGGCGTGCGGTCCGCTGGGACTGAGCGGATCGCTGCCGGCCGTGCGGCGCGCGGCGCCCGCTGCGGTGTCGCGGCGGGGCCCGGCATTCGCGCGGTCGTGAGCGACGCGCGATCTGCCGGGCCGGTGCCGGCTGGGTGGGGCGGTCGATCCGCCGGGTCGGTGTTGGCGGGTTGTGGCTGTGTGCCGCCGGGTCGGGTGGTGTGGTCGGCCGCCGGTTGCCATGGCTCGGCGCTGGGTCGTGTGGCGTGGTCTGCCGGGTCGGCGGTGGCTGGTTGTGGCTGGGTGGCGCCGGGTGGTGTGGTGGGGCCTGCCGGGTCGGCGGTGGCCGGTTGCGGCGGGCGGGCGTCAGGGTGTGGCGTCCGGTCGGCCGAGGTCCGGCACGGCGTTCGGGTGGCCGACCTGGTGCGGCAGGGAGGTGCGTGATGGACGCCCTCGAGCGGCTCGCCTCGATCGGGGCCGACCTGCTGCACCGCGTCGACGGGGTCCTCGTCGCCGGTGGGGCGCCGGCTGGTGATCCGCTGTGGCCGCTGCTGCGGCAGGTCGGGGCGCTGCCCGGTGACGCCTTGGACTTCGGGCTGAAGCTGAGCCCGCCGGCGCTGCGGGAGGCGGCGGCGCGGCTGCGGGCCGACGCCGAGCGGTTCGCCCGCCGCCGGGAGCGGCTCGCCGCGGACCTTGGCGCCGCCGCGGGCGGCTGGGAGGGCTCGGGCGCCGAGGCGTTCGCGGCGCGGTGGCAGTCGCTGGCCGGGCACATCGGCGACGGCAGCGACCCCGTGACCATCGCCGGCCGGCTACGGGCCACGGCGGCTTACGCCGATGCCGTCGCGGGCTGGGCCGAAGGGCTGCGCCACGAGCTCGCCGAGGCCGTCGCCCGGGTCGCGACCTCCGTCGAGGCGGTCACGATCCGCGGCACCCGGCCCGACGCACCGCCGCCCGCCGCCGTGCTGGAGGCAGCGGCCCGGATCGGCGCGCGCGTCCTGCAGCCGGTGGCCGACGCGTTCGACGCGGCCCGCGACCTGGAGCGGCGCTGGTCGCCGGAGCTCGCCGAGCTGCGCTACACCGAGCCGACGTCCACGCAGTCCGCTACCACGTTGCCGATCACCCGCGTCACCTTGTGAACCAGGCCCGCAGCGCGCCCCTGTTCGGGCCGCGTCCGCCTGTCCAGCCTGCACCCGTTCGACGCCGCGGCCGCGAGCCGGTAACTGCCCGGCTCTCGGGCTCCCACCGGCCCGACCCGGGTGGACCGGGCCACCGGCGAGCAGGACTTCCGCGCCCTCGGGCAGGTCGGGGCGCCGGCGCCGGAGGCCGGGCTGCTGGCGTACCCGCTGAGCTATGACAACTCGATCGGGGGCTCCATGAGGCGCAGGGCCAGCGGCTTGCGCGGGGCGAACCAGGAGCCCTCCGGCTGCGCGTCCCAGCGGCGGGCGGTGCGGTCCACGCCGATCGGGTAGATCGTCAGGGTGCCGTCGGCGCCGAAGCGCATCCGCAGGAAGCCCTTGTAGCCGGTTATGCCCTGGCCGGCGAACAGCTCGTTGACGTTGACCCCGAACTTCGCGGCGACCAGCAGGTACAGGGCGAACAGCTCGCCGGCCGCGACGCACGACAGCGGGAAGTACAGCACGATCGCGATCAGCAGCGGCAGCGGCCAGGACAGATCGACGAACGGCAGGTTGAGCCACGCCCACGTGCCGAGCGCGGCGATGCCGACGAACGCGGCGCCGTGGCCCAGGCCCAGGATCCAGTGCTTGGGTCTGCGTTTACCGGCCACGCCCGGCATCGCGAGGAAGTACCCGCTGAGCACGTCGACCATCACCATCAGGAACGCGGGGATGGTGACGAGCCGCTGCTCGGCGCCGGAGATGACGCGGTCCGCGGCGTTGACGAAGGCGAGCATGGTCAGCGTCTGCAGCACGCCCAGCAGACCGAGGAACATGGGATTGCGCCACGGGATGCGCCAGAAGGCGCCGAACGACAACGCGCGCGACCGGGCCCTGCTCGGGTAGGCGGCCTTGAAGTCGAACCACTGCGAAGGGCTCGCGTTGCGCACCAGCGAGCGGCGCGGCGGCACCTCGAGCCGCTGGGGCAGCTCGTGCGTCGGGTACAGGTACGCCCCGCCGCCACCGCAGGTGATCAGCTGCCGGTCGGCACCCTCGTACCGGGCGTAATGATGCAGGTCACCGGAGAGCATCAGCTTCACGTCGGCGCCGGTCGGGGTGATCACCGTGCGCACGAAGTAGTCGAGGCTGTCGTAGGCCTTGCGGTCGTCGTGCGCCTCGACCCAGCTCGGCGACGGCGGGCACACGATGACCTTGTCGCCGGGGCCGAGGTGGGCGGCGACCCGGGTGAAGTAGCGCAGCTGCGGGTCGTCGATGTACGCGCCCGCCTGGACGTCGGTGCCGAGGATCCACCACCGGTTGGGCAGCTGGATCGCGAAGTACGACCGCGACTGCCGGGTCTGCCAGCCGCCGATCTTGCCCTCGCCGCCGCGCACGAACAGGCGCAGGAAGGCGGTCAGGCCGTCGTACCAGTCGTGGTTGCCGGGCACCGCGTACATGCGCGGGCGCGGCCCCTTCGCGGGCGGATCGGGGAACGCGGCGCGGAACGGGCCCTTGAACCGGTCCTCGTACTGCTGGCCGCTCGCCGTCGGGTAGACCTGGTCCCCACCGAGCACGAGCACCTCGCCGCGTGGCAGCTCGTGCCCCTCGACGCTCAGCGAGGGCTGCGCCAGCAGGTACGCGATCGAGTAGGTGGCGTTGAACCCGTCCCCGGTGTCGGCGCAGTAGTCGACCCACAGCTCGCCCTCGGGCACCTCCGCCTCGTCCGCGGACAGGTCACCGGTGTAGCCGGGCGCCTCGCGCATGATCCGGTCTGGCATCGAGTCCTGCAGCTCGCGCTTGTCCAGGTACGCCCCGAACAGGTCGGCCAGCACGACCCGCACCGCGGTGCCGCTGAGCAGCACCGGGCTGAGCCACGGCACGGCCCGCCGCGGGGTGAACCCCATCTGGTCGGGGTCCAGCGCGGAGGGCCGGTCACCGACCTGCACGACCGGCTTCTTCGCCTCGGGCATCGGCAGGATCGGCTCGCCGGGCTCGGCGGTGAGCTCGCCGGGGGCGGCCGGCAGATCGTCGGGCATCACGCGCCGGACGTTACCCGGGAATCCCCTCGCGCGCGCCCCCCAGGCGTGCCGTACACTAGGTCATCGTTGCCGCCTTAGCTCAGTCGGCAGAGCGATTCACTCGTAATGAATAGGTCAACGGTTCGATTCCGTTAGGCGGCTCTGGCAACGACGCCCTGACCAGGGGATCCCTGGTCAGGGCGTTCCCGTTTCCCGGGTCGGGTTTTGAACCGCCCCCCAAAAACCCCCCATAAACCGGGGTCCGGGGGTCAGATTCACACCTGCCCCGGCTGCGGGCGCCGGCCAGGTCTGCCCGCCGACCGGCATCAGGTGGGCCGCTGGATGCCGCTGCTCCGCAGGGCCGGATCACCCGGCTCGCCGCAGGGGCCGAGCTTTTCGAGGATCTCGGAGTTGTCTGGGGCGAGCGCGGGCCTGGCGATGTGGTGCCTCCCGGTCAGATGTAGTGCCTCCTGGTCACCTGTTCGCTGGCGTGCCCAAGCTGGGGGCGTCGGCGCCTGCACCGCCCCCAACACCACCGGCAGATCAGCCTCCACCACCACCGGCACCCGCATAAGTTCCTCAGCAACCCGCGGGCTATCCGCCGCCGCGCCAACCGCACACACCAACCCCAGCGAACCCGAGGCCAACTCGGCGCCGGCGACAGCACGAGCAGCTACCTCACCCACCGACACAGCCGTTGGAGCACCACCACGATCACCGAAACGTCGACCCCCGCGACGAGCACGCGCTGATCATCGCGGACCGGCCGCCCGTGAAGGGCATGAAGCCCGGCGCGTCGACCGCTATCTTTCTGGCGCGTTGTCCCTGTGCGGCCGTTGAGGTTCATGGGCTGGCCGGTCCGGCCGGGTTGCTGGCGGTACACCGGATTTCTGGTGCGAAACCGCGCCCCTGGTGTCAACAGGGAACGCCAGGCCCGCGGCGATGGCTCCTGGTGACGCGCCCTGGCTCGGCTGCCCACTCCGGCGATCGTCCCGGTCATCCTGACGATCCCTGTCGAGCCCGGGATCCGGCACGGAAGGCTCCCGACCTGCCTGCTGTGCCGACGTCGGCTCTGGCGGCAGCAGGTGCGCCTCTTCCGCGCGGCGTTCGAGGTCGTGCACGCGGTCAACCAGGTCAGGGGCGAGTGGGGGCTTACGCTCGGGGTCGACCAGGCGGGCCTTTCGACCGCGAAAGTCGGCCGCCTTGGACGCCGGCCACGGCCGGCTCCGCTCGGTCTCGATCGCGGCCCTGGCCCCGGGTGGATCCCTCCATGTGCCCTCGGTGGTGAGGACATTGTCGTACACCGGTTCACCGCCGCGCTGGCGCACCGTCACCCGGTGGGCGAGGTGGTCACGTTCGCAGTGCTCCGCAACGTCGAGCGTTCCGGTCAAGGACGCCTCCTGCGTCGCTGGCGGAACCCAACGGCCGTACCCCACCGCGTCGCGCATCTGCTGGTAGCGATCGATGACACTCAGTTCGCTCGTATGCCCGTCCGCCGCGACGTAGGCGACTTCGATCCGATAGCCGGCGTCCCGGAACTCCTGCAGCCGCTCGACATCGACCTCCCCGGCCATTGGGCTGCTGATCACGACGTCGAAGCGCTGCTCGCGCACATACTCGGCGGCCTGGGACCACCACGGGGAGGTCAACGGACCGATCAGCCCACCGACCGTTCGGTCATCGGCCAGGGCCAGTTCCTCGTACCGGGGGTGCAGCGGCAGGAAATCATCGCTGTCGATGGTAGCCGCGCCGAGCCGGTCGGCGGTCTCGGCCTGCAGGGTCTTCTTGCCCGCACCGGGCTGACCGCCGATGAAGACCGCCGTGGGCGGGCGGTCAGCCCGGGGGACGCCGGTGAGGGTGGGAAGGATCTGCTCCTGGAAGATCCTGTTCCGTTCGGCATCGCTCAACGCGAGGTCGTCAACCCTCAGCCCAGCATCGCCCATGCGTTCGGCCACGGGCGAACGGGGGGTGCTCTCGATCAGCGCCTCGCTGGTGGACTGTGGGAAGGCTTGAGCGGCCGCCTCTATGCCAGACTTCGGCGCCACGGAATCCGCGCGTTCCATGGGCGTTCCGGCGCCGATTTCGAGCCGGCTCGCACCGGACTGGTCGATCGTGGACTCGTTGTCAGTTGGGTTGTCAGTTGGTTCGTCAGTTGGTTCGGGTTCGGCTTCGCCTGGTCGGAAGACGATCAGGGTGGCGGAGCCGCCCAGGCGGTCGGTGTGCCACCGGTCTACGACGGCTCGCAGGACGGTCGCGAGCTTCTCGGGGTCACCGAGCAGGGTCGGGTGCACCAGCAGCCGATGTGGCCCGTTCGGTGCTGGTTTCAGGGTGCCCATGATCTCTGGTGATCCGCCGTCGTGGACGGTAACGTCCAGCTCGATCTCGCCGTCCTGGGTGAGGACGCGCAGGAGCCCGGTTGGGGAGGCGCGGATGTGACGCGCCATGCCGGCGTCGCCGGGCAGCGGCTGAAGAGACAACCACCTGTTGCGGGCCATCACATCGACCGCGTCGGCGACGGTGTGACGGAGCGGATCACGCCGGCGTTCGTCATCCACCCAGTCGCGTACCGCCTCGGCCTGGCCTTGGTCGGGCCATTCGTCGTAGCGGGCGCGCAGCGCGGCGAGCTCCAGCTGGCCCTCGTCGAGGGCGAGGCCGAACCGCCGCTGGACATCGGCCACGACGGCATCCCAGCGAGCGGCGGCGCCGGTCTGGTCGGCCAGCAGACCCAGCCGCCCCAGCTCCGTCCGCAGGTAGCCGCGCAGCATGGTGGGGGGCTGGGCCACGGGCAGACGGTGTTCTCCGGCTGCGCCTGCTGCCACCTCGGCCGGGTTGTTGACCACGCGGTCGAGGTCACGGGCGATCTCGACGAGCCGGTTCACCGCGAGTGCGTCGCGGCGATGCAGTCGTACGCCGTCCGGTTCGTTGTCGCCGGGCCGCAGCGACGGTCCGAGGCCCAGATCCGACGCGAGTGCCCGCTGGATGCCGATTCCCCCTCGAACCGCGATGCGCACGACGCCGCGTCTCAGGTCTCGTCGCCGCCGGGCCGGGCTCGGCGGCGCCGGGTACCGCATAGGGACGATCTCCTCGTTCGCGGCCCGTCCCGCTTCCGCTCGGTTCCGGACCGCCTCGGCGATCTCGTCCATGCTGTACGGCAGTCGGTCCGCCGCCTCGGTGAGCTGGCGATCGCGATCGATCCGCGTGTCCAGCAGCTCGATCCGGGCACCCGCCACCTCCGCAGCGCCCATCATCGCGTCGTAGAAAGCATGTCCGGCCACCCAGACCCACCCATTCCCGCCGGGAAGGCCGTCGATCCACATGAGATACGGCGCTGTGGCGGTCATCGAACCGATGAATGCCCCGGCCCACTTGCGACCCTGCGTGGCCAGGTTCATCTCGTACGGGATGCCCGCCGCCTTGTCACGCCGGTGCTGCTCCCTGCGACCGGACGATGGCTCTGGCCGGCTCTGGCGGACCTGGCCGTCGTCGAGGATCGCCTTGATCGCTTGCTCCGTCTGGCGGAGGTGATGCAGTGCGCGCGCCGCCCTGGTCGTCGCGGCGTCGTCGGCCATCTGTTTGATGGCTTGGTTCCAACCCTTTCCAAGACTCGGGCCACGGCCATTGGCGGCCACCATGTTGGCCTTCATCAGCTCGGGCGACTCGGCCGAACCCGTGTAGAACGACGGGGCCTGCCCCGCGACGAGATGACCGAAAAGGCGACCCGGGTTCGTCAAGGCCGGCGGCAGGGCCGACGGAAGGTGGGCCATGCCGTAGGTGAAGGCTTCGTCCCGTGGTGCCGGACGACGGGTTATCCGCTGCAAGCGGAGCCAGGCTGGCTGGAGCCAGTTACGCCGCCGCCGCATCTCGGCCAGCCGGTGTTCCACCTCCGGCGCGGTTCGTTCGATCATCGCCTCGACGTCCGCGAGGGCTTTCTCCAGGTGCCTGCGGGTGTCCCCGGTCGGTGTGTCCACCTCGGACCGGATGCGGTTCACCAGGTAGTAGATGGCCTCGGCGGAATCGTTGCGCTTCTGGTCCGGCTCGTGCGCCTCCAGTTCCCCCCGCTTGGACGTGACGCTTTGCTCGAAAGGGTCGGCCGCATGATTCACGGCGGCCTGCGCCAGTGAAGCACCGATCATGAGGCCAGAGCCGGTGAGGATTTTGCCGAGCCCAGCGCCGGCAGCCCACATGAAGCCCGTTACCGCGGCGGCCCCCGTGACGCCGAATGCGATCCGCTCCTTCACCGCCTGGCCCCACGACATGCCATCGTGGCGCTCGGGTGGGCGTGGATCGGCCGGTTTCGGGGCGTCCAGCGTCAGCGGGACCTTGGGCAGCACCTTGGCCATGCCTCCGTCAACCTGGCTTTGCAGCAGGTCGCCAAGGGTGTTTGTGGTCACGCTGATCAGAATGCTGGCGGGGTCACGCCCGAAGTGAACACCGACAACCCCCGTGTTGGTGCTGACGCCCCCGGACTTCAGCATCCGGCGCACCCACCTGCCGAGAACGAGCCTGCCGCGATCGGTCGGGACGCCGAACGGCTGGTCAAGCCGTTTCACCCGGCCCGGTTCAGTCATCAGCAGGGCACGTAGATCATCGTCAAGGCCGGGCAGCGCGTCGACAAAGTGTCTGATCATGATGCGCTCGGCCCGCGAGGCGACCGGATGCAGCGCGGTGAGGACACGTGCGCGAGCGTCCTGGGCGGCCGACGCCTCCGCGCCGTCGGCGCGCTGACCGAACTCGGCCAAGACCCCGGCCGCGTCCACCAGGATCGCCGGGTCGCTCGCGTCCATGCGCACCTGCATCCGGAAGGCGCCGTCCGGCCCCTCAACCAGCCGGACCGCGAAGCCCCGATCGCCCGGTGCGACGACCTCCACCGGCAGATGCGACACCACATCGCCGACCCGCACCGTCACGACCGGGTCTGTCACGTCCCGGATGGCCGCGCCAACAACGGCATCCGTCGCGAACCCCGGTGCGAGGGCGAGTGCGACCTGCAGTGCGGCGACGACGGTCGCCTCGGTTGCCTCCGCGCGCGTGTCGAACATGCGTCGGGCAACCGAGCCGTCCATTGACTCCAGTCGTCGCCAAACTGCCTCGGCCCGCTCCCGCGCTCGCGGTTGATCGCCGAGCAACCCGCTCTCGGCGAGCAACGCCACCACAATGTCCGGCTCGTCGATGAGCGATGCCTGCTCGATCGCGGCCAGCCTGGCCAGATCGGTGGCAGATTGCTTCCTACTCGGCCGGGCGGCGGGGGCGAGGGTGTTCGGCACCTCCAGGAACTCGTCTTGACGAACCAACTCCACCGCACCGACCACATGGACGGCGAGAAGGCTCGCCAACCGCCCCGGATCGCCAACTACCGAATCCCCAATGGTGATCCGCGCCCGGCTCGTCGACGCCGCGTCGCCCACCACGGCCTCGACGCGCTGGCTCCTGGTGGGGCCAAGCGAGTCGAAGGCCACCTCGGCGGTGAGGGTACGGCCGCCCGCGGTCCGTACCCGTATCGTCGAGGTGACTTCGTCGTAGCCGTCCAGCTGCAGGCCCGGGTCAAGCCTCGCCAGCCCCTCACGAATCCTGGACGCGGCGTCATCCAGGGCAGCTGCAGCCGCGGCGAGCTGCTGGGCGCTGCTCTCCCGCACCATCCGCTCCACGAAGAACGGCCCCTGCTCGTCCTGCCGTGCCAACTGTGGTGCGGACTGCGCGTGCTGCCCCCCGGCGAGGTGGCTCCGCGCGGCCATTACGACCCGACCGTCGGCTGCGCGCGGCGGCAGCCCGTCGGGTCCGTCGGCGGGCGCGAGGAGCTGAACCTGCGCCGAAGGTCGCGGGCCGAGGCTTGCCGGCCTCGCTCCGGCGCGGCCCAGAACCGGCTGACCTCCGTGAGGTGGGCGGCCACCAGATCGTGCGGCTGAGTCGCCTGGAGGCGGTGCCGGTGGTCGAGGCGCGCGGCCGGGACCTGGTCTGTGAGGTCCGGCTGGTCAGCCATCAACGCTTCCGCAGCAGGTCAGCGAAGCCGCCGCACGCCCGCTCGACGTCCCGGTCGAGATCCGCATCGAGGAGACCGCTGACACCAACGCCTCAAGCATTTCCCCCGCCGCTCCGAGCGCTCCCTTGCGCGACCCTGATTTTACGGACCGACCCCGTTGCGTCCAGTGCGGTATATCACCAGTTCGAGGCCGAGCGAGCGTGTGTCCATGATCGCGACGACCGAGCGGTCATGACCCCGAGACACGGTGCGCCGTCCGTGGAACTGCTGCACAGCGCCCGCAGCTCGAACGAAAAACCGGCATTAATAGGTAGACGTCTATGCAAGTGCCAGGGCTGAGACGTTGGCCATTGACTTTTGGTAGTTTTTGATGTCGGCATCGGCTCCTTCGACGTGAATCATCTCATCTTCGCGGCCTGACCTGCCTCTCGACTGTGCGGACCGCTCGGCGCGCTGACGCAACGCCGCCTCGGCGTGCCGTCCCAGACCCAGTAGCACTGCTTGATCAACGTCTTTGACTTACCGCGAGAGGACTGGTACCTTCGCCGATGCGTGAGTAGCTGCAAGCAATGGGTAGCATTCTGGATTTCTCCACTTCCGTGCAGGTCGTAGCACTGGTACATACCTCGATACCCGCCTGATTTCCTTTCTGAATGCATCTTGGAGCGATACGCGTGCCGTTTCAAATTGGACCGATGGCTCGAAACTGAGCCGCCTTCGATCCGGTGGCGTCCGCCGTTCGTCCGCAGCAGCCGTACAGCCGTGCTTTTCGGGCACACCTTCCGTAATCGGCCCATTTCGCAACAATCGCATGGGCTGAAATGCAATTCGGTAACGCCAGGGTCCGCTGGACTGCGGCAGAGTCGCCGCATAGTCGGGATGGTGAAGTGAAAAGCCGCCTCATCGTGAAGAGCCGGCGCATATTCGCGCTGCTTGCCCCTCGTTGGGAATTCCAGGATCTACTGGTTTTAGCGGCCATTCTGCTGGCGTTGGTCGGCGTCGGCGTGGTGTGTGCCGTGGTGTGGCTGCCGATCTGGCTCACCGACCCGCCCGGCTACCACGGCGGCGGGCCCTTCCAGGTGGTCATGTCCCTGGCCTCAGGCGAGATCCAGTGGACCGCCGCCTGCACCGTGGTCGTGATAGCCGAAGGCATCGTCGTGGCGGTGCCGGCCACGTGGGCGGCACGTGAGTGGCAGCGGCGGAGGCTTGGCCGCACCCGGGTCGACGCGATGGCCGGCTCGATGGCCAGCCGGAAAGACCTGGCCAAACTCAGCCCGGCCGGCGTCGCCGTCAGCGGCCGGCGACTACGGGCGAGCCTCGCCGGCGTCGACAAGCCCGACCCCGACCAACTCGGTGTACTGATCGGCTACACCGTCAAGGGCGGCATGCCGCTGCGGCAGTCCTGGGAGGACATGGCCATCGACATCTGGGGGCCACGCACCGGCAAGACCACGGCCAGAGCCATCCCTGCCGTGGTCGCCGCACCCGGACCCACCGTCGTCACCAGCGTCAAAGGCGACATCGTCGATGCCACCCGGGAGGTACGGGCCACTCGGGGCACGGTATGGATATTCGACCCGCAGGACATCCTCGCAGGCGAACAGCGGCTGTGGTGGAACCCGCTGGGCCAGATCCGCACCGTCACCGACGCCCGCCGCCTTGCCGAACACTTCGCCGCCGTCGAACGGGAACCCGACGTCAGCCGGGACGCCTTCTTCGACCCCACCTCGGAGGAACTGGTCGCCAACCTGCTCCTCGCCGCCGCGGTGGGAGACCGGGACATCCTGACCGCGTACCGGTGGGCGGTCAACCCGCGTGACGACGAACCCGCACTGCTGCTGCGCGATCACGGCTTCGCACTGCCGGCGGAATCGGTGTCGGGCATGCTCAACATGCCCGACAAGACCCGAGGCGGCATCTTCGCCGGTGCACAGAAAATGCTCATGTGCCTGACCGAACCCGCCGTTGCCCGATGGGTCACCCCACCAGCAGATCCCGCGCTCCCCGAATTCGACCCGGTTGCGTTCGTGACCAGCACCGACACGCTCTACCTGCTGTCCCAGGGCGGCCCCGGCTCCCCCGCCCCACTGGTCGCCGCCATCACCCATGCGGTGCTGCACGCCGGTGAACTACGAGCCCGTACCTCAGCCAACCGCCGGCTGGACCCACCCCTGCTGGGCGTTCTCGACGAGGCCGCGAACATCTGCCGCCTCCCGCAACTGCCTAACCTGTACTCGTACTACGGCTCCCACGGACTGTCACTCATCACCATCCTGCAGTCCTACCCCCAAGGCGTCGAGGTCTGGGGACAGGAGGGTATGCGCAAACTGTGGTCCGCGGCGACGGTACGCACCTACGGCGGCGGCGTCGCCGACCCGGACTGGCTTGAAGAACTGTCCAAACTCATCGGCGAACATGACGTCACCGTCCGGTCGACCAGCCTCGGCGATGGGCTGGGACTCGGAACGCAAAACGGGTGGGGGGACATGCAGCGATCCATCAACCACGCCCCACGCCGGCAGCGTGTCCTGGACGTGTCCGACCTGCACGCGCTCCCCCTCGGCCGGATGGTCGTCTACCACTCAGGCAGCCCACCGGTCCTTGCCCGGACCGCACCATGGCAGACCGGCCGGTACGCCGACGCCATCCGTGCCTCCATTGCCCGCTGGGATCACGCCGGTCATGTGTCGACCGAACCCCTTGGTGACCGCTGACGACTGCCGGAGCAGAGCTCATGATCAACCCCGGCGCCGATCCGAGCGTCCTGCCGGGCCGGCCCGCCAGGGCTGCGACCGGGTCTTCGAGCATCCCACCGGTTCCCAACACGCACGGACCAAAGCCGGATGACCCGAAACCCGTCTTCAGCAACATCGACGCCTTCGTCCGCGGCTATCTCACCCAGGTGGTCGAGCGGCGTATCGCCGTCGGTGCCACAGCGGGGCTCTACTGGTGTCCGCGCTGGTGGGCCCACCCGGAGGGCATCTCCCGCCTGTACTGCCTCTGGCGGGTGTGGGAGACCCTGCGGGTGTCGGACCCCCAGACCGGCATGAGCCTCTGGTGGCGCGACCACTTCGATCCACACTTCGCTGCCCTCACCAGCGAGGTGGGCCCCTTCAGCCGCTGCCGCCCGGACCGGCACGTCGACCCACAACCACTGCCATCCGAGCCGGCGCCACCAGAGATACTCGCCCAGTTCTACGATGGCGGCTGAGGTCGAATGCGGCCTCAGTCAGCCTCCCCCGTTCAGAGGGGAATTGGCTCATCGGGGGCGATGAAGGAAAGGTGCGCCTGACCCGGCCCACCGCCCGGCACGCGAATAAACTCACCACCCTGGAACGCAAGACCGGCTGGCGATACGCGATCATCGCGACCAACATCCGCCGCATCCACGCCGTGCCCGGCTCACACCACCCGCAGTTCCTCGACGTGCTGCACCGCTCACCCGCCACAGTGGAAGACCAGGGGCCGACCTCGCCATGCTGTTCGTCCTGGCCAGGGCGCTGCTGCGGGGCACGGACCCGGCGGCGCGGCGACCGCTGGGCATCGTGGCCGCCGCGATGGTCGTCTTCACCGTGGGCGACGGCTCCCTCGGGCACCTGCAGGCGCACACCGCCGAGGTCGAGCGCACCGCCTGGAGCGGCAGCTGCCCGCCGGCACAGTAGCGGGCTGACCGGCGGCGAGTGATACTCGTCGCACCATGCGTGACTCTGTGCGTCTTCGTGCGGGCGCGTCGCTCCTCGCCGCCACGGGAGCGACCATCGCCGGGGTGGGACTGACCGGTGCCCTTCCCGGAGCGCTGGCCGTCGTCCCCCTGGCGGCCGCGGCCGCCCTCGCGGGCACCCTGCTCGGCCCGGCCGCGGCGGCGATCTGGCTGCCGGCGGCGGCGCTGCTGTGGTGGCTGCACCCGGGCACCGGGACCACCGGCGGCCCGGGCTCCGGCAGCGGCACCGGCGGCGCGGTGGCCGGGCCGCACCCTCTGGTCGTCCTCGGCGTGGTCGCCACCGCCGGCCTGCTGCCCGTGCTCGCGCTGCGGATCCGGCGGATGTGGGCGAGCCGGGGCGAGCGGCTGCGGGTCGAGGCCCGGGCCGCCGCCGCGGCCGCGGAGCGGGCCAGGCTCGCCAGGGAGATGCACGACTCGCTGAGCAAGACCCTCGACGCGATCGCCCTCGGCGCGGCGGCCCTGCCCGGCACCCTCGCCGAGCCGGACCGGGCCAGCCGGCTCGCGGCGACGCTGCGCGACGGGACGCTCGACGCGGCCCGCGACGCCCGCGTGCTCATCGACGAGCTGCGCTCCAACCCGGCCGACGCGCCGCTGGCCGACCTCGTCGCCGCGATCGGCCAGGAATGGTCGGTGACCAGCGGCGTCGGGGTCATCCTGCACAACACCGACGTCGACGTCGCGCCCGAGGTCGGCATCGAGCTGTGCTGGATCCTGCGCGAGGCGCTGCGCAACATCGCCGCGCACGCCCGCGCCGAGCTCGTCGCGATCACGTTGACCCGCGCCGGCGGCGAGGTGACCCTGGAGGTCCGCGACGACGGCGACGGCTTCGCCGTGCCCGGCGACCTGAGCGTGCTGCACCGCGCCGGCAGCCATGGCCTGGTCGGGATGACCGAGCGGGCCCGGCTGTGCGGCGGGGCGCTGACCGTGTGGTCCCGCCCCGGCGCTGGCACCCGGGTCACCGCCACCGTGCCGGCCGGGCCGGCGCCGGTGGGCGCGCCGCCGTCGCGCCGGCTGCGGCTGCTCGTCGGCGCGGCCGCGGTCGCCCTGCCGGTGGCGCTGATCCTGCCGTTCACCGGCGCCGCGGCGCCGCCCCGGGACCAAATCGCCGCGCCGCCGGCCGGGTCCGTCCCGTCGCTGATGACGGCGCAGGCGCCGGCCGCCGTCCCGCCCTCGGCGTCGGGGCCGACGGTCGCACCGGCCGCCTCGAAACCGCCGAAGACCGCCGCCGCCTCGTCCGGCCCCTCGACCGCCGCAGGCGTTCCCGGCGCCGGAGGATCCACCGGTACCGGCGCCGCAAACGCCTGCAGGGTGCGCTACTCCAAGCGCAACGAGTGGAATTTCGGCTTCGTCGCCGAGGTCGTGGTCACCAACAGCGGCACGAAGGCGATCGACGGGTGGTCGCTGCGGTTCGAGTACTCCTCCGGGCAGAAGCTCATCAGCTACTGGAACGCGGTCGCCACGCAGACCGGCGCGACGGTCATCGTCGAGGACGGCGGGTACACGCCGGAGCTGGCGCCGGGCGCGATGCTCATGTTCGGGCTGCAGGGCACCTGGCAGGACGCCAACCCCGCGCCGACCGCGTTCACCCTGAACGGCGTTCAGTGCGGCTGAGCCACTGCACGATCGCCTCGGTGCGGTTGTTGACCCGCAGCTTCAGATAGATCTGGCTGACCCGGTTGCGGACCGTCTTCTCCGCCAGGTCCAGCCGCACGGCGATCGCCGCGTTGGGCTCGCCCGCCGCGATCAGGTCCATGATCTCGTGCTCGCGGCGGGTCAGCGGCTGGTGCAGCAGCGCCGGGGTCCGGTCGGAGGAGCGGTGCTGCACGTGGTCGACCACCACCGACAGCGGCACCGGGGACATCCGGCTGTGCCCGTCGGCGGTGGCCAGGGCCGCGTCCAGCAGGTCCGCGCGGGTGTACTGGCCCTCCACCAGCAGGCTGCGCGCGCCGGCCCGCAGGATCGGCACCACGTCGCCGGGCGCCACCGTGTAGGCCACGACGAGCACCGGCGGCCGCGGCGGCGGCAGCGTGGCGAGCGCGGTCAGCTCGCGGATCGGCGCGTGCGTGTGCAGCACGACGAGATCGGCTTCGGCCGGCCCGCCGTTGAGCACGTGCAGCAGCGGGCGCACGTCGAGCGCCGTGGCGCAGGGGCGCAACAGTTCGGCGAGGCTGTCGCCGGTGGAGCTGATGACCAGGACCCGCATGCCGCCACGACACCACGGGGCAGCGCGGATGGCAACGCTTCTCGAAACTTGCGGTGGGTGCGCCCGGCGGGTTCGCCCACGTCGCCGCGCGGGCCGCACCCAGCGGATTTGGGTGCGGACCGGCCCGAAACCGGGTGTGGCGGCACGGGTTCAGGCCCGCCGCCAGCGTTGGATCGCGCCGGCCCGGCTCGTCGCGGCCAGCTTGGCGAAGATCCGGTTCACGTGGTTTTCGACGGTCTTCGATGAAAGGACCAGGGTCGCCGCGATGTCCCTATTGGACAGTCCGCGGGCGATCAGGTCCATCACCTCCGCCTCCCGCTGTGACAGCCCGTGCCGGGGCGGCGCGGCCCGCACCGCCGAGACCAGCACCCGCGCGGCGCTCGGCGACAGGTGCGACTCGCCGCCGGCGACCGCGCGGACCGCGTGCAGCAGCTCCGCCGGGCCGAACTGGCCATGCACCAGGAAGCCGATGGCGCCGGAGCGCACCGCGTCCAGGACGGTGCGGTCGTCGCCGCTGCGGGTCAGCATCAGCACCCGGCTGTGCGCGCTGATCGCCCCGACCACGGACAGGCCGTCGCGGACCGGCATGCGGTGGTCCAGCAGTGTCACGTCCGGGCGGTGCAGCCGGGCCAGCCGCAGCGCCTCGGCGCCGTTGGCCGCCTCGCCGATGACGGCCAGGTCGCCGGCGCCGTCGAGCATGTCCCGCACGACCGCGCGGACCACGCTGTTGTCGTCGGCGACGAGGACGGTGGTCATTGCCGGGACCTCCTTGGGTGGGTCCCTGCGCGGCGCGGGACAACGATGCCAACGATGTTCGCCATTGTTTCGCGGTGCTGCCCGCATGCTTACGCTACCCGTCATCGGGAGCGCTCCCACGCGTACCGCCACCGCGCCGGGGGCGCTCCCAGCCGCCGTTGCTGACCGCCCCTCCGGAAGGACCGCAGCATGCGTCTCCCGCGCCGCCGGCGCCTCCGCCGGGGGCTACCCGTCGAGCGCGCGCGAGAGCACCACCGAGGACGTGAGGTCGGCGATGGTCAGTACCCCTTCCGCGACCTCGTCCCAGGTCAGCGGCGCCGACACGGTCGGCAGCGCGCCGGCGCGCAGCGAGTAGGGCGCGACCGTCGTCTTGAACGCGTTGTTCTGGCTCCAGTCGATGAACACCTTGCCGGGCCGTAGCTGCCTGGCCATCTTCGCCACGACCAGGTCGGGCCGGCGGCGGGACAGCTCCTCGGCGACGTCCTTGACGTACGCGCTGATCTCGTCGGCGGTCTCGTCGCCGGGCAGATCCGCGACGAGCTGCATGCCCTTGCGCCCGGAGGTCTTCGGCCGCACGTCCAGCCCGTCCTCGGCGAGCCGGTCCCGGACCAGCAGCGCGACCTCGTAACAGGCGGGCAGGCCGGCGGGCGGGCCCGGGTCGAGGTCGATGACCAGCTGGTCAGGGTCGAGCGGCTCGCCGTCGCCGGAGACCCGCCACTGCGGGGTGTGCAGCTCCAGCGAGGCGAGGTTCGCCAGCCAGACCAGGGTGGCGAGCTCCTCGACCACGATGAAGTCGATGGTCTCGCGGCCGCGGCTGGACCCCGGCACCGGCAGCCGGACCGTGCGGACCCAGTCGGGGGTGCCGGCCGGGGCGTTCTTCTCGAAGAAGCTGTTGCCGTCCACCCCGTTGGGGAACCGGATCCGGGTCAGCGGCCGCCCGGCCAGGTGCGGCAGGAGCACCGGCGAGATGCGGGTGTAGTAGTCGATGACCTCGGCCTTGGTGAAGCCGACCTGCGGGTAGAGCACCTTGTCGAGGTTGGTCAGGTCGAGGTGGCGGCCCTCGACGTCGACGCGGATCCGGTCAGGCATCGGTGACGTCCGCGGGTGTCAGGTCGGGCCGGATGCGCAGGAAGCGCGGGAAGCGCAGCCGTCCGTCGCGGGTACGGTGGCTGAACTTGACCTCGACGACGAGGCTGGGCTCGACCCAGACGGCGCCGCGGGCGTCCTCGCGCGGCACGGTGCCGCCGAACGGCGACTGCGCGACGGTCAGCTCGCGCAGCGCGTCGAGCAGGGCCCGCTCGGCGGCACCGGAGATCCCGCCGCCGACCCGGCCGCGAAACTCCAGACCGCCGGGCAGCGGGACGCCGACCAGCAGGGCGCCGAGGGCGCGCTTGCCGGGCCGCCAGCCGCCGACAACGAACTCGCAGCTCTCCTCCAGCTTGACCTTCACCCAGTCGGGCGAGCGCAGGCCCGGCTGGTAGGGCGAGGCGGTCCGCTTGGCGACGACCCCTTCGAGGGCGTTGTCGCGGCTGGCCGCGACGGTCGCGGGCCCGTCGTCGAAGGAGGGCGGGATGACGGCCCGCGGCCCCAGCCGCAGCCCTTCGAGGATGTCGCGGCGGCCGGTGTACGGCGTCGCCAGCAGCTCCCTGCCGGCGGTGCGCAGCACGTCGAAGGCGAGATACGACACGGGCAGCGCGACGGCGAGGCGGGCGGCGCGGGCCGGCTCGCGCACGTGCATCCGCTCGGCGAGCAGCTGGAACGAGGGGCGGCCGGCCTCGTCCATCGTGACGACCTCGCCGTCCAGGACGGTGTCGTCGAGCCCGTCGCCGATCCCGGCCAGCTCCGGATAGGCGGCGGTCACCTCGACGCCGCTGCGCGCGTAGAGGCGGGTCTCGCCGCCGCTGATCACGGCGATCGCCCGGATGCCGTCCCACTTGAACTCATACGCCCAGCCCGGCCCTGATGGCAGCGGGCCGGTCGTGGCGAGCATCGGTGCCGGCGGGCCGGTCCCCATCACCACACCATAGTTCGCCGCGGACTTCCTCGCGTGACGGTCGAAACGATGCGATTCTGGGTGTCAGAGGTCAACACGCTGCGGAAAGGATCCCAATGCGCGCGATCTGGAAAGGCGCGGTCTCCTTCGGGCTCGTGTCGATCGCCGTACGCCTGTATTCGGCGACGGAGGAGAAGGACATCCGCTTCCACCAGGTCCACCGCGACGACGGGGGCCGGATCAGGTACAAGCGGGTCTGCTCGATCGACGGCGAGGAGGTCAGCTACGACGACATCGCCAAGGGCTACGACCTCGGCGGCGGCGAGATGGTGATCCTCACCGACGACGACTTCGCCGACCTGCCGCTGACCACCAGTCGGGCAATCGAGGTGCTGGAGTTCGTGCCGGCCGAGCAGGTCGACCCGATCCTCTACAACAAGGCGTACTACCTGGAGCCGGACAAGACTGCGGCGAAGCCCTACGCGCTGCTGCGCGACGCACTCACCAACACGGAGCGGGTCGCGATCGTGAAGGTGGCGCTGCGCCAGCGCGAGCAGCTGGCGACCCTGCGGGTCCGCGAGGACGTGCTGGTCCTCAACACGATGCTGTGGCCGGACGAGATCCGGGCGGCGAAGTTCGACATCCTCGACGAGGACGTGTCGGCCCGCCCGGCGGAGCTGGCGATGGCGGGCTCGCTGATCGAGTCGATGGCGGCGGACTTCGACCCGGCGACGTACACCGACAACTACCGCGAGGCGTTGCAGGAGGTCATCGACGCCAAGGTGGCCGGCAGGGAGGTCGTGCAGCCGGAGGAGACCGAGGAGGCGCCGGCCGCGGCGGTCGACCTGATGGCGGCACTGCGGGCGTCGGTGGAGCGCGCCAAGGCCGCCCGCGGCGAGACGGCGCCGGCGAAGAAGACCGCCTCGGCGAAGAAGGCGACGGCGGCCGCGAAGCACGACGACGAGGTGGCCGGGGCGACGCCGATCAAGCGGACCGCGGCGAAGAAGACCACCACGGCGGCGAAGAAGGCGGCACCCGCGAAGAAGGCCACCCCGGCCAAGGCGCGCAAGTCCGCCTGAGCGCGCGGCTCAGCTGGTGCGGGGGCTCAGCTGGTGGTGCGGGTGAAGTACACCGTCGCCGTCGCCCGGTCCAGCAGCAGCGCGGTGCCCTCGACGCGCAGCCAGGACGGGGCAGCGGGAGCGAAGGGCCGCAGGTCCTCCGGGACGGCCGGCGCCGCCGCGGGCTGGGTCGCCGGCAGCGCCGCGGCCCGCTCCGCGGTGATCACCGCGAACCCGTCCATGGTGTAGTCCATCGGCCCGATCTCCGGGCAGGACCGGGCCCGCGCCTCGTGCTCCTGCCAGTGCACGTCCTGGATCGGCGCGAGTTGCGGCCACATCTGCTCGATGCGGATCTTCTGGGTGATGACCGCGGTCTTGGTCGGCTTGTCGACGTCCTCGCACCCGGCGAGTCCCGGCACCCAGTCACGCAGTGCCAGGACCACACCACAGGAAGCGATCAGGCAGGCGAACACCGCGCCCGAGACGAGCAGCGCG
Organism: Dactylosporangium sp. NPDC050688; assembly: GCF_040654515.1. NCBI lineage: Bacteria > Bacillati > Actinomycetota > Actinomycetes > Micromonosporales > Micromonosporaceae > Dactylosporangium > Dactylosporangium sp. NPDC050688. The sequence goes on from NZ_JBFAIC010000019.1 coordinate 120,185, forward strand.
ATCTTCGCCGTGCGGTTCACCCGTTGATCTGTACCACCTCGAGTCCACCGCCGGCATAGTCGGCCCGGACCCGCTTCTTGTCGAACTTGCCGACGCTGGTCTTCGGCACCTCCGCGATGAACGACCAGCGCTCCGGCAGCTGCCACCTGGCCACCTTGTCGCCCAGGAACTCCCGCAGCTCGGCCGCGTCGACGCCGGCGCCCTCCCTCAGCACGATCGTGGCGAGGGGGCGCTCGCCCCACTTGTCGTCCGGTACCCCCACGACACACGCCTCCAGGACGGCGGGGTGGGCCATGAGCGCGTTCTCCAGGTCCACGGAGCTGATCCACTCGCCGCCGGACTTGATCACGTCCTTGGCGCGGTCGGTCAGCGTGAGGAAGCCATTCGGCGACAGGGTGCCGACGTCGCCGGTACGCAGCCAGCCGTCCTCGAACTTGTCGGGGTCCGGCCCGTCCTCGCCGACGTACTGCGCGGTGATCCACGGGCCGCGGACCTGCAGCTCCCCGACTGCCTTGCCGTCGTTGGGCATGACCTCGCCGGTCGGGCCGACGATGCGGCCCTCCACACCGGCCGGGATGCGGCCCTGGGTGTAGCGGTACGCCCACGCCTCCGGGCCCTCGACGCCGGCGGGCTCGCGGGCGATCGAGCCCAGCGGGGACATCTCCGTCATGCCCCAGGCGTGGATGACCTCGATGCCGTGCCGCTCGGAGAACGCGTGCATCAGCGCCGGCGGGCAGGCCGAGCCGCCGATGACGACCTCCTTCAGCGAGGACGTGTCGGTCGGGTTGGCGTCCAGGTACGCGAGCAGGTCGGTGAAGATCGTCGGCACGGCGCCGGCGAACGTCGGCTTCTCCGCCGCGATCATCTGCGCCAGCGGCGCGGCCTGCAGGAACCGGTCCGGCATGATGAGCGAGGCGCCGCTCATCATCGCCGCGTAGGGCAGGCCCCACGCCATGGCGTGGAACATCGGCACGATGCACAGGTCGCGCACCTTCGGGCCGAGCCCGAAGCTCTCCGCCATGCACACCTCCATCGAGTGGAGGTAGATGGAGCGGTGGGAGTACGCGACGCCCTTCGGGTTGCCGGTGGTGCCGCTGGTGTAGCACAGGGCGGCGGCGTCGTGCTCGTCCAGCGCCGGCCAGTCGTACACGTCGGACTTCCCAGCCAGCAGGGCGTCCCAGCGGTGCACCGCCACGCCGTCCTTCTGCAGCTTCGACGCGTCGCCGTCGCCGACCACCACGATGTGCCGGACCGTGTCCAGCTGCTGCAGGACGTTGGCGAGCAGCGGGATCAGCGTCGAGTCGACGATGACGACCCGGTCCTCGGCGTGGTTGGCGATGTAGGTCAGCTGGTCGGGGAAGAGCCGCAGGTTGAGGGTGTGCAGCACGGCGCCCATGCTCGGCACGGCCAGGTAGGCGATCAGGTGCTCGGCGTTGTTCCACATCAGCGTGCCGACGCGCTCGTCGCCGGTCACGCCGAGGTCGTCGCGGAGGGCATGGGCGAGCCGGGCGGCCTGGCGGCCCACTTCGGCGTATGGGGTATGTCTGGCACCGGCGTCGGTCCCGGTCCACGTGACGACCTCGGAGTCGCCGTGGACCGTGGCGCCGTGCTGCAGAATCCGGGAGATCAGCAGGGGTGTCTGCATCATCGTGCTGCGCATGTACTGCACGCTAATGTGCGCTGACTCACAACGGAACCCCGGGGCTACTCGTGAGTAGCTCCGGGGTTCCTGAGTGCTCGCTGCGGGTGCCGGATTCGCTGGTGATCTTGCTTGCTTGCCCGATTGATCGAAGTCGTGTCGTGGTCATCCAGACGGCCAGGACGCGACTTGGATCACCGCGGCGGTCCACCGGCCGCTCGCCGCACCCCGGACGCCGCGTGCGGCGCGGGCAGTGCCGACGTCGGCGGTCACCGCGTCAGAAGGTGGCGGCCTTGGCCTCCATCTCGGCGGCGGCGTCCTCCTCGCCCGCCACCTCGGCCGGAGCGGCGCCACCCTGCAGCGGCTTGTCCGGCAGCGCGATCGTGATCACCGTGCCGACGAACGCGACGACCGCCGCGGCGAGGAACACCGGGTGCAGCGCGTTGACGAACACGTGCTCGACCGCGTCGAGGACCTGCGGCGGCAGCTTGCGGACCTCGGCCGGGGAGTTGATCGACACGCCGGCCATGCCGCTGCCGCTCATCTGCTCCGACAGCTTGCTGTTCATGACCGCGCCGAGCGCCGCGACGCCGACCGAGCCGCCCAGCGAGCGGAAGAACGTCGCCGCGCTGGTGCCCGCACCCATGTCGCGCAGGTCGAGCGCGTTCTGCACGGCGAGGATCAACGGCTGCATCGCCATGCCGAGACCGACGCCGATCACGGTCATGTAGATGAACGCCTGCCACAGCGGCGTGTCGACCTCCAGCGTCGTGAACAGCAGCAGCCCGGTACCCATGATCACCGTGCCGGCGACCGGGAACCACTTGTAGCGGCCGATCCTGCTGATCGCCCGGCCGGCCACGATCGACGTCACGATGACGCCCGCCATCATCGGCAGCATCAGCAGGCCTGACCGCGTCGGCGAGGCGCCCTTGACGATCTGCAGGTACAGCGGGACATAAATGATCGAGCCGAACATCGCGAAACCCAGGATGAACGTCGAGGTGTTGGCCAGCGAGAACGTCGCCCGTTTGAACAGCCGCAGCGGCAGGATCGGCTCCTCGGCGCGCCCTTCGGCGACGATGAACAGCGCGGTCAGCACCGCACCCCCGGCGAGCAGGCCGAGGATGGTGGGGGAGCCCCACGCGTACTCGTTGCCGCCCCACGACAGCGCGAGCAGCCACGAGCTGACCGCCGCCACCATCAGCGTCGCGCCGAGGTAGTCGATCCTGTGGTCGCGGCGGGTGTGCGGCACCAGCCGCAGGACCCGGCTGCACACGAACAGCGCGAACACGCCCAGCGGGACGTTGATGTAGAAGATCCAGCGCCAGTCGGTCTCGGCGAAGTAGCCGCCGACGAGCGGCCCGGCCACCGACGAGATGCCGAACACCGCGCCGAAGAGGCCCTGGTACCGGGCCCGCTCCCGCGGCGCGATCACGTCCGACACGATGGTGAACGCGAGCGTCATGAGACCGCCGGCGCCGATGCCCTGCAGCGCCCGGGTCGCGATCAGCTGGGTCATGTCCTGCGACATGCCGGCCAGCAGCGAGCCGACCAGGAACGTCGAGATGGCGAACAGCAGCACCGGGCGGCGCCCGTACAGGTCGCTGATCTTGCCGTACAGCGGGGTCGACGCGGTCGACGCGAGCAGGTACGCCGTGACGACCCACGAGTAATGGTCGAGCCCCCCGAGCTCACCGACGATCGTCGGCAGCGCGGTGCCCACGATGGTCTGGTCGAGCGCGGCCAGCAGCATCCCGGTCATCAGGCCACCCATCAGCAGCATGATCTGCCGATGGGCGAGTTGCGGCCGGGCCTGTTCCGGCGGCGCGACGGTGGTCATCGAGCGTCCCTTTCGGAAGTGGCGCCTTTTTCGGCGCTTGGCAACCTTTCGGCGAGCGATTGGTTGAGTTGCGTGAAGAGGGCAGCAAAGATCTGGCGTTCCTCGGGCGTCCACCCGGCGAGGAGCTCCCGCCACGTGGCGATCCAGCGGGCGCGGTTCTCCTCGAACACCTCGTGCCCGAGCTCGGTGACCTCCACCAGGCTGGCCCGGCGATCGGTCGGGTCCGTCGCGCGACGCACCAGCCCCGCCGTCTCCAGGGCGCCGACCTGCCGGCTGACCGTGGACAGGTCCAGCGCGACGTCGGTGGCCAGGGCGGACAACCGGAACGGCCCGTCGACCGCGATCCGGCTCAGCAGCATGTACGCGGGCCGCTCCAGCCCTCGCCCGGCGTCACTCCACTTGAGCGTGGCGAACAACCGCTCCGAGAGGCGGATGAACCGCCCCACCTGCCGCCCGATGGCAGCATGCTCGGCCTGCTCGGCGTCGTCGTCCACGGCCCCTCGTCCCTGCGGTCCAGATACTTGCTTGATACAAGCATCGGTTCACGGGGTGAAGTTCATCAACCTAATTACGGGTGATCCGCGTTACTGCAACCGCCGCCGGCCGTGCGCCGTCGGCGGGTCACGGACCCGCTCACCGGCGGCGGGCTCGGGGCGGCGGTGCCGGGGCGGCGGGTTGGCGCACTAGCTCGGGACGCCAGCCGCAGCGGTGAGTCGCAGCGGCAGTGGCTCGCGGCAGCAGTGGCCCGCGGCGAGGTGGTGACTCACGGCGGTGGCAGGCCGGACTGGTGGCGGCTCGCGCCACCCGCTCGACGGCGGAGTTGCAGTGCTCGACCCGGCTCGGTCGGTCCCGTGCCTACTCGGGTCCGGAAGGGCCGAACTCGAAGCGGTCCGCGGGGTACGTCTTGTCGCCCACCACCAGCACGGGCACCCCGTCGCCGAGGCCGTGCTCCTTCTTCTCCTGCGGCGTGGGCATGCGCGCCCAGACGACCTCACCCTGGTGCAGCCAGACGCGGTCGCGCGGTGCGTTGGCCCGGACCCGGCTGCGGTATCCGCGCTTGCTCTCGACGAGCCCCTCACCGCGCAGATACGCCATGGCGTCACGGATCGTGTCCCGGCCGACGTCATACTCCTCGGCCAGGTACTTCTCCGAGGGCAACAGGCTCCCCGGAGCCATCTCGCCACTGACGATCTTCTGCCGGATCGCGTCCGCAACCTGCAGGTAGAGTGCGAGGCCCGAACTCCGGGAGATCATGACCGCGACCATATGAAGGCCAATCGGTATCCGAGATTGTGGCCTTATGGCTACTACGCTAAAGTTGGCGTCAGGCGCGGGACCGGGCTGGGCGGTCCGGTTCCGCGCCACCAGGTCCGGGGTGCGGCGCCGTTCCACGACGCTGCGAGCCGCGCGGCGTCGCACCCCACCCAAGCGCCCGGCACAGCACCAGAGCCCGCACACCAGAGCCCGGCACAACACCGTTCAACAGGTGTTCCCGCTGCTCGCGGGGTGTAACGCACTTCGTGGTGTCGCTTTTTTCCGGTGCATAGCCGGCCCGGCCGATCGGAGCCAGCCATGGACGACGAACTCTTCCCCATCGTCACCCTCGACCTCCGCGCCATCCGCACCGTCATCACCGAAGACGAAGGCGACCCGATCCTCCTGGTCGACGACGGCGACGTGCAGATCGAGTTCGGCTCGGGCCTCTGCGGCACCTGGGAGCAGGCCATCCTCGGCGCAGAACGCATCGCCACCGCCGCCGAACAGTTCGCCGACGCCCTGCGCCGCCAACATGTCACCCTGGCCGCCTGACCTCCGGCGCAGGCCCCACCACCCCGTCCGGCCACCTGGCCGTCTTCTTCCTCGAACCCCCGCTGAGCGCTCACCACCCGGCCTTCGCCGCGCCGCCCTCCGAGTGCCGTGCCACCAGCATTGCGGTGGTCACGCCCCATCGCAAACCGCTATCCACAGCCTGTGGATAACTACCCGAGTTATCCACAGGATGTCCCCACACCACCACTGCCACCAGGAAAAACAGCGCCGCCCGGGCAGCCCCAGGAGCAGGGCTGCACGGGCGGCGAAGGGGTCTCTCAGGCGGCCCTGCGGCGCGCCAGGATCTGCAGCAGCCGCCCCCCGACGACCAGCAGGACGCCGCCGCCGAGCATCAGGGCCACATTGCTGCCGGTGACCGGAAGGCCCGCGCCGCCGCCGCTGGTGTTGCCGCCGCCGGTGCCACCCGTACCGCCGCCGTGGCCGTAGCCGTCGTCGTCATCATCGTCGTCCGAGCCGTAGCCGCCGTCAGAGTCCGACGGGGCGGTGGTCGAGCCAGGGCCGGCGGGAGCCTTGGGCGCCGCGGCGGCCGCCTCCAGCGTGCAGACGCCCAGGTCGATCAGGGCCGTCTGGTCGGCCGGGCCGGAGCCGCCGTGGCCGTACCCGCCGGTGGACTTCCACGTGGAGCGCGAGATCAGCTTGACCCGTACCGAGGCGGCCTTCGCGTACACGCCGGTCGAGCTGAACTGCTTCTCCACCGAGCCGAGCTCGACCCGCAGCACCACCACCCGGGCCGGCGTGGAGGACGAGGACTCGGCGGGAGGAGTGGCGCCGAGCAGGCCACCCACGGCCGGCAGGCCGGGCAGCGCGCCGAGCACGCTGTTGAGGTCCACGCCCGGCACGATCGCGGCGGCGCCGGCCACCGTGCCGGACAGCGCGCCGGTGATGCCGGTCAGCAGGTCCAGCAGCGGCAGGCTGCCCAGCAGCGGGAGGTTCTCGGTGCGGGCCAGGTCCGCGGCGGCCGCGGCGCTCGCGGCGTCGACCGGCACGACCACGTCGACGTGCGAGCCGGCGGCCGACACCCGGGTCGGCGCCTGGCCGGGGATGGTGATCTCAAGGACGGGAGCGGTGTAGTCGACCGTCTTCGTGGTGCCGGCCAGCACCCGCAGGGACGGCGGGCTGACCACGCGGACCCCGATGGTGGACGGGCCGTGGTCCAGGAGCTTGAAGTCGGCGATACCGCCCGTGGCAGCGGCGGTCGCGGCGGGACGGCCGCCGGCCGCGCCGACGTCGGTGACCGTGGCGCTCTCGACGGCGTTGATGCGCAGCAGCGCGCGGCCGTCGCGGCCGGGCAGCACGGTGAGACCGGCCAGCGTCGCCGACGCCGTGGCGCGCGGGCCGTCGGCGGTGGTGCAGCGCCCGGCGTGCTGCCACGACGCCTGAGCACGCAGGCCGCCGACGCCGAGCCGCAGCGCGCCGAGGTCGACGCCGGCGACGTTCACGGCGTCGGGCCCGTCGTTGGAGGGGGGCGCCTGCTGGTACGCCCGCGGCCCGAGCACCCCGGCCGGCAGGTCGCCGCTGCTGCGCAGGTACCGGGCGTCGGCGGCGGCCCGCAGCATGCCTCCGGCGATACCCGAATGGGTGGTGGCCACCCGCAGCTCGGGCAGGACCAGGTTGGACAGGCCGGCGGCGCGCAGGTCGATGCGCCCCAGCGCGAGGGTGTTGCTGGCGGCGGTGGCACCGAAGCCCTCCGGGCAGGCCGCGTCGGCCGGTGCCGCCACCGCGGGCGCCCCTGACACGACCGGGCTCAGCGCTGCGACCAGCGCCGTTGCGGCGAGGGCGGCGAAGGTCCGGGCTGTTTTCGGGCGTGCGGAAGCAACAGGAGACGTCATGCTTGAGGTCCTCCGAGACCGGGAGTACGGGGGGTAGCTCGCCGGGGGGCGTGCCACTGCTGCCCCCAACGAGCCCTTTCCGGCCGGAGTTACGGCCCGGTTTGCGGGCTCATCCGCACTAGTAACGACGAAGTAGTTGGAATAGCTACGGGGTACACCAAAATGGACTTTCCAGGGCGATAGCCGCAGGCCATATGGAACTGGCAGTGGCCCGCGTTACTGTGCAACCCATGGGCATGCTGTGCGCGGTGAGCTTCAATCGCTACGGGCGGCTGTTCTACTTCGACCCCGGCGAGTTCCGCCCGGGCGTGGGGGACCGGGTGCTGGTCCCGACCGACGACGGGCCCGAGGTCGCCGAGTGCGTCTGGGCCGCCCAGTGGGTGAGCGAGGACACCGAGGGCTTCCCGCGCCTGGTCGCCATGGCCGCCGACGACGACCTGCGCCGCGACGAGCTGCTGCGCAAGCGCAAGGCCGAGGCCAAGGTCGCCGCGAAGAAGCTGATCCGCGACCACGAGCTGCCGATGAAGGTCGTCGCGGTGGACCACGTGCTGGATCAGTCCGGCGGCCAGGGCGCGCGGACCACGATCTATTTCACCGCACCCCATCGGGTGGATTTCCGGTCGCTGGTACGGGACCTCGGCGCCACCCTGCACTGCCGGGTGGAGCTGCGCCAGCTCTCGGCGCGCGACTCGGCCCGCGTGCAGGGCGGCATCGGATCCTGCGGCCGCGACCTGTGCTGCGCGACGTTCCTCAACGACTTCGAGCCGGTCACCATCCGCATGGCGAAGGACCAGGACCTGCCGCTCAACCCGCTGCGCATCTCCGGCGCCTGCGGCCGGCTGATGTGCTGCCTCAAGTACGAACATCCTTTGTACTCTTCATTTCAGGCAACTGCGCCGGCCGTCGGCACCCGGGTGTCCACACCGGACGGTGAGGGCCGGGTCGTCGGGCACAGCGTGCCGCGCGACTCCGTCACCGTCCGGATGGACGCCGACGGGTCGCGCTGTTCGTGCAGCCGTGCTTCGGTCTGCGGTTCGCGGCAGGCGTACGAGGAGCGTTACTGAAACAGGGGCGGTTCAGCGCCGTCGCAGCGCGTCGAGCAGCCGGTCGATGTGCGCCTCGGTCGTGCCGAGCCCGAAGCTGGCCCGCACCGCCTGAGCCGGCACCGGCGCCGACGGGTCGAGCCTGGCCGTCGCCTCCGCCAGCAGCCGCCGGGTCAGCGGGTGCGCGCAGAACAGCCCGGTCCGCACCCCGATCCCATGGTCGCGGCCGAGCCTGGTGGCCAGCTCGCCCGGGTCCTCGCCGAGCACCGCGAACGACACGATTCCGACCCGCTCCGCGTCCGGGCCGAAGAGCCGCAGCTCCTCCACGTGCGGCAGCTCGGCCAGCCCCGCCCGCAGCCGCGCCACGAGCGCGCGCTCGGTGCGCTCCTGGTGCCCCTCGGCGGCGAGAGCCCGGCACGCCGCGGCGATCGCGACCGCGCCGAGCAGGTTGGGGGTGCCCGCCTCGTGCCGCGCCGGGCCGGTCGCCCACCGCACGCTGAGGTCCCGGTCTGGCCCGCCGATGCTGACCCCGCCGGTGCCGGCGGCGCAGGTGCCGTCCACGTTGGCGCTGGCCCCGCCGCCCGCCAGGTACGGCTCCGCGGCGTCCAGCCAGTCCGCGCGGCCGGCGAGGACCCCGGCACCGAACGGCGCGTACAGCTTGTGGCCGGAGAACGCGACATAGTCCGCGCCGAGCGCGGTCAGGTCGACCGGGGCGTGCGGGGCGAGCTGCGCCGCGTCGACCGCGATCCTGGCCCCGTGGCGGTGCGCCACCTCGGCCAGCGCCGCGACCGGCCAGACCTCGCCGGTCACGTTGCTTGCCGCGGTCACGGTGACGAGGCCGCGCCGCTGCCGGCGCAGCGCCCGCTCCAGCGCCGCCACCGCCTCCTCCGGCGAGCGTGGCGCCGCCAGGTGCACGGTGCGCCGCCACGGCAGCAGGTTCGCGTGGTGCTCGGCGTCGAACGTGAGCACCGTCGTGTCCCCGGGCACCGCTCTGGCCAGCAGGTTCAGCGCGTCGGTGGTGTTGCGGGTGAAGATCACGGTGTCGCCGTCGCGGCCGCCGAGAAAGTCCGCGACGGTCTCCCTGGCCTGCTCATACTCTCGGGTGCACCGCTGCGACAGGGCACCGGCGCCGCGGTGGACGCTGCCGTAGAACGGCAGGAGCTCGGCGACGGTGTCAGCGACGACCCGCAGGCACGGGGCGGTCGCGGCGATGTCGAGGTTGGCGAAGTCGACGCTGCGGCCGTCGCGCAGCTTCACGTCACCGGGGGACAGGATCGTGGACATGGCAGAGCCCTCCGCTCGCGCTTGCCCGGACACACCGCGTGCCGGACCGTGTCATCACCCGGGGCACCCCGCCGCGAACGCGAGGGTTGCCGGCCAGCAAGCCGGGGCTGTGCGCTGGCACTCATGACCTGCGCTCACGATATCGCGGATAAGGTTGCTCCATGACCGCACTCCCGCCGGATGGGACGCCGATGGATCCCGGCAACCCCGACGCCGTCCAGCCGCCGGCGTCCGTCCCGCCCGGGTCCGGCGGGCCGCCGCAGTCGGGCGCGGGTGCCCAGCAGCCGGGCGCGGGTGCCGTACCGTCGCCGCCGCCGGCAACGCGGTCACCCTGGGCGGGGCCGCTGGCCGGCTCGGCACCGGCGGACGGCCCGGTCGGGCTGGGCAAGCCGTCGGTGCAGGGCTGGGACACCGCCGCGGCCGACGTCGTGCCCAACGTGACGGAGGAATCGGCCCCCGACACCGGCGAGCAGCGCTACCCGACCGCGGCCCTCGCCCTGGCCGCCGCGCCGCCCGCCAAGCGCTCCGACCGCCGCCGCCTCTGGACGCTCATCGGCGTGATGGGCGGCATCGCGGCCTGCGGCGTGGCGCTGCTGGCGTTCTTCGGGTTCAGCGGCGGATGGACCGCCCTCGTGATCGGCGTCGCCGCGGCGGTCATCCCGGTGCCGGTGCTCGTCTCGTGCTTCCTGTGGCTCGACCGGTACGAGCCGGAGCCGATCAGATACCTGGTCTTCGTCTTCGGCTGGGGCGCCTGCGTGGCCACGGCCGTCGCGCTGGTGGTCAACACCGCCGGTGGGGTGCTCGCCGACCGGCTCGGCCTGTCGGAGTCGATCGTCGCGGTGCTGGTGGCGCCGTTCATCGAGGAGAGCATGAAGGCCCTCGGGCCGATCCTGCTGTTCTGGCGGCGGCCGCGCGCGTTCTCCGGCCTGATCGACGGCATCGTCTACTGCGGACTGTCCGCGACCGGCTTCGCGATGGTCGAGAACATCCTGTACCTCGGTTTCAAGGGCTACGCCGACACCGCCGAAGAGGCCGGGCCGGTCAACGGCGCGGTCGCGCTGGTCGCCATCTTCGTGGTGCGCATCCTGATGACCGGCTTCGCGCACCCGCTCTTCACGTCCATGACCGGCATCGGGCTCGGCATCGCGTCGCGCAGCTCGACCAAGGCGGTGCGCTGGCTCGCTCCGATCGCCGGGCTGCTGCTCGCGATGCTGCTGCACGGGTCGTGGAACCTCATGTCCGTCACCGCGTCCGCGAGCGCCTGGGTGCTGCTGTACGGCTACTTCGCCGTCATGATGCCGATCTTCCTGTGCATGGTCGGCTTCGCCCTGTGGCAGCGCTCCAACGAGGGCAAGCTCACCGAGCGGATGCTCACCGAGTACGCGCGGGCGGGCTGGTTCTCCCCGCCGGAGGTGGCCGCGCTGGGCACCCTCGGCCGGCGGCTGTCCGCCCGCCGCTGGGCCAAGCGGGTCGCCGGCGACCCGGGCGCCAAGGCGATGCGGGCGTTCCAGTTCGACGCGACGAAGCTCGCCCTGCTCCGCGACGGCCTGCACCGCGGCCTGGACAACACGCCGGACCGCCGCATGGAGGCGCTCGCCGAGGAGCGGCACCTGCTCAGCGCGCTCGCCGCGTACCGGCAGGTGTTCGTCGGCCGCGATCCGCAGGCGCCGCTCGCGGTGTGGGACGGCAGCCGCTACCACATCACCTTCCCGGACGGGATGGTCCGGGTGCTCGCCGCCCCGCCCACCCCGGTCGTGCCGGTGCCGGTCGTGGTGCCGCCGCCCCCGCCGCGCATGCCGATGTACGCCGGCTACCCGTACCCCTACAGATAGAGACCGGTCGAGTCCGGCTCCACCCGGCGGGCCGCGACGGCGTGCACGTCACGCTCGCGCAGCAGCACGTAGTCGCGGCCCTGCAGCTCCACCTCGGAGCGGTCCTCGGGGTCGAACAGCACCCTGTCGCCGGACACGATCGAGCGCACGTTGGGCCCGACCCCGACCGCCGTCGCCCACGACAGGCGCCGCCCGACCGACGCCGTGGCCGGGATGACGATGCCGGACGCGTGCCGGCGCTCGCCTTCGGCTCCCTCGAGCCGGACAAGGACCCGGTCGTGCAGCAACCGGATCGGCAGACCCTCGTCCATGTCGGACGCGGCGGGCTGGGCGGTGGCCGTCGGGTAACCGGCGGCTGGCTGGGCTGTCACGGTTGCGACGCTACCGCCTGGGTACGTGCCATCGCCGCGGGACCCGGACTACGGTGAAGACACCGCTGGCCATGTCGAAGGGGGTTCCCGTGGGCCGGTTCGATCAGGTGCGGGCCAACCTCCGCCGGGCGTACGAGCAACGCCTGGAGCAGGCCCGCCTCGACCGGGAGGCCGCCGCGATCACGCCGCCCGATCCGGAGGATCCCCCGGCGCCGCCGCCCCCGCTCGATCCCGGCCACCCGTCGACGATGAGCCGCGACGACGCCGAGATCCCGCGCGGCCTGCGCCTGACCGCCGCCTGGTCGTGGCGGCTGCTGGTGCTCGTCGCCGCGCTCGCCGTGCTGCTCTGGCTGGTCGGCCGGCTGCGCACCGTGCTCATCCCGCTGAGCATCGCGCTGCTGCTGTCCGCGCTGCTCGCGCCGATGATGGGGTTCCTGCGCCGCCGCGTGCGGCTGCCACCGTCCCTGGCCGCGTTCCTGGTGCTCATCACCGGCCTGGCCGCCGTCGCCGGCGTGCTCACCCTGGTCGTCACCGAGTTCGTCGACGGCTTCCCGGCCCTGGCCGACAAGGCCTCCGACGGCGTCAACCAGATCCAGGACTGGCTCACCACCGGCCCCCTGCACCTCAACGGCAGCCAGCTCGACGCCACCTTCGACGCCGCGACCAACTGGCTCAAGGACAACCGGGGCACCCTCACCGACAGCGCCGTCTCCACCGCCACCGCCACCATCGAGTTCTTCGCGCTGCTCCTGCTGGTGCTCTTCGTCACGTTCTTCTTCATGCGTGACGGCCACCGCATCTGGCACTTCCTCACCGGCGTCCTGCCCACCCCGGCCCGCGACCCGATCCGCCGCGCCGGGGAGGCCGCCTGGCACACCCTGGTCGCCTACGTCCGCGCCACGGTGCTGGTCGCCTTCATCGACGCCCTCGGCATCGGCCTGCTCCTGCTCATCATCGACGTCGACTTCTGGTTCCCCCTCGCCACCATGGTCTTCCTGGCCGCCTTCGTCCCCATCGTCGGCGCCACCGTCTCCGGTGCCGTCGCCGTCCTGGTCGCCCTCGTCGACGAAGGCCCCATCAGCGCCCTCGTCGTCCTCATCGGCGTCATCGCCGTCCAACAACTCGAGGGCCACGTCCTGCAACCCCTGATCATGGGCCGCGCCGTGTCGGTCCACCCGCTCGCCGTCATCGTGGCCATCTCCACCGGCGTGGTGCTCGCCGGCATCATCGGCGCCCTGGTCGCGGTGCCACTGGTCGCGGTCCTGAACACAGGCATCCGCCACCTCGTCCAGAGCCGCAACGACCCCCCACCCGACTCGGTCATCATCTCCGCAGACTGACCCCGGCCGGGGTTCGCCCTGTGCGGCTGGGGCTGGCGAATCGGACTCGTGCCCGACGCCGGTTCTGGCCGTCGGGGCGGCCACCCCTGTCCTTCGATCATCGACCGGGGCGGGGCCGCAGGACAGGCCGGTGGCACGCTTTGCCGGTTTTGTCGGCGGTTGCTGGTTGGGCTTGGGGGTGTGCTGGTGATCGATGGCTGGTTCTGGTCGTCGGGGTGGCCACCGCTGTCCTTTGATCATGGGTGGGTATGGCGTGGGTCGGGCAGGCTGAGGGGGTTGCTTGCCGGGTTGTCGGCGGTTGCTGGTTGGGCTCGGGGGGTGCGTTGGTGATCGATGGCTGGTTCTGGTCGTCGGGGTGGCCACCGCTGTCCTTCGATCATGGGTGGGTGCTGCCGAGGCACGCTCTCTGTTGCCGAGGCTGCTGATCGAAGTGCTGATCCGGCTGCCGTGGTGGCCAGATCGGCAGTTCGGTCAACGAAGAGCTGCTCGAATCGTGAGCCAGCCGGGGTCGGAGCACCGGAAGTCGAAGCGGGGGACGCAACTCGCCGGTCGCCCAGTGCATGCCGGTCACCTGCGGGTTTCCCACCATCGCCGCGCTGGGCCGTTTGCGGTGCAGCCCCTCGCGGTGCCGGCACGGCCCAGCCTCGCGTGTTCTCGACGGCGATGCGAGCACGCAGGCCGCACGCGTCGGTGGCGGCGGCTCCAGCCGCGAGGGGTCAGTGGGTGGCGGCATCCTGACCGGGAGCCAGCGGTGCCGGCGGTCGCCGGCTCGGAAAACCGCCAGCCCGAAGGCGCCGGCGTTCGAGGTGGCAGGCCTCCGCCCTGGCCGATGTCTGCCCTGGCCGATCTCCGCCCTGGCCGCTCTGCCCCATCCAGTGGTCGCCACGACGCCGGTGCCGACGTCGCCGACGTCTGCCCTGGCCGACGTCCGTCGTGGCTGGCGGCCGCCCCGGCTGGCGTCCAAGATGGCTGGTCTCCGTCGTGGCCGGCGTCCAAAGTGGCCGGCCTCCCGCCGTGACCGCCGGCCGTGACCGCCGGCCGTGACCGCCGGCCGTGACCGCCGGCCGTGACCGCCGGCCGTGACCGCCGGCCGTGACCGCCGGCCGTGACCGCCGGCCGTGACCGCCGGCCACGGCAGCAAGCCGAGGAGACCGAGCTACGAGGTCGACAAGCGCCGCAGCGCGCCGCGGACCAGGTCGGGCTTGGTGGTGTACCAGAACGGGGGCAGGGAGGCGCGCAAGTAAGGGCCGTAGCCGCGGGCGGTCTCCAGGCGGGAGTCCAGGACGGCCACGACGCCCTTGTCGGTGCGGGCTCGGATCAGGCGGCCCACGCCCTGGGCGAGACGGACTGCGGCGATCGGCACGCTGACGGCGGCGAAGCCCGAGCCGCCGGAGGCGTCGACGGCGGCGGAGCGGGCGGCGGCGAGGGGCTCGTCGGGGCGGGGGAAGGGGAGGCGGTCGATGATGACGAGCTGGCAGGCGTCGCCGGGGACGTCGACGCCCTGCCAGAGGGACATGACGCCGAGCAGGCAGCTGTTGCGGTCCTCGCGGAACTTGCGCACGAGGATGGGCAGGGACTCCTCGCCCTGCAGGAGGATCGTGATGCCCGGGGCGCGGGCGCGCAGGACCTCGGCGGCGCGCTCGGCGGCCTTGCGGGAGGAGAAGAGGCCCAGGGTGCGGCCGCCGAGAGACTGGACCAGCTCGACCATCTCGGTGGCCGCGGCGTCGGACAGGCCCGAGGTCTGCGGGCGGGGCAGGTGCGCGGCGACATAGAGGATGCCCTGCTTGGCATAGTCGAACGGGGACCCGACGTCCAGCGAGCTCCACGCCAGGTCGGCCTCGTCGCGGGCGGCCGAGGCGCGCACGACGGCCTCGCGGGCGGCCTCGGCGGGCGAGGCGCCGGTGGCGAGGGCCGGCGACGGGGTCGTGACGGGCAGGCCGAGAGAGCGGGCGACGGTGTCGAACTGGCCGCCGAGGGCCAGGGTCGCCGACGTGGCGACGACCGTGCGCTCGTGGAACAGGTGGCTGCTGAGGGTGCCGGCGACCGACAGGGGCGCGACGACCACCGCGCGGCGGCCCCGGTCGTCGCGCTCGATCCAGGTGACGTCGTGCTCAGAGCCGGACAGGATCCGTTGTGCGATCTTGGTGAGGTCGCCGACCATCGTCTTGGCCTGCTGCTTGCGGACCGGGTCGGCGTCGTCGGCCTTGACTTCGCCGATGGCGTCGAGGGCCTTGCGTCCGCCGCCGTCGAGCAGGGTGAGGGCCTCGCCGAGGACGGCGGGCAGCCCGCCGGTGAGCCGGCCGGTGGGGGCGTCGGCGAGCGCGACGGTGAGCGTGTCGCCGGCCTCCATGAGCCGGTCGGCGACGTCGTCGTCGACATAGGAGCGGCAGCGGCGGGCGGCCCGCTCCAGCAGCTCAGGGGTGAGCTCGGCCTGCGAGGCGGAGCTGACCCGGTCGGCGAGCTCGTGCGCCTCGTCGACGACGAGGAGCTTGTGCGGCGGGATGATCATGCGGCCGCTGAGCATGTCGACGGCGAGCAGGCTGTGGTTGGTGACCACGATGTCGGCCTCGCGGGCGCGGGCCCGCGAGGCCTCGGCGAAGCACTCGGCGCCATAGGGGCAACGGGCCGCGCCGACGCACTCGCGGGCGGGCATCGACACCAGCCTCCACGCCGAGTCGTCGACGCCGGGGTCGAGCTCGTCACGGTCGCCGGTGTCGGTCTCCATCGCCCAGTCGCGGAGGCGCTCGATGTGCTTGCCGAGCCGTCCGGCCTCGCCGAGCCATCGGGTGGGCTTGGCCGCGCCGACGTCGAACAGGGCGTCGTCGGGCTCCTCGGCGGACGTGCCCTCCAGGCGGGCCAGGCAGAGATAGTGGTGGCGGCCCTTGAGCACGGCGAACGTCGGGCGCCGCTTCAACAGCGGCTCCACCGCGTCGGCGAGCCGGGGCAGGTCGTGTTCGACGAGCTGCGACTGCAGGGCGAGTGTGGCGGTCGACACCACCACGGGCCCGTCGACCAGCAGCGACGGCACGAGATAGGCCAGCGACTTGCCGGTGCCGGTGCCGGCCTGCACGAGCAGGTGCTCCTCCTGCTCCACCGCGGTGGCGATCGCCTCGGCCATCCGCTGCTGCCCGGGCCGCTCCATGCCGCCGGGCACCGCCCCGACGGCGGTGGCAAGGAGGTCGGAGGTGCGCTGGGCGGGAAGCGTGGCAGTCACGCCAAGAAGCTACCGCCTCGGTACGACAGAAACCCGCCGACGACAACACGATCAGTACTGTGGGCACATGACACAGGTGCGGGTGGTCTACCGGAAGTTCGACGGATCGCTGCACTGGAACTACGAGACCAGGCTGCTCGGCGAGGACGACCACGGCATCTGGGTCGGCGCCGACAGCGGCACGGTCGTGCACCGCGGCCCGCTGCGCACCGGCCCGGTCGAGGCGCCGCACGTGCTGCTCTTCCCGCGGCAGGCCTGGTGGACGGCGTGTTTCAACGCCGCACCGCACCGCACCGAGATCTACTGCGACATCACGACCGTGCCGCACTGGATCGAGGAGACCGAGGTCACAATGATCGACCTGGATCTCGACGTCCGGCGCCGGCGCGCGGGCGCAATCGAGCTGCTCGACGAGGACGAGTTCGCCGCGCACCAGGTCAGGTACGCCTACCCGCCCGACGTGATTGCCGAGGCGCAGACCAGCGCCGAGTGGCTCTTCGGCGCGGTGACGCAGCGCACGGAGCCGTTCGGCCACCGCTACCTCGACTGGCTACAGCTCGTCCAGTAGGCCGATGACCGCTACAGCTCGTCCAGTAGGCCGATCTTCATCGGGTTGAGCTGGTTGTAGAGGCCGGTGACCAGCCCGTCGGGGCTGACCGCCAGGCTGCTGACCACGGTCTCGCCGGTGTCCGGCAGCCGCCCGACCAGCCCGAGGTCGCCGTTGACGAGCGCGGGGCGCATCACGTACCCCTGCCGCAGCGCCCTGCGGTAGAGGCCGAGCACGAAGCGCGCCACGGCGAGGGCCCCGACGACCGGGCGCCGCGCCGCGGGTGCGATGCCGCCGCCGTCGCCGAGCGCGACCACGTCTGGGGCGAGGATCTTGAGCAGCGCGTCGAGGTCGCCGCCGGCCGCGGCCGCGGTGAAGGCCGCGAGCACCTGCTCCTGCCTGGCCCGGTCCGTCGTGTGCCGACGTTCGCCGTCGGCCACCGCCCGGCGCGCCCGGGAGGCCAGCTGCCGTGCGTTCTCCGTGGTGGTACCGAGCGTCGCCGCGACCTCCGCGAACGGCACCGCGAACACGTCGTGCAGCACGAACGCGACCCGCTGCTCCGGGGTCAGCGCGTCCAGGACCAGCAGCAGCGCGGTGCTGACGCTGTCGCGGAACGACACCCGCTCGCCCGGGTCCACCTGTGCCGGGTCGGGCAGCCGCTCGACCAGCGGGGAGGGCAGCCACGGCCCGACGTACGACTCCCGGCGCACCTTTGCCGCGCGCAGGTGGTCGAGGCAGAGCCGCCCCGTGACAGTGGTCAGCCAGGCGCGCAGGTCGGCGACGTCGGAGGTGTCGGCCCCGGCGTAGCGCAGCCACGCCTCCTGCACGGCGTCCTCCGCGTCGGCGCGGCTGCCGAGCATGCGGTACGCCACACCGAACAGATGCCCGCGATGCACGCTGAACTCATCGCTCACAGCATCCATTCAAGCAGGGCGTTTCCCACCCGGGTGATATGTACGTTGCATACCATTTGTGGATGAGCAACGGTCTGGCCACAGTCGCCAGCGGGCTGGTTGGACTCGCGGCGATGGGCGCACTGGCCGCGGCGAGGGCGCGGCGCGGCCGGCCGTACCTCGCCGACGGCCTCCTCGTCGCGGTCGACGGCCCGGCCGACCCGGTCCTCACCGCCGTGCGCGCCGGCTTCGCCGGTGTCGAGGTCGCCGTGCGCCTCGACGGCGACACCAGGCCGCCCGTCCTGCGGCTGGACTGTCCGATGCCCGACGGTGAGCCGGCGCCGACGTTCGAGGCGGCCGTCCTGGAGCCCCTGGCCGCCCTGGTCGCGGCCAGCCCTCTCGCGCGGGTCCATCCCCGCCGGGCCGAGCCGTTCCTGCTGCTCGTGCACGCCGACCCCGGCCCGCGGGCCGGCCGGCCCCCGCACCAGCGCGGCGGCCCGCCGCCGCAGCCGGCGCGCCCCGAGTACGAGGCCCTCCATCACCTGCTGCGCCCTCGGGCCGAGTTGTTCACCACGTTCATCGGCGGCCGGGTCGTGCCCGGCGCGATCACCGTCGTGCTGACCGGGCCGTACTGGTCCCGCGCGGACCTGCTCGGCGCGTACGAGCGGTACGTGTTCCTGGAGGGCAGCTTCGCCGACCTGGCGCCCGGCGGCCTGCCGGTCACCGTCGCGCCGCTGGTCACCGAGGCGCTCGGGGCCCGGCTCGGCTGGGACCCGCGGGAGGAGTGGGACGAGTTCCCCGCCGAGGCCCGGCACATCCTGCGGTCGCTGGTCGGCGCCGCGCACGCCGGCGGGCGGCGGATTCGGTTCGTCGACGTCCCGGAGCACCCGCGCGGGGCGCGGACGGCGTTCTGGCGGGAGCTGCGCGCCGCCCAGGCCGACCTGCTCGCCAGCCGCCACCGCCGCGCCCTGGCCCGTTTTCTGCGCAAACCGGTCAACCGCGAGCGCAAGCATCGGGCGGAGCCGCGCCGGGTGGCCGTACCAGATGAACAACAGCTGAACGACAGATGAACTGCACATGGGTTGTGGACTGCGGTTCTGCCGAGCTCAGCAGCGGGATCTAGCATTCCCGCCGAGGACCAACCGGTTACTCGCGGATTTCGTTCACGTCTCGAGGTCAGGCTGTGCGTTTGAGGCTGCGTCCCAGCGACGATTCGTTCTACGACTTCTTCACCCGTGCGGCGGGCAACCTCGTCAAGGGCACCGAACTGCTCTCCGAGCTGGCGCTGCCGGGTGTCGACGTGCAGACCGTCAGCGAGCGACTGGTCGAGGTCGAGCACGACAGCGACGCCATCACGCACGAGCTGTACAAGAAGATCAACTCCAGCTTCATCACGCCGTTCGACCGGGAGGACATCTACCGGCTCGGCTCGCTGCTCGACGACGTGATGGACCACCTCGAGGCGGTCGGCAGCCTGCTGTACCTGTACGGCCTGACCAAGCTGCCGTCGCTGCCCCGTGAGCTGCACGAGATCGTCAAGGTCCTCGATCAGCAGGCGCGCCTCACCGCCGACGCGATGCCGCGGCTGAAGACCATGAAGAACCTCGAGGAGTACTGGGTCGAGTGCAACCGCCTGGAGAACGAGGGCGACAACGCGTACCGCATGCTGCTCGTGCGGCTCTTCTCCGGTGAGTACGACGCGCTCACCGTGCTCAAGATGAAGGAGGTCGTCGACGAGCTCGAGGCCGCCTGCGACGCCTTCGAGCACGTGGCCAACACGGTCGAGACCATCGTCGTCAAGGAGTCGTGACATCAGCGCGCAGCTCGTCGCCGTGCTGGCCGTCATCCTCGTGGCGCTGGTGTTCGACTACACCAACGGCTTCCACGACGCGGCCAACGCGATCGCGACCTCCGTGTCCACCCGGGCGCTCAGCCCGCGTACCGGCCTGATCATGGCCGCGCTCGGCAACTTCGTCGGCGCGCACCTCGGCGGCGCCGTGGCCAAGACCGTCGGCAGCGGCATCATCAGCCCGCCGGCCGGCATGAGCGGCCTCGGCATCGTGTTCGCCGGCGTCGTCGGCGCCATCTCGTGGAACCTCATCACCTGGTACTTCGGGATCCCGTCCTCCTCGTCGCACGCCCTGGTCGGCGGCCTGGTCGGGGCCTCCCTGGGCGCCATGCTCTTCGACGTCGAGGGCGCCACCGTGCTCTGGGCGGGCATCGTCGAGAAGGTCGTCATCCCGATGGTGGCCTCGCCGTTGGTCGGCTTCACGCTCGGCGGGCTCATGATGATCGCCATCATGTGGATCTTCCGCCGGGGCAACCCGCGCAAGCTCAACAAGGGCTTCCGCTACGCGCAGACGGTCTCCGCCGCGGCGATGTCGGTCGGCCACGGCATGCAGGACGCCGCCAAGACCATGGGCATCGTGGTCCTCGCCCTGTACGCCGGCGGCTACCAGGACAACACCAGCCACATCCCCGAGTGGGTGTTCTGGACCTCCTCGACGATGCTGGCGCTGGGCACGTACTCCGGCGGCTGGCGGATCATCCGCACGCTGGGCCGCAAGGTCATCGACCTGGACCCGCCGCAGGGCTTCGCCGCCGAGACCGTCGCCTCGGGTGTGCTGTTCACCACGTCGTGGCTCGGCCTGCCGATTTCGACCACGCACTCGATCACCTCGGCGATCATGGGCGTCGGCGCCACCAAGCGGATCTCCGCGGTGCGCTGGAGCGTGGCCGGCAACATCCTGGTCGCCTGGGTGCTCACCTTCCCGGCCGCCGGGGCGATCGCCGTCATCGCGTATCTGATCGCCCGCCCGCTGTTCTGATCCGTCCGGTGCGGCGCCGCCTCGGGTGCCGCACCGGCGTCACGGGTTGCCGTACGTGTCGCGGTGCGGCAGGTGCATCTCCGCCCGCAGGCCGTTCTCGGTGAGCTCGACCGGGTGCCGCGGATCGATCCGGTTGGCGGTCGCGGGGTTCCCGTCGTCGTCGATCGGCAGCCCGGTCGCCTGCCGCTCGAAGTTGGCCACCGGGTCGCCGTAGCCGTTCACGTCGCGTCCGCTGGCGCCGTTGTACGGCCGCTCGTCGGTGGTGCCGTGGGTGAAGTCGTACACGTGCGCCAGCTCGTGGAACAGGGTCACCACCGGCGGCCGGCCCTCCAGCACGCCACCCCACGCCGGGTTGTAGCGCACCGTGGGCCGCGGCCCGGCCACCGCGTGACCGTTGTCGCCCGCCTCCGGCTGGATGACGACCGTCGTGGCGGTCGCCTGCAGCGCGGCGAGCATCTGCCGGCCGTCGGGGGAGGCGCTGAGCAGGTCCAGGTCGGCCTGGACGCGCTCGACGAACTCGGCGTCGCCCTCGATGCGCACGAAGCCGCCCAGCTCGCCCGCCGCCGGCACCGCCACCAGCCCCTCGACCCCCGCCGCGGTGTCCTCGCCCTGCCCGTACAGCGTGTCGACGCCCTCACCGCCGCGCACCACGTCGGCGCCGGCCCCGGAGTACAGCACGTCGCCGCCGGCCCCGCCGATCAGCACGTCGTCGCCGCGACCGCCGGACAGCACGTCCTGACCGGCGCCCCCGTCGAGGGTGTCCTCGCCGGTGCCGCCCTCCAGGTAGTCCTCGCCCGCGCCGCCGGCCAGGGTGTCCCGGCCGGACAGGCCGTACAGCACGTCGCCGCCCTCGCCGCCGTCCAGGTGGTCGTCGCCCGTGCCGCCGTCGAGGTAGTCGGCCGAGTCCCCGCCGAACAGCGTGTCGTCGCCGCCGTTGCCGGTCAGCCGGTCCTCGCCGTCGCCGCCGTCGACGGTGTCGTTGCCGCCGCCGGCGCTGATCACGTCCGCACCGTCGCCGCCGAACAGCAGGTCCGCGCCCTCACCGCCGTCGGCCCGCTCGGCACCGGCGCTGCCCCACAGCCGGTCGTCGCCGTCGCCGAGCTCCGCGGTCTCGGCCGTGACCTGGGCACCGCCGCGCCACGGCCCGAGGCTCACCAGGTCGTTGCCGGCACCGGCGCGTACCGTGTCCGCTCCCGCACCGGCGATCAGCGTGTCGCCGCCGGCGCCGCCTTCGAGGGTGTCGTCGCCCGCGCCACCGAGCACGGTGACCGCCCCGGCGCCCTCCACGCGGACGGTGTCGTCTCCGGCACCGGCCCGCACCACCAGCCGGGCACCGGCCGGTACGCACACCGGCACCCCACCGACCAGCACGAGCCGGCTGCCGTCCGCCTCGGTGCGCACCGTCACCACGTCGCTGCCGCCCCCGGCGTTGACCACGACGCTGCCCGCCATGATCACGTCGACCCCGCCGGCGGGTTCGGCGGCGGCCAGCCAGCCTTCCGCGCGCCCCGCCGCGACCTCGCCCCAGCCCGTCGCGATCACCGTCCACTGTGGCCGCCCGGCGCGCAGCGCCGCGTCGTGGACCAGCAGCGCCTGCACGATCTCGGCCCGGATCGCCCCCGCGTCGGCCACGGCCCGCTGGACCGCGCCGGCCTGGCCCTGATCCACCGGGCTGAACGTGACGCCGTCGCCGCCCCGCCGGTGCGGCACCAGCCCAGCGATCCCGCGCCAGCCGTCGTCGAGCAGATTCTGCCCCCGCCGCAGCAGCGCGGCCATCGCCTCGAACCGCCCGGCGACCTCCGCCGCCTGCCGGGCCACAGTGTCCAGGTCCTTGCCGAGCCTGCCCCGGTGCCACTGGTAGCTGTCGGCCGCGTCCCCGGCCCACCCGGCCCCGGTCACCGGCCGGGCCGCCACGTCCAGCATCGCCAGCGCTGCGGCCGCGTCCCGGCCCGTTGCCCGCCACACCCCGGCGGCCGCGTCGAGCAGGTCGGGCCGGGCGTCGAGCCGCCACAGGTCGTCGACCGTGATCGTGTCAACCACCATCGCCACCGTCACGCCGCCACCTCCACCGTGGTCATGAGCCACCCGCCATGCCCGTCCTGTGATCCGCCGTGCCGGTCGTGCGACCCGCCGTGCCGCGCGCCGGTCGTGCCGCCTGCCTGGTCGTGCCACGGACCGGTGGCGCCGCCCGGGTGGCGCCGGTGGCCGGTCCAGCCAGCGATGGCGCGGTGACGTGCGCGGTGCTGCGGGATGGGCGCGCCGTCCGCTCGGTTGCGCCGCGTGCCGGGCGCGCCGCCTGGGTTGCGTCGCTGGCTGGTCTGGCCGGCGGCCAACGAGGTCCGCTCGCCCAGCGGCGGCATCCGGCCATCGCGGGCGCTGCGGCGCAGGTCTGTCGCGCCGGGTCTTCCGCCGTGCTGGGAGGCCGTCGCGGTACCCAGCTGCCGCAGCGTCGCGGCGGCAGCGCATCTGCCGCGCTGCGCCGGGGTCATGTCGAGGCTCCGCGGGAGCCACCCATGCGCTGGTCGGCGTGGCGGTCGGCGGCGTGGTACGCGAACGCCGTGCGCAGCAGCCGGTCGGCGTCGCCCTCCAGGACCGCGACCAAGTCCGTGATCGCGGTCTGGGCGTCGGACAGGACGTAGGTGCAGGTGCCGTGGAGGGCCGCGGCGCCGCCGAGGGTGCCGAAGGCCGACGCGGGTAGTGGCAGGTGCCGGTAGCCGCCGCGGAACTGGTCGCCGAGGCGCTCGGCCGCGGCGAGGCTGGCGTCCGCCAGATCGCTCAGCGCTGCGGGATCGGCCCGGATCTCCTTCGCCATATCGCGCAGGGTAGCCAAGCGGGAACGATCAGGTGGTCCCGTCAGCCGGAGTAGTCAAGACCGACTTTTACCCGTACAACATCCAGAACGGTCAAAATGTCCAGCGTCTCGGTGAGCGGGACCAGTGGGCTCTCGGTGAGGCCCTCGCGCAGGCATCGGTGCACCTCGGCGGCCTCGAAGTGGTAGCCGGCGCCCTCGAACGGCAGGTCGACGGTCTCGGCCCGGTCGCCGTGCCAGATGGTGAAGCCCTGCGGGTGGAAGAAGTCGCGCGGCACCTCGATGCGGCCCTCGGTGCCGGTGATCGTCGCCCGGCGCGAGCTGTCGCCGACCAGCGAGCAGGTCAGCGCCGCGACCGCGCCGGAGTCGTAGCCGAGCAGGATGCCGGTGTTCTGGTCGATGCCGCCGTCGCTGATCCACGCCCACGCCTGCACGCTGGACGGGGCGCCGAGGAACAGGTGCGCGAACGTCACCGGGTAGATCCCGACGTCATACAGCCCGCCGCCGCCGAGGTTGCGCGACCACAGCCGGTGCGCCTCGTCGAACGGCACCTGCATGCCGAAGTCGGCGTGCACCGCGGTCGGCGCGCCGATCGCGCCCTCGGCGACGAGCTCGATCATCCGGCGCACCGCCGGGATGCACCGGGTCCACATCGCCTCCATGAGGAAGACGCCGCTGCTGCGGGCGGTCTCCACCAGGACCTCCGAGGACGCCACGTCGAGCGTGAACGGCTTCTCCGTCAGCGTCGCCTTGCCCGCGGCCAGCGACAGCATGGTGGCGTCGAAGTGCGCGGTGTGCGGCGTCGCCACGTAGATCGCGTCGACCTCGGGGTCGTCGACCAGCGCCTGCCACGAGCCGTGCGCCCGCGGGATGCCGTGCCTGGCCGCGAACCGCTCGGCGCTCTCGGTGGTGCGCGAGCCGACGGCGGTCACCGTGGCGTCCGGCAGCAGGCGCAGGTCTTCGACGAACGTGCTCGCGATGCTGCCGGTGGACAGGATGCCCCAGCGAATGCGGTCGGCCATGCGTTCAATCTAGTGCCCGGCGGGGTACCCCCAGCGGTGTGGGAGCAGATGAACAACACCGCAGGCCGGACGGGGTTTCCGAGGCCACCGTCGAGGCGCTGGGCAAGCTGAGCGAGGCGCTGGAGACCGTCGAGCGGGCCCGCGGGCGCCTCTACGACATGCACCAGCTCATCGGCCACGCCGACCTGATGCTGGACGATGCGGTCCAGCTCTTCCGCGACGCGGGCCACGCCAAGCTCGCCGAGCGCATCGAGACCGAGCTGGTCGGCCGCAACGTGCTCGCCGGGCGCTGGACGTTCCAGATCGTCGAGGACTTCGACGACAACTACTACGGCCTGTTCAAGCAGCTGGACCGCGACGCCCGCGACGAACTTGTCCAGGGCCGCCGGCACCTCTACGAGGCCGACATGAAGGAGCGCCGCCGCACCCACGGCCGGCCCGGCCACGAAGCCAGGCCCTAATCTAGGCAGATGGTCGAGTTCCGTCTGCCGCCCGGTCTGGCCGAGCAGGCCCGTCAGTTCGCCGCGGCAGGTGGTGTACCGGTGGCGCCCCGCCTCGCCAGCACCGTGGTGCTCATGCGCCCGCCGTTCGAGGTGTACCTGCTGCGCAGGGTGCCCACGATGGCGTTCGCCGCGTCGATGTACGTCTTTCCCGGCGGGGGCGTCGACCCGCGGGACGCCGCCGTGCAGCCCGGCTGGGCGGGGCCGACACCGGCGCAGTGGGCGCAGCGGCTGCGGCTGGAGGAGTCGGTGGCGCGCTCGGTTGTCTGCGCGGCGGTCCGGGAGGTGTTCGAGGAGTCCGGGGTCCTGCTGGCCGGCGCCGACGTGGGCACCGTCGTCGGCGACGTGAGCGGGTCCGACTGGGAGCGGGCCAGGCTGGCGCTGATCGCCCGGGAGATCGGCTTCGCCGAGTTCCTCACCGACAACGGGCTCGTGCTGCGCTCGGACCTGCTGGAGGCCTGGTCCCGCTGGATCACGCCGGAGTTCGAGCCGCGGCGCTTCGACACGTACTTCTTCCTCGCGGTGCTGCCGGAGGGGCAGGTCACCAGGGACGTCGGGGGAGAGGCCGACGACACGGTCTGGTGCGCGCCGGCCGAGGCCGCGGACGGCCGCTTCACGATGCTGCCGCCGACCATGCACACGCTCAGGGAGCTGGCGGCGGCGGGCAGCATCGAGGCGGCCCTGGCGGCGGCGCCGGACCGGGACCCCGCCGACGCCATCCGCCCTGTGTGAAGCTCAGCCGAAGCGGCCGGTGATGTAGTCCTCGGTCTTCTTCACCGACGGGTTGGTGAAGATCTTCGCGGTGTCGTCGTACTCGATGAGCCGGCCGGGGTCGCCCGTCTTCTCGATCGAGAAGAACCCGGTGCGGTCCGACACGCGCGCCGCCTGCTGCATGTTGTGCGTGACGATCACGATCGTGTACTGGTTCTTCAGCTCGGTGATCAGGTCCTCGATCGCGAGCGTGGAGATCGGGTCGAGCGCCGAGCAGGGCTCGTCCATCAGCACGACCTGCGGCTCGACCGCGATGGCGCGGGCGATGCACAGCCGCTGCTGCTGACCGCCGGACAGGCCGGCACCGGGGCGGCCGAGCCGGTCCTTGACCTCGTTCCACAGGTTGGCGCTGCGCAGCGCCTTCTCCGCGACCTCTTCCAGCACCGACTTCTTGCGCACGCCGTTGAGGCGCAGCCCGGCCACGACATTGTCGAAGATCGACATGGTCGGGAACGGGTTGGGCCGCTGGAAGACCATGCCGATCATCCGGCGCACGGCGGTGACGTCGACGTCGCGGTCGTAGATGTTCTGCCCGTCGATGAGGAGCTGCCCCTCGATCCGGGCGTTGGGCAGGACCTCGTGCATCCGGTTGATGGACCGCAGGAACGTCGACTTGCCGCAGCCGGACGGGCCGATGAGCGCCGTCACGGACTTCGGCTCGATGGTCATCGAGACGCCGTCGATCGCCTTGAAGGATCCGTAGTACGAGGTGACACCGTGGGCTTCGATGCGCTTTGCCATGTGAGGCGCTCCAGTGAGGTTCATCGGGCGAGCTTGTTTCGGCGGGCCAGGAGCTTCGCCGCGACGGTCAGGACCAGGACGAGGACGACCAGCGTGAGCGCCGCCGTCCAGGCGCGGCCGGGGGCGAACTCCGAGGCAAGGCCGGCCTGCTCGAACACGAACAGCGACAGCGACGACTGGTTGCCGCTGAACACGTTGAAGTTGATCGAGCTGAGACCGCCGGCGACCAGCAGGACCGGCGCGGTCTCGCCGGCGGCCCGGGCGACCGCCAGCATGACGCCGGTGACGATGCCGGGGCCGGCGGTCGGCAGCACGATGCTGACGATCGTCTTCCACTTCGGCACGCCGAGCGCGTACGCGCCCTCGCGCAGCGCGCTGGGCACCAGCCGCAGCATCTCCTCGGTCGAGCGCACCACCGTCGGCAGCATCAGGACGCTGAGCGACAGCGCCGCGGCGAAGCCGGAGTAGCGGGCCTGGCCGTCGTTGAACAGCGGGGTGACCGTGAAGACCCAGAACGACAGGATGAACAGGCCCGACACGATCGACGGGATGCCGGTCATGACGTCGACGAAGAAGCGGATCGCGTTGGCCAGGAAGCCGCGGCCGTACTCGACGATGTAGATCGCGCCGAGGATGCCCAGCGGCACCGTGATCAGCGTGGCGATGCCGGCCTGCTCGAGCGTGCCGACGATCGCGTGGTACGCGCCGCCGTTGCTGTCGAACGCGCCGATGTTGTTCATCGACGTGCCGAAGAAGTTGCCGTCCAGGCGGGCGCTGCCCTTGCTGACCAGCGTCCAGGCGACCGACAGCAGCGGCGCCAGGGCGAGCAGGAACGCGCCGTAGATCAGCGTGGTGGCCATCCGGTTGCGGGCCGAGCGGCTGCCCTCCACGACCGTCGCCGCGATGCCGAGGAACACCACGAACAGCACGGCCGCCACGACGCCGGTGAGCACCGCGCCGCCCCAGGACGTCAGGTACACCAGGACGAACGACACCACGAGCGCCGCCGCGGCGACCGCCCACGGCGTCCACGGCGGCAGCGACCTGGCCCGCAGCTGCTGGGCGTGCTGCAGGCCCACCCGCTCCTTGGTTTGCACGCTCATCATGCGCTCCCGACGAACTCGCGGCGCCGGTACACGATCGCGCGAGCGGCCATGTTGACGACCAGGGTGATGGCGAACAGGACCAGACCGGAGGCGATCAGCGCGCTGCGGCCGAACTCGTCGGCCTCGCCGAACCGGTTGGCGATGTTGGAGGCGATGGTGATGCCGCCGGGCCCGAGCAGGTCGAAGTTGACGGCGAAGACGCTGCCGAGGGTGAGCGCCAGGGCGATCGTCTCGCCGAGCGCGCGGCCCAGGCCGAGCATGACCGAGGCGATGATGCCCGCCTTGCCGTAGGGGAGCACGGCGGTGCGGATCATCTCCCACTTGGTGGAGCCGAGCGCCAGCGCGGCCTCCTGGTTCTCCCGCGGGGTCTGCAGGAACACCTCGCGCGACAGCGACGTCACGATCGGCAGGATCATGATCGCCAGCACGATCGAGCCGAGCAGGACCGACTTGCCGTACGGGCCCTCGCTGCCGAAGATCGGCAGCCAGCCGGCGGTGTCGTGCAGCCACTTCGACAGGTCGGTGACCGGCTCGTAGAAGTAGTCGCGGCCCCAGAGGCCGAACACGACGCTCGGGACCGCGGCGAGCAGGTCGACGATGAAGCTCAGCGCGGTCGCCACCCGCCGGTGCGCGTAGTGCGACAGGCACAGCGCGATGCCCAGCGCCACCGGCACCGCCATGAGCAGGGCCAGCGCGGCGGTGAGGACCGTGCCGAACGCCGTGGCCGCGATGCCGAACTTCGGCGTGTCGCCGTCGGTGAACCACGCCTTGTACGTGAAGAAGTTCTCGGTGTCGTCCCGGAAGGCGGGGATGGCCTTCACGACGAGGAAGACGGCGATGGCGGCGATGATGATGAGCACCATCGAGCCGGCGAACGTCGCGGTGCCGCGGAAGAGCATGTCGGCGCCGAGTCGGCGGCGCCTCGGAAGACCGCCACCTCCGCCGGGCGAACCGGCGGAGGTGGCAGGCAGAGTCTGCTGGCTCAAGGAGCGTCCTGTCAGGCCAGGTTCTTGATGGAGGCGGCAACCTTGGTCTGGACCGACTCGGGCAGCGGGGCGTAGCCCAGCTTGTCGAGGACGGCCTGGCCCTCGGCGCTCGCGGTGTACCCGAGGAAGCCCTTGACCAGCGCGAGCTTGTCGGCCGCGGTGCCCTTGCTGCAGACGATCTCGTAGGTCACCAGGACGATCGGGTACGCCCCGGCCTCCTTGGTGGTGTAGTCGATCGAGAGCTTCAGGTCGTCGCCGGTACCGGTGATCTTGGCGCCCGCGATCGTCTTGCCGGCCGCGGTGCCGGTCAGCGCGGTGAACTCACCGGCGCCGTTGTAGATCTTGGCGGTGCCGAGCGAGTTGGCCTTGGCGAACGACCACTCGACGTAACCGATCGAGCCGGCCGCCTTCTTGACCGCCGCCGCGACGCCGTCGGAGCCCTTCTCGGCCTGGCCGCCGGTGGCCTTCCAGACCTTGTCCTTGCCGAAGGTCCAGGCGCCGGCCGCGGCCTTGTCCAGGTAGCCGGTGAAGTTCTCGGTCGTGCCCGAGGAGTCCGAGCGGTGCACGGCGAGGATCGGGGAGGAGGGCAGCGTCGCGCTCGGGTTGTCACCCTTGATCGCGGCGTCGTCCCACTTGGTGATCGAGCCGGCGAAGATCTTGGCCAGGGTCTCCGGCTTGAGCTGGAGGTCCTTGACGCCGTCGAGGTTGTATGCGATCGCGATCGGGCCCGTGACCATCGGCAGGTTGAGCGCCGGGCTGCCGCCGCAGCGCGCGGTGGCCTTGGTGGTCTCGTCGCCGTCCTTGAGGGCGGAGTCGGAGCCGGCGAAGTCAGCCGTGCCACCCGAGAAGGCGGTGATACCCGCACCGGAGCCGGTGCTCTGGTAGTCGATCTTGGCGTCCGCGCACTTCTGCTGGTACGTCTTGATCCATTCGTCCATCGCGTTCTTCTGCGCGGACGAGCCCTGGGCCGTCAGCGAGCCCTTGGCGCAGGTGATGGTGGAGGCCGGGGCGCTGCCACCGTTGCTGCCCGTCGTGCTGGGGGTCTCGTTGTTGTCCGAGCCGCACGCGGTGAGCGCCAGCGTCGCGGTGAGCGCGATGCCGGCCATGATGCCGTGCCGCTTGAAGTTCACTGCGGTCCCTTCGTCGGGGTGCTTGCCGACGGGGGGTCGTCGACTGACAGGGACGCTAAGAGCGCTAGGTAACCGGCCCTCCGGGGACGGGTGAACGCAGGGTGAACAGGTCCTGGGGGACGGATGACGCCTGGTCGGAGGCCAGTTTGCCAATGGGTGAACTGCCCACCGGAGATGTACGGTGCCCGTTTTGCCCCACGCGCCGCGCGTGGGTGCTGCGCTTCCTCGCCGGACGGGCGCCGATCCGGTCGCGGCCGCGACCGGATCGGCCGCGCCCCCCCACACCACCAAACACCGTGACGATGGGAAAGCCAGGGCAC
>NZ_JBFAIC010000020.1:0-32812 GCF_040654515.1 Dactylosporangium sp. NPDC050688
CAGACGATCTGGAACGGCAACGGCGGCCGCACGTACTTCTACCAGAACGAGATCCCCTACGACGTGCCCAACCAGGCCAGCTGGAGCAGCGGCGGTGGGGCGCAGGGCTGGGCGGCGTACAAGGTCGGCAACAGCGTGACCAGCCACGAGGCGTGGGGCCTGGGCAGCTACTGCTACTTCAACACCAACCCCAGCGTCGTGCTCGGCCACTCCTTCGAGGTCCCGGTCACCCCGAACGTCAAATTCCACAACATGGTCACCGTCTCCCTCGGCGGCACCGGCACCATCTCGCACGTCATCAACAACACCGGCGACGCGGTCAACAGCAGCCACCAGGTCACGAACCTGGTCAGCGGCCCGTAACAGCGGCCGGCATCCCCGTCCGATCCGAAGGTGCGGCGCCGCCCGAAGCGGCGGCGCCGCACCGCGACCCTCAGGAGGCGCCGTGAGGCGATCCATCTCCGCGGCGACCGTCGCCCTGGTCACCGCGGGCACCCTGACCGGCGCGACCGTCGCCGCCGGCCCGGCGAGCGCCGCCCGGCCCGGCCACGGCGCGCTGGTCACCGGCACCTACTCGACCGGCGCCGCCCACGCGTGGCAGCCGCTGCCGGACGTGCGCGTCGGTGACGGCGCCGGGATCCGCGCCGACGCCACGGTCGTGGCCGACCCGAGCAGGACGCGGCAGTCGTACACCGGCATCGGTTTCTCGATCGACGAGACCACGGTGTCGAACCTGTGGAAGCTCACCCCGCGGCAGCGGGAGGACGCGGTGCGGCTGCTCGTCGACCCGCGCACCGGCGCCGGGCTCGACCGCTTCCGGCTCACCATCGGCAGCCCCGACCTCATCGAGCACCTGCCGTTCTGGTCCTACGACGACCTGCCCGCCGGCGTCACCGAGGACCCCGAGCTGAAGTACTTCAGCATCCAGCGCGACATCGACCTGCACCTCGTCGACACGATCAAGCTGATCCAGAAGTACAACCCGCGGGCCACGTTCCTCGCCTCGGCGTGGAGCGCACCGGCGTGGATGAAGACCAACAACCGCTTCCTCGGCGAGGTCGCCCTCAAGCCCGGCAGCACGAGCGAGTACTACCAGGTCGGCAAGCTGCGCGACGACCGCATCGACGTGTTCGCCCGGTACTACGTCAAATACGTGCAGGCGTACGCCCGGCTCGGCATCCACGTCGACGCGCTGACGCTGCTCAACGAGCCCGGCATGGACGTCGTCTACCCGGCCATGGACATCAGCGTCGAGCAGCAGCAGCGGCTGGCCGTCGCCATCGACCGCGAGCTGCGCAAAGCCCGCCTCGACGTCGAGCTGTACATCCACGACTTCAACTTCTGGGACTGGCGCGACCCCAACAGCACCGCCACCAAGAACTACTACCGCGTCCTGAACGACCCGGCGGCGGCCCGCGCGGCGGACGCGATCGCGTTCCACCCGTACTGGGGCGACCCCACCGTCATGCGCGACGCCTACGAGCAGACCGGCAAGCCGGTGCACCTCACCGAGACCAGCGACCTGTCCCCGGCCACGGTCCTGGCCGACTTCCGCCTCGACGCGTCGTCCTACATCCTGTGGGCGCAGGCGACCGACCAGGACGGCGGCACCCTGCACTGGACCCCGGCCCGCGACAACAACATCGACTGGGACGAGGTCGCCCGCACCACCAAGTGGCCCGACCGCCTGGTCAAGGTCGATACGACCACCCGCACGTTCACCGTCCGCGACGAGCTCTACCAGCTCGGCCAGTTCGCCCGGTACCTCGGCCCCGACCACGTGCGGGTCGAGTCCAGCGGTACGGCCGGCGGCATCAGCAACGTCGTGTACCGCGACCGCCACGACGGCTACGTCGCGGTGATCGGCAACGCGAACGCCACCGACGCGACCGTACGGGTCGTGCTCGCCGGCAAGTCGTTCGTCGCGACGGTCCCCGCCCACGCGTACGCCACCTTCCGCTGGACCGCCGAACTGCCCCGCGGCCGCAACCGCGCCCCGGTCCTCGCCGACCAGGGCCCGGTCGTCGTCGACCAGTACAGCACCGCCCAGGTGCGGCTGCGGGCCACCGACGCGGACCGGGACAGCCTCGCGTTCTACGCCACGGACCTGCCCGACGGGGTCACCGTCGACGCGGCCACCGGCGTCGTCACGCTGCACCCGACGGTGCCCGGCGCCATCGACCTCGCCGTCACCGTCACCGACGGCCGGGCCAGCGACCGGGCCACGGTCCGCGTCACCGTCCGGCCGCACGGCGCCCCGGTGGGGGAGAAGATCGAGGCCGAGGCGTACGTCGCGCAGCACGGCTGGACCGACGGCGGGCCGAACTTCGTCGAGACCAACCCGTCGGCCAGCGGCGGGCGGAACGTCGGCTGGACCGCCGCCGGCAACTGGCTCGCCTACCGCCTCGACGTCGCCCAGGCCGGCACCTACGACGTGGAGCTGCGCGTCGCCAACGGCACCGGCGCCCCCGCGACCGGCGCGATCTCCCTGCGCGACGCGACCGGCCAGGTCCTGGCCACCGCGACCGTGCCCGACACCGGCGGCTGGGGCGCATACCAGTCGGTGCACGTCCCGGTCACCGTCGCCGCCGGCGACCAGCAGCTGACCCTCTACTGCGAGACCGGCGGGTTCAACGTCGACTACCTGCGGCTGACCGCGTAAACGCCCCCGTGCCGCCACGCCCCACCGGGCTTTCCCGGTGGGGCGTGGCGGCACGTCTGGACCCCGGTCGGCCACGTGTGGACCCGGGGCCCGAGGCTCGTAACGAGCTCAACACGCGCCGGTAAACTCTGCCGCCGCCGGACCGGCCACCAGGTGATCGAGGGAGCTCACCGGCCGGCGCCGTCCCTGCTCCGGGGGCTTCGGGACCGAACTATCGCGGATGTCCCGTGGCCGCCGCAGGGTTCTGCCGTGAGTGATCCCCGCCCATACACTGCGCTGCGGAATTGATCACGCTCGGCATACCGGTCGTCACGGACCGGCCGACTTCAGAATCGGAGCACGCGCCGCGATGCGTCCTTCCCTTCGGCCCACAACCGCGTCACCGTCCTTGCGCAGCACCTCTGGTGGCCCGCGATGACGGGGTACGGGCTCACCCGCCGGCAGATGTCCGGCGGCGGCGTCTGGCTCTTCCAGATCGGCGCCAGCTCCCCGATGGCGGTCCTGGCCGGCGGCATCGTCGCCACCTACGCGACGACCGGCACGGTGGCCACGCCCCTGACCTTCGCGCTGCTCGGCGTCGCCCTGGCGCTGCTCGCCGTCGGGTACGTGTCGATGGCCCGCAACGTCCCGCACGCCGCCCCCGCGTACGCCCTGCTCGCCCACGGCTTCGGGCCGGCCGCAGGCATCATCGGCGGCGCCCTCGCCCTGGTGTTCTACTCGTGCATCCAGATGAGCCTGTACGGCCTCGTCGGCGCCACCCTCGCCGGGCTCCTCGGCGGCGACTGGGTCGTGTGGGCCGGCGTGCTCTGGCTCGCGGTCGCCGTCTGCGGCCTGCTGCAGGTGTCGCTGTCCGCGTTCGTCGTCGGCTCCGTGCTGTGCGTCGAGCTCGTCGTCATCGCCCTGTTCGACCTCGCCGCGTTCTCCCACCCCGCAGGCGGCGCGATCACCGTCGCGCCGATCAGCCCGTCCGGGCTGTGGGCGCCCGGCATCGGCGGCGCGCTCGCCCTCGGCATCGCCGCGTTCATCGGGTTCGACACCGCCCCCGTGTACAGCGAGGAGGTCCGCACCAGCCGCAGCATCACCCGCGCCACCACCGCCGCGCTGCTCTTCATGCCGCTGTTCTACGGGCTGACCGCCTGGGCGCTCGCCGCGACCGTCGGCGCGGACCGCATCGCCACCGTGGCCGCCGACCCAGAGGCCGGGCTGCCGTTCACGGTCCTCGACACGTGGTACGGCAGCGGCCTGAGCCTGCTCGCCACGATGCTGCTCGTCACCAGCGTCTTCGTGGCCATGCTGTCGTTCCACAACGTGCTGGCCCGGTACGCGTTCGGCATGGCCCGCGAAGGCGTCCTGCCCGAGTGGCTGGCCCGCACCGGCGCCGGCGGCCAGGCCGAGGGCGCCCCGACCGGCGGGTCGATCCTGCAGAGCGCGACCGCGCTGCTCGTCGTCGGCCTGTTCGTGGTGCTCGGCGCGGACCCGATCGCCGTGCTGTTCACCTGGCTGTCCGCGGCCGGCGCCGTCGGCATCCTGCTGATGCTGGTGCTCATCTCCGCCGGGAGCATCCGGTACTACCGGCGCGGCGGCGGTACCCGCGAAGGCCTGCTCGTCAGCACGGTCCTGCCGTCGCTGGGCGTCGTCGCCGGTGCCGGCATCCTGCTGGTCACGGTCGCCAACCTGTCCTCGCTGCTCGACATCGCCGGCGACTCGGTGCTGCAGGCGGTCATCCCCGCCGCCGTGCTCGCCACCGTCCTGGCCGGGGCGCTGTGGGCGCTGGCGCTGCGCTCGCGCCGCGCGCCGGTGCTGGCCGAGGTCGGCCGGGGCAGACCGGACCCGCTGCGAGTGCTGGACCGCCGGCTGAAGGACCTCGATGTTTGAGCCGAACCGGACGGTGACGCCGCCGCCCGCACCGGCACCGTCGTACTCAGCCCCGGCCGCCCTGTCCTACCAGCACCCCGCGCCCGCCGCCGCTTCGTTGTACTCCGTTGCCGACGGCCCGCCGTACGAGCGCTCCGCTCCGCGGTTGCCGGCGCACCGCCGTACATCCGCCGCATCGGACGAACAGGAGACCCGGCACCTGCACGCGGTGCCGCAGGAAGGCCCCCGCGGGCCGGGCGGCGACCCGGCGGCCGACATCACCGCCGCCTTCCGCGGGGAGGTCGTGTCCCGGCTGCGCCGCTTCTCCGTCCTGCACACCCGCCACGCGTGGGAACGCCGCCGGCGCGACCCGCTCAGCCCGCACGGCATCGCCCTGTTCTACCTGGAGCGCGGCGTGCCGGTGCCGCAGCAGCTGCGCACCGCGACCCGGATCTTCCTCGCCGACGACGAGGCCAACGACCTGCCGATGCTGCTGTACGGCCTGGCCCGGCACGCGCACGAGGGGTACCAGGCGGACCCCCGCTTCGACCCGCGCAGCATGATGGCCAACAAGTGTGACCCGATGTCCGCCGCGGTGTTCGCCGGCGTCGGCGTGTGCACCCTGGACACCCCGCTCGGCACCTGGGCCGAGGCGCAACGGCACGCCGCCAACGAGTTCGACCTGCCCGGCCGCTGCTTCGCCCGCCTCATCGACGGCACCCGGCTCGTGCTGGACCGCGGTGGCCGCAAGCAGTTCAACGGCCTGTCCGTGGAGAGCTCCGTCGATGACGCCAACACCCACTACGGGGTGCCGAGCATGCAGTGGCGCTGGAACCCTTCCCTGGCCGAGGTCGAGCCGCACGACCCCGCGTACCACGTCTGGCGCTGGATGAGCGAGCTCGGCCGCATCATCGACCTCGGGTCGCGGCCGCGATGAGCGCCGCCACGCCGTTACCGGAGGACCCGTCCGTCCTCGGCCGGCTCGACCAGTTGCACGCCGACCTCACCCGGCACGCCGCCTACGATCTCGGCTTCCCCGGCGCCACCGACCTGCCCGACATGACCGCCGTGGCCCGCTTCGAGCGGCTGCTGCTCAACAACGTCGGCCACCCGTACGCCGCGGGCGGTGCGTACCGGCTGCACACCAAGGTTGTCGAGCACGAGGTCGTCCAGTTCGTCGCCGACCTCGTCGACGCCCCGCTGGACAACCGGCACGGGTACGTCACCACCGGCACCACGGAGAGCAACCTGTGGGCGCTGTGGCAGGCCCGCCGGCACCTGCCCGGCGCGGCCGTGTTCGCCTCCACCGCCGCGCACTACAGCGTCGCCAAGAACGCCGAGCTGCTCGGCATGCGCCTGCACCTCATCCCCGCCGACGACCGCGGCGAGATCCGCTACGACCGGCTGCGCACCGCCGCCGCCGAGCACCGCCGCCGTCGCCGGGGCACGGGCGCCATCGTGGTCGCCACCATCGGCACCACCATGACCGAGGCCGTCGACGACGCGGCCCTCGTCGACGAGGCCCTCACCCTCGCCGGCATCGACCCCGGCCGGCGCTGGATCCACGCCGACGCCGCGCTCGCCGGGATCCCCCTCGCGCTGACCGACCCGCTGAGCCGTCCCGGGTTCACCTTCGCCGACGGCGTGCACTCCTTCGCCGTCAGCGGCCACAAGTTCCTCGCCACCCCGTTCCCCTGCGGGGTCGTCGTCGCCCTCGCCGACCGGCACAGCGGCCGCGGCAGCATCACGTACACGGCCGCCCCGGACAGCACGATCACCGGCTCCCGCTCCGGCCATGCCCCGCTGTGGCTGTGGTACCTGCTGCGCCACTGGGGCCTGCCGGGCCTGCGCGGCCGGGCCGCCGCCGCCCGCGAGCTCGCCGGGTACACGGAGCGGCAACTGCGGGGGATCGGCTGGCCCGCCTGGCGTGCGCAGGAGCACGCGTTCACGGTCGTGTTCCCCCGCCCGCCGCAGCACCTCCTCGAACGGTGGCCCCTGGCCACGGACGAGCACGGCAACGCGCACGTGGTCTGCATGCCGGGCAAGAGCCGGGACCTGGTCGACCGGTTCGTCGGCGACCTCGCCCACACCCTGACCGGCGCCGGGACGGCGCCGAAGACGATCGCCTGCTGAGCTGGTCCGGTGGTTGGGTGGTGACGGCTTGGGCGGTGACGTCTTGGGAGGTGACGGCTTGGGTCGTGAGCGCTTGGGCGTCACGGCTTGGGTCGTGACCGCTTGGGCCGGGCGGTGACCGGCGCGGCGGCTGCCGTGCTGCGGAGGCGGTGGTCCCTGCGGGATGCACCCGCCGCCGCGCCGATCATCGATCCCCGTGTCTCCTGAACCTAACAAGGTCCCGCCCCTCGTCGGCACCCTTCACCGTCCTGCGGCCGCCCTCGAGGGTCACGGTCCGGTCACCGTCCCCGCCGCCAGCAACGCCGCCGTCGGCAGCGCCAACCGCCCGTCCGGGTCGAGGTAGGCCGCACTGACCTGGTCGTACGCCCGCCGCACCCGATCCACGACCGCCGCCGGCTGCCCGTCCAGCAACGCCCCCGCCGGATACGCGCACAACCCCGCGAAACTGCCTAGGTACGCCCCGCCCGCCCGGCCCACATCGCCCGCTCCCGCGCATCGAACCCGTCCACCACCCGCGTGCTCCCCTCCACCCTCATGGTCGGACATCGACCTTGTCAGACCCTTGAGTGACGTCGGCACCCCTCGATTCGTGAGATCGCGGGGGCCGTGCGCCGCAGCGAGGGAATGTGACGAAAGCAGCGGTGCGCCCGGCATCTGCCGCCGGATCCGGGCAACCCATCCGCCCGCGCGGCAGCGCGAATCGCCCACGGCGCGGACGGGCGGGCCTCGGCTACACTCTGCGCCGCGGAGATCGTTTCGACAGGTGGGGACACGACATGGTCATCAAGAGTGAAGAAGACGTCAAGAATGTCCTCGGTATCGACACCTGGCGGAATCTCTCCAAAGACAAGGTCTTCCAACTCGTGGCCATGATGCCGGAGATCGACAAGGACATTCAACTCAAGATCATCGAACAGCTCCCCGAGATCACAAAGATCGCCGTCAAAGTGATGACGACGGTGCGGAAGGTGCACGATGCCACGCTGTCGTCCAACGAGAAGAGCCAAGAGCATGTTCATCAGGGCTACCAAGAGGTCAGGGCGGCGTACATCGCCCAGCTCGAACGGGATGACCTGGACCCGGAGACCCGCAGGTATCTGAACGAATACCTCATGCAAACCGCGGACAAGGATTACGCGAAAGACTCCGAGAACAAGCACTACCTGGACCGGTGGGCCAGCAGGGCGGCACTCGGCGCCGCCGCCGCCGTTGTCCTGACTGCCGTCGCCGTCGGCGGCAAAGTGGCGCTGCAGAACCGTGACGCACTACCGAAACTCTGAGGCTCGCGATTCCGCCGCGCGCCGGAGTCCGATCTGTGCGCCGCGGCGTTTTGGTCGACCGCTCCCGTTGAGCGGCATCAGACGATACGGGTCAGATGTTCAGATCCGTGACTCTTGATCCGCCGGGGCTGCGATGACGCGGAATCCCGGCTCCCTGATCTCTTCGAAAAAGGCGGATTCCCACCGCCGGCAGCACGCCGGCTGACGTCGACCGGCGCAGCGACGAAGAAGCCTCCCAGCGACATCGGCCACCGTGACCAACAAGCCGTGTCACGGCTTACCTCATGACCGAGCGCGATCCCGTCGATGAAGACATCTGGTCCACAGCGCTCCGACGTGGCACTGGCTGGCCACCGCCACCGGACCTCACGCCGACGGGGCCGCGCACCCCGCCGCTGCCTCCAGGGCGGAGCGCCGGACCGGCTGCACCGCCGTCCGGCCCGACGACCTTGACCATCCCGACCGGACCACCGACCGGACCACCGACCGGGGAAGGTGATCTCGTGCTGGGTCAGCTGGTCAGGGGTTGGGCGCCGTGGCCGGCGAGGGCTGGCCGCAGGCGGCGGCTGGCGCCCTTGGTGGTGGTGACGTGGGCGCGTGGTGCAGGGGCCGGTCAACGGTCGCGATCCGGGCATGATGGTGGTGGCGAGTTCGACGGTGCGGGACCCATCACGACCAGGCGTTCGTGCACCCTGTCCGCACGGATCCTGCCGCGGGACTTGGTCGACGAGCCCCTCGACCTTTGGCAGAAACGCGTCGATCAGGTTCGGCCGTGCCGCGCGGGTGAACGGGTCCCCGCCAGCCTCGCGCAGGCCCACATACCGTTCGACGGTCTTCGGATCGCAGCCGGCGAGCTGCTCGGCCAAGTGCACGCACCCGGTCAGGTCGAGTGCATGGGGTCGGCACCCGCACCGATCGGCCGGACAGATCCGATTTCATGAAGCCGGGACCGAGATCACCTGACCGCTTACCGGGAATTCCGGTGCAGGTCCCGCGGAGGCCCCTACGGGCGGCCGAAAGTCGCCCGCGTCGTTGCGCTGCCGGCCACGCCACGCCACGCCGCCACGCACACCCAGAGCCGCCCGGACCGGGCCCGGCCGCCTCAGCCGAGCACCTCCGCAACCCCCGCCTCGTCCCCCGCCTGGAACGCCGCCAGCAGGGCGGCGAACCGGTCGGCCGGCAGGATGCGCACGCCGAGCTGCTCGGCCTTGTCAGCCTTGGAGCCGGCGCCGTCGCCGACGACGACCAGGTCGGTGCGCTTCGACACGGAGCCGGAGGACTTGCCGCCGAGGCGTTCGACGGCTTCGTTGCCCTCGTCGCGGGTCAGGCCCGGCACCGAGCCCGTGACCACGACGGTCATCGGGGTGCCGTCGGGGCGGCGCAGCGGCAGCGGCACGGCGGCCGCGGCACCGTCGGCACCGGCGTCAAGCGGGGCGCCGGCGGCGGTCGGCGGGGTCAGGTCGGGCTCGGACATGTTGACGCCGCGGGCGACCAGCTTCGCGATGGCCGGTGCCAGGTCGACCAGCTCGGCGGCGATGGTCACGGCGCGCTCCGGCCCGACGCCCTCGACCTGCTGCAGGTCCTCCACAGAAGCGTCCAGCAGCGCCTGCATGGTGCCGAAGTGGCGGGCCAGCCGGCGGGACATGGACCGCCCGGTCATGCGCACGCCGAGGCCGGTCAGGACCCGGGCGAGCGGCTGCGCCTTCGACGCCTGGATGCCCGCGACCAGCTTCGTGGCCGACACCTCGCCCATCCGGTCGAGGCCGGCGACCGTCGGCACGTCCAGGTCGTACAGGTCGGCGGGGTCCGTGACCAGACCCGCGGCGACGACCAGGTCGATGATCTTGCCGCCCAGGCCCTCGATGTCCATCGAGTGGCGGGCCGCGTAGTACGCGAGGGACTCGTGCGCGCCGCAGGCCCGGCCGCGGGTGCACCGCCACCGCTTCTGGCTGCGGTCGATCTCGCCGTCGCAGCGCGGGCAGCGGGCCGGCGGCTCGAACGGCACCGAGTCCGCCGGCCGCTCGTCGAGCTTCGCGCCGGTGACCTCGGGGATGACGTCGCCGGCCCGGCGCACGAACACGACGTCGCCCGGGCGCACGTTGCGCCGGACGAGGTCGTCGAAGTTGTGCAGGGTCGCGGACGTGACCGTGACACCGTCGATCTGCACCGGCTCCAGCACCGCGACAGGGGTGATGACACCGGTCCGGCCGATCTGCACCTCGATCCCCAGCAGCCGGGTCATGCGGGTGTCCGCCGGGAACTTGTACGCCACGCCCCACCGCGGCGCCCGGCTCGACGAGCCCGCGGCGTCCCGGTCGGCGGGCTGGTCGGCCTTGATGACGGCGCCGTCGATGCCGAACCCGAGCGTCCCTCGGCTCGCGCTGAGCACGTGCACCGCGGCGAGGACCTCCTCGACGGTGGCGCACACCGGCGTGCCGGCGACCGACCCGCCGGTCGTGGCGATGCCGAGCCGCTCCAGCTCGGCCATGGCCTCGGAGTGCGCGACCGCCGCGGGCCCGGCCCGGTGCACCGAATAGGCGAAGAACGACAGCGGCGCGTCATAGGTGCGGTCCTGCGCCCGCAGCGTGCCGGCGGCCGCGCTGCGCGGGTGCGCGAACGCCGGCTCGCCCGCACCGGTGCGCATTGCGTTGGCCCGCTCGAAGTCGGCGTCGGTCATGAACACCTCACCGCGCACCTCCAGGGTCACCGGCTCGGCGAGGCGATCCGGCAGCCCTGCCGCCCGCCGGGCCTGCCCGGTGACGTCCTCACCGGCGCGGCCGTCGCCGCGGGTCGCGACCTGCACCAGGCGGCCGTCCACATAGCGGGCGGCGATCGCCAGCCCGTCGATCTTCGGCTCGACGGTGAACCCGCCGGCGGGCCGGCCCAGGATCCGGTCCAGGCGCGCCGCCCACTTGCGCAGCGTCTCCTCATCGAACACGTTGTCCAGGCTGAGCATCGGGGCGCTGTGCACGACGTCGCCGACGACCCCGCCGCCGGCGCCGACGACCTCGGTGGGGGACTCGTCGGCCTTCCACTCCGGCTGCGCCGCCTCGGTCGCCGCGACCCGGGCCAGCAACGCGTCATAGACCGCGTCGTCCATGGCGAGGTCCGGGCCGCTGTAGTAGGCGGCGGCCGCCTCACGGACCCGGCCGACCGCCGCCCGGTAGTCCTCGGCACTGGCGAACGGCTCCGCCTTGGCGGCGTCGACGACCAGACCCGCACCGGCTTCCTGCACGACGGCCTCCATGGCATGTACCCCCTGCAACGACTGGACTGCCCGCAGCCTAGTCACGGGGTACGACAAAAATTCCCGGCGCCGCGCCAGTAGCCTGCCGGCATGGCCGCGTACATCAAGTCCGTGACGTTCGACAGCGCCGACGCGCTCGTGCTGGCCCGGTTCTGGGCCGCGGCGCTCGGCACCGACGTGGACGAGGAGTCCACATCGGACAAGGCGTTCGTGGAGGCGCCCGGCTGGGGCGGGCCCAACATGTGGTTCGCCCGCGTCCCGGAGGGCAAGACCGCGAAGAACCGCATGCACTTCGACCTGCGGGCGCCCGGCACGGTGGCCGACGAGGTCGCCCGCCTGGAGGCGCTCGGCGCCGCGGTCCTGCACGCGGGCGACGAACTGACGGTCATGGCCGACCCGGAGGGCAACGAGTTCTGCGTCGAATAGCCGACACCGGGCAGGACCTGCGCCGCGTCCGAAGGAGCCCGGGATCATCCGAACGGTCATTCCCGCGCGCGGGACACGGCGGACCGCCTGGGACGGCATATCGTGGCAGCGCTAACATCAACAGGGGGGAGGGCGATGCGTCCAACGAGCCAGGGCCGGGCTGCGGTCATGAATGACGTCGCGCGACTCGCCGGTGTCTCCCATCAGACCGTGTCGCGGGTGCTCAACCAGCATCCCAGCGTCAGCCCCGCCACGCGTGAGCGGGTCCTTGAGGCGGTACGGCAGCTCAACTACCGCCCCAACGCGATGGCCCGTGGCCTCGCCGGCCGGCGCTCCAGGGTGGTCGGCGTGGTCAGTTTCGACACGATTCTCTACGGTCCCGCCTCCACGCTGCTGGGCATCGAGCGAGCCGCCCGCGCCGCGGGGTACGGCGTCAGCATCGTCACCCTCGAGCAGGTCGACCACAGCGGCATGGTCGCCGCCCTGGAGGCGCTCGCCGACCAGTCGGTCGCCGGGGTCGTCGTGATCGCCCCGCAGACCGCGGCCGCGGCCGCCCTGCACAGCCTCCCGCTCGGCGTGGCCGCCGTCGCCGTGGAGTCCAACGTCGGCGGCGAGATCCCCGCGATCTCCGTCGACCAGGTCACCGGCGCCCGCCTCGCCGTGCAGCACCTGCTCGACCTCGGCCACCGCAAGGTCTGGCACCTGTCCGGCCCGCGCGACTGGCTGGAGACCCACGGGCGCATCGAGGGCTGGCGCAGCACGCTCGAGGCCGCCGACCTGCCCGCCCCGCCGCTGATGACCGGCGACTGGTCCGCCCGCTCCGGCTACCAGGCGGGCCTGGAGCTCGCCCGCCGCACCGACGTCACCGCCGTCTTCGCCGGCAACGACCAGATGGCGCTGGGCATGATGCGCGCCTTCCACGAGCACGGCATCCGCGTCCCCGACGACGTCAGTAT
This sequence comes from Dactylosporangium sp. NPDC050688, assembly GCF_040654515.1. NCBI lineage: Bacteria > Bacillati > Actinomycetota > Actinomycetes > Micromonosporales > Micromonosporaceae > Dactylosporangium > Dactylosporangium sp. NPDC050688. The sequence goes on from NZ_JBFAIC010000020.1 coordinate 12,559, forward strand.
CGTCGGGTTCGACGACATCCCCGAGGCCGAGTTCCTGTCGCCGCCGCTGACCACGATCCGCCAGGACTTCGACGAGGTCGGCCGCCGCTGCATCGCCGCTCTGCTGCGCGCCATCGAGGCCGACCTCCCGGAAGGCCCCGACCGCCCCGAGCCCGACCCGTATGTCGCACCGACCCTCGTCCTGCGCCGCAGCACAGCCGCCCCGAAGCGCTGAAGCGCCAAAGCATGGCTCCGGTCCGCCGTGGGCGCGGCCCGCAGCTCCCGTCAGCCACCGGTCGGGCCTTGGCGGCCCTCCCTGCCAGGTCCGCCGACAGTCACCCCGCCGCGGCCTGACGGCCGCGACAAGCACGCGGCCGCGGCCTGACGGTCGCGACAAGCACGCGGCCGCGGCCTGACGGTCGCGACAAGCACGCGGCCGCGGCCTGACGGCCGCGACAGCACCATCACCGCCGCCGCGCCCGATCCGGAGACGACCTCGAGCGCTCCAGCGGGTGCGCACTCACCGCCGGCACCGGCGTCGCCACCGGGTCGGCCGGCGCGCGTCGCGGCGCACGGACGGGATTGTCCCGCTCCGGGCCGCTCATGCCTCGTTCCTCGCCGCGCCGCGCTCGTCGAGCACCTTGCGAACCCCGACCGCTTCGCCGCCCACCCCCGGATCCTGATCTCCCCACCACCACTCATGATCCACGGCCGGATCCGGTCATCCGGACGGCCATTGCTGGCCTTTGATCAACGGTGGCATGATCGAAGGCGGCCCGTGGCTGTGCCCGTCGGCGTGCTCGGCGTTGGCCGGCGCGGCAACCACTCCTCGAAACCGCCATGGACAGCCGGATCCGTCCGTTGATCAAGGGTCGGGCGAGGTCGTTGGTCAAAGGGCGGGAGACATGGGAGCTGAGCCGGGAGAGGTGAGGGCCGGGTGCCGACCGCTTCGCCGACGGCCCCCGGACCCTGATCTCCCCACCACCACTCATGATCCACGGCCGGATCCGGTCATCCGGACGACCATTGCTGGCCTTTGATCAACGGTGGCATGATCCAAGGCGCTCCGTGGCTGTGCCCGTCGGCGCCCTTGGCGTCAACCGGCGTGGCAACCATCCCTCGAAACCGCCGTGGATAGCCGGATCCGTCCGTTGATCAAGGGGGCGAGGCTCGTGATCGAGGGGTGGGAGAGGTGGGGGCTGGGCCGGGAAAGGTGAGGGCCGGGTGTCGCCCGCTTCGCCGGCCGCACCCGGACCCCGATCTTCCTGCCACCACTCGTGATCGACGGAGGGATCCGGTCGTCCGGACGCCATTGCGGGTCTTCGATCAACGGTCACTTGATCGAAGGCGCTCCGTGGCTGTACCCCGGTCGTAGCGCCAGGCATGGCGGTCCCGGCCGGGGCTCCTTGCCGTCCTGCTTGAAGACGCGGAACGCCTCCTGGGTGAAGCCCGGCAGGCGTCGGTCCGGTTGCGGCCCGGCCAGCGGGCGCGAGCGCCGGGCGAGGCGGGCGCCGGCCGGAGATCGAGAATCGCGGCGCTGTTACAGATACTGCGAAAGCCGGTGGTGGCGTCTGCGGACGGGCGGTAATAGCATCGACCGGGATCTTCGCGGAGGGCTGATGCATTCCTGCACCAGCCCATGCGCGGATCAATGGTGTTCGGGATTTGAGGCAACCGGGAAAAGCATTCAGCTGGTCACGTCAAAATTGCCGAGCTTGGCGTCGGACAGAAACACCTGCCAAGCCGCCGGATCGAACCGTAGCACCGGTCCGTCCGGATTCTTGCTGTCGCGGACACCGACAGCGGAGGCAACGACTGCGACTTCCACGCAGTTGTTGCCGCCGTTGCCGTTGCTGCGACTGCTTTTGTGCCAGCTGGCATCGCTGAATTGGGCAGACAAAACGCGCACCTCCCTTCCTGTGAGCTGTGGCGGGCGCGGACAGCTCAGTCGAGCAGGCGTTCGATCAGCGTCACCGTCGATGCCTCGCTGAGCGCCCTGCTCCTCAGCCGCTCGAACTCGTCTCGGTAGCGCTTGACCTCCGCAGGCTGCTCCTCGTAGTAGTCCCCGGCAAGCCCTTCCAGGTATATGACATCCAAGTGGGCGACGTCGGGAAACTCGAGCAGCGCGACCGAGCCGCCCATGAACGGGTGCTCGCCGGCGCCGTACGGCACGATCCGCATGGACACGTTCGGCAGCGCCGCGACCTCGATGAGCTTGCGGCGCTGCTCCTGCATCACTGACGGACCGCCGACCACCCGGTGCACCACCGACTCGTCGATCAGGGCCACCAGCTGCAGCGGAGCCGGCGCGGTCAGGCGGGCCTGGCGCATCTTGCGCAGCGCCACCCGCCGCTCGATCGACTCCATCGGGTCGTGCCGGCGGCCGATGCCGATGAGCGCCCGCATGTACGCCTCGGACTGCAGCAGCCCCGGCAGCACGATCGGCTCCCAGACGCGGGTGATCGACGCGTCCGCCTCCATGCCGACGAAGTTGCCCGGCCGCATGACGTCGCGGTAGTCCGTCCACCACGTGCGCTGCCTGCCCTGGCGGGCCAGCGCCAGCAGTGCCTCGCGGTAGCCGGGGTCGCTGACCCCGTACAGGGTCAGCAGGTCGTTGACGTCCCGGGCTGTCACCGGCACGCGTGCGTTCTCAATTCTGGTGACCTTGGCCGAGTGCCACTCGAAGTGCCGGGACACGGATTCCTGCGTGAATCCGGCTTCCTCGCGACTTTTCTTCAGTTCCGCAGCCAGTCTACGGCGGCGAAGCGTCGGGCCCTCGTCCTTTCCGGCGTCAATGTCCACGGTAGTGATCATATGCAATTTGCGGGATGCGCATACCCCGAGTCTAGTACTCGTTGCACTACGCGCCGTGTCTGGTACATGATGCTCGGGGACATCGAAGCCAGCACATGCGCATGCTGGTCCTTTTTCGCTGACGTGCTCGGGGCGGACTCGAGGGAGCGTGGTCGCGATGCTTGCCAACAGCTATTACCTGATTGCCCATGATGATCGGACCGGTCGATCCCGGCTGCATCCAAGAGCCGCCGGCCTCGGCCTCGCCTCAGCGCTGCTCGGCGAGCTGATGGTGTACGGCCGGCTGCGTGCCATGACCGGCGACCTGTACGTCGTCAGCCAGGAGCCACCTGGCGACTCCCTTGCCCACTCGGTGCTCGACCTGCTGATCGCGCAGCCGCAGCACCGCGAGATCCGTACCTGGCTGGCGTATCTCGCCGCCGACGCCACCGACCAGGTCGGCGAGCGGCTGCTGCGCGCCGGCGTGGTCGAGCCGGTCACCCGGCGCAAGCTGCTCAGCGCGCAGACGCTGTACCTGCCGCTGAGCGCCGAGCAGCGCAACACCGCGGCGTGGGAGTCGATCCGGCTGTCGGAGGCGCTCGCGCACCGGCGCTCGATGGGCCTCAACGACCGGGCGCTCATCGCGCTCGTCGTCGCGACGGGCCTGACCAGGCACGTGTTCGCCGGTGTGCAGGAGCAGCGCGAGTGCATGCGCCAGCTGCCGGCGATCATGGCGTCCCTGCCGGACGACATCGTGCAGCTCGTGCAGTACACCGAGGCCGCGGTGGGCTCTGCGCTCGCCGTGGGTCGCCGGTGACGTCCGGGTGGGCCGCCATCACTATCACCGCGGCGCGTTGCGCACCAGCACGACCGACCGCGTGAGGAGACCGAACATGGCCGTGAGCACCGCGAGCGGGCCGGACATCGTGACCCGGGGACTGGCCAGCAACCGGCTGGGCGTGCCGTCCGTGGTGTTCTTCGGCGTCGCCGGGGCGGCGCCGCTGACCGTCATCCTGGGCGCCATCTCCACCATCTACGCCGTGGTGGGCAACACCGCGGTGCCGCTGGTGTACTTCGTCGCGGCGCTGATCCTGTCGGTGTTCACCGTCGGGTTCGTGGCGATGAGCCGGCACATCGTCAACTCCGGCGCCTTCTACTCCTACATCAGCCACGGGCTGGGCCGCGTCACCGGCGTGGCGGCGGCGTTCGTCGCACTGCCGGCGTACGCCGCGATGCAGATCGGCCTGTTCGGCCTGCTCGGCGTCGTCGCCTCCGGCATCCTCGAGGCGAGCGGGGTCAAGGCGGACTGGTTCGTCTGCGCGCTCGTCGGCTGGTTCCTCGTGGCGGTGCTCGGCGTGCTGTGGGTCGACCTCAGCGGCAAGGTCCTCGCCGTGCTGCTGACCGCCGAGATCACCATCGTGCTCATCTACGACGCGGTCATGATCGCCAACCCCGCAGGCGGCCGGGTCAGCACTGAGTCGCTGGCCCCGGCGCAACTGCTGACCCCCGAGGTCGCCGCGATGCTGGTCCTGGCGATCGCCGGCTTCGTCGGGTTCGAGGCGACCGTCGTGCTGTCGGAGGAGGCGAAGGACCCCAAGCGCACCATCGGCCGGGCCACCCACTGGGCGGTGCTGCTGCCCGGGCTGCTCTGCGGCGTCTCGGCCTGGGCGATGTCGGTGAACACCGGACCGGCCAACATCGTGCAGGCGGCGAAGGACGAGGAGACCGACCTGGTGTTCGCGCTGGTCACACCGCACGTGCCCGAGGTGCTGATCAACATCGGCTACGTGCTGTTCCTGACCAGCGTGTTCGCCGCCGCGCTGGCGTTCCACGCGGCGGTCGCCCGGTACCAGTTCGCCCTCGGCCGCGAGCGGGTGCTGCCCAGGCTGTGGGGTGTGGCGCACCCGCGCACCGGCGCGCCGCTGCTGGGCTCCATGACCCAGAGCTTCCTCGCGCTGGCCGTCCTCGTCGTGTACAAGGTGACGAAGACCGACGCACTCATCCACCTGTTCGCCTGGGGTACCACCGTCGGCGGCCTCGGCGTGCTGATCCTGATGTGGGGCGCGTCCGCGGCGGTCATCGCCTTCTTCGTCCGGCACCGCCGGCGGGAGAACGTGTGGCGCGCCCGGATCGCCCCGCTGCTGGCCTTCCTGCTGCTGAGCGTGGTGCTCGCGGCGACGGTCATCGGCCTGGGGGACCTGCTGCAGGTCGCGTCGGACTCCGTCTTCAACTGGGTGTTCTCGGCGGCGTACGCCGTGTTCGCCGTCCTGGGCGTGCTGTGGGCGCTCGTCATGCGCGCCGCGCGGCCGGAGTCCTACGCCGGGATCGGCCGGGGCGCCGAGCAGCGGGTCATCCCGGAGAGCGCCGGGCTGCCGGTGTCGCACTCGCTGCCCCGTACCTCCGACGTCGCCCACCACTCCTGAATCCGCGCACCTCCGTTCGTCCACTGTGGACACCGAGAGAGAGATGGTCATGACGCACGCCATACAGGACGTCGTCGTCCGCGACATCGAACCGGTCGACACCGACGAGATCACCGAGGTCCTCACCGCCGCGATGCGCGACGGCGCGGTGGCCCGGTGGATGGCGCCCGACCTCGACGACCGCCGCGCCTACGCCCCCGAGTACTTCGCCATCTTCGCCGAGCACGCGGTGCGCTTCGGCGAGGTGTACGCCACCGTCGACCCCATCGACGGGCGGCTGTCCGGGGTCGCGCTGTGGTTCCCGCTGACGCGGGCGATCCCGCCGCCGGTCGACTACGACCGCCGGCTCAAGGAGGCGGCGGGCCCGGCGTTCGACCGGGCGAGCCGGCTCGACGCGCTGCTGGAGGAGGAGCACCCGATCGTGCCGCACCACTACCTGGCGTTCCTCGCGGTGCGCCCGGAGCGGCAGAACCTGGGCATCGGCAGCGCGATGCTGGCCCGCCACCACAGCCGGCTGGACCGTGCCGGCATCCCGGCGTACCTGGAGGCCAACCACCCGCGCAACCGCGAGCTGTACCTGCGCCACGGCTACCAGAGCCGCCCGCCGATCATGCTGCCGGACGGCCCGCCGGTCTGGCCGATGTGGCGCCCGCCCTACACGTGACCGTCAGGCGGCGGTGGGGAACTCGTAGAGCCAGTACTGCTGCTCGTCGAGGCGGTGCGTGCGCACGTCGCCGGAGAGCCGGTGCAGCATCAGCCGCACCACCCGGGACATGTGCCGGACCTCGTCCGTGCGCCGGCAGAAGTCCAGCGCGATCAGCCCGTTCTGGGTGGCCGCGGCCAGATACATGGCGGTGACCAGCTCCCCGAACGCGGTGGCGGCCCGCCCGTCGCGCTGCACGGCGACGAAGCCGCAGTACCAGATGCGCCGCTCGGCGTAGTGCTGCGGCCACCGCCGCTGGAAGTACTGGGGCGAGATCAGCGGCATCGAGTCCAGGTCGTTGGTGTAGACGGCCAGCCCGCGCAGCGTGTCGTCGTCGTCGAGGCAGAGGTACTTCGTGACCCGCGGGTCGTCCATCACGTCGTCGAACTCGTTGCGGTACATGAGGTGCCGCTGCACCGCCAGGGCGTTGAGCTCCTCGAACGCCTCGGAGTAGAGCGTCCAGGCCGCTTCGCGCAGTTCGCCCTGTACCTGGTCGACGGTCTTGACGTTCATGTCCAACACTTCCGATCCGTGCCGGCCTTGATCAGTATATTTCGATAGATGGTTCATTGACGGTAGTACAGATGTCACGATGCGCAATATCCTGACCACGGAGAATCAAGTGGACAGGGGGCAGGGTGGACCACGGCCGCCGAACGCCGGAGCTGCTCATCGACCTCGACCGCGTCGCGGCGGAGTACCATGCACTCGTCGCGGGCCTGCCGGGGCTCACGGTGCACTACGCCATGAAGTGCAACCCCCACCCCGAGATCCTGGCCGAGCTGCACGGGCTCGGCTGCCGCTTCGAGGTCGCTTCCGCCACCGAGCTCGACCTGCTCGCCGCCGTCGGCGTCGACCCCGCCGGCGCGCTGTTCAGCAACCCGGTGAAGCCGCCGGCCCACATCGCCCGCGCGCACGCCGGCGGCCTGTGGCGCTTCGCGTTCGACTCCGAGGACGAGCTGGACAAGCTCGCCGCGGCGGCCCCGGGCGCCGCCGTCTACGTGCGCCTCGCCGCCCACCAGATCCGCAGCGGCGTGCCCAGCGAGGGCAAGTTCGGCGTGGACACCGCCACCGCCGTCACGCTGCTGCTCGCCGCCCGCGACCGGGGGCTGCGCCCGTTCGGCGTCGCCTTCCACGTCGGCTCCCAGATGCTGCTGCCGCAGGCGTGGCGGGCGCCGCTGCGTGCGGTCGCGCAGGTGATGGAGAAGCTCGCCGCCGAGCAGGTGCTGCTCGACATGGTCGACATCGGCGGCGGCTTCCCAGCCCGCTACGGCCGCGCGGTGCCGCCTTTGTCGGAATACGCGGCGGCGATCAGAACTGGTCTGGACGGGCTGCCGTACCCCGTCGAGGTGGTGATCGAGCCGGGCCGCGCGGTGGTCGCCGCCGCCGGCACCCTGCGCGCCACCGTCATCGGCACCGCGGTGCGCCACGGCCGGCGCTGGATCCACCTCGACGTCGGCGCGTTCAACGGCCTGATGGAGTGCCTGGAGACCGGCAACGAGCTGCGCTTCCCGGTGACCGACTCGCGGCGCGCCGCGGCCCGCGAACGCTGCCACCTGACCGGCCCGACCTGCGACAGCCAGGACACCATCATGTTCGACGTCGAGCTGTCCGCCGGCCTGTGCACCGGCGACGAGGTGTACATCGGCAGCGCCGGCTCCTACACCAGCGTCTACGCCTCGTCGTTCAACGGCTTCGACCCGCCCGAGGTCCGCTGCGTGCGCGGGGTGCCGCGGCGCTCATGATCCCGAACGGTTCCGGTAGCCCCGGCTACCGGAACCGTTCGGGATCATCTCGGTCAGGCGTGGCTGCGGGCGGCGCTGGCGCGCACCACCAGCGACGGGGTCAGGTGGACCGGGGCGGTGGGCGCCGGCGCGCCGTCCAGGCGGGCGACGAGCAGGTCGACGCTGCGCCGGCCGAGCTCGGCGAAGTCCTGGTGGACCGTGGTCAGCGGGGGCAGGAAGTAGCCGGACTCGGGCATGTCGTCGAACCCGACGATGCTGGCGTCCTCGGGGACCGACCGGCCCGCCTCGTGAAACGCGCGCAGCACGCCCAGCGCGATGTGGTCGTTGCCGCAGAAGACGGCGGTGACCGCGGGGTCGGCGGCGAGGATCTGGCCGCGTTGGTAGCCGGAGCGGGCGGACCAGTCGCCGGCGGCGACCGGCGGCACCGGGGCGCCCGCCGCGTGCAGGGTCTGCCGCCAGCCGTCGATGCGGTCCCGGCCCTCGGGCCAGTCGGCCGGGCCCGGCACGTGGTGCACGGTGCGGTGCCCGAGGTCGAGCAGGTGCCGGGTGGCGAGGCAGGCGCCGCGCACGTTGTCGACCCGCAGCATGGGCACGGCGCCGTCGTCGGCCCCGCCCACCCCGACGGCCGGGGTGCCCGGTGGCGCCTGGGCGAGCGCGTCGGCGACGGAGTTCTTCGGGGCGATGGCGATGATGCCCTCGACCGCCTGCGCGCAGAGCTGCTCGACTGCGTCGAGCACGGCGTGGCGGTCCAGTGACCGCACCGTGGCGATGCTGACGTAGTACCCGGCCTCCCGGGCGGCCTTCTCGATGCCGTAGATCATCGAGGCGGGGCCGGCCAGGGTGGTCTCGAAGCCGATCAGGCCGATCGTGCGGGACCGGCTGGTCACGAGCGTCCGCGCGGCGAGGTTGCGGCGGTAGTTGAGGATCCGCACCGCGTCCAGCACCCGGCTGCGCGTGCCGTCGCTGACGTTGGGCAGGTCGTTGAGCACCCGCGACACGGTCTGGTGCGACACCCCGGCGAGGCGGGCCACGTCGCGCATCCCGACCTTGCGCGGCGGCGGGGCCGCCACCGCGTCGGGCGCGGCTCCACCGGCGTGCGCGACCGGCCCCCGGCGGCTGCGGTCAGGTGCCGTCGGCCCGGGCAGGCCCGCCCGCCGCGCCGGCACCCCGTCGGTCTCGCCCGGCACCGGCACCCCACCGCCGGTGACGGCCCGCGGCACCGCACCGCCGTCGACGGCCCGCGGCGCTCGGCGTCCGCGCAGGTCACGGCCGGGGTCGAACGCGTCGCGGCCGGTGGAAGCGGGGCCGCCGGCGATCCCCGTGACGCTACGTTCCGTAGGAGTGGCGACACGGTCAGTGGGAGCGGCGGTGGAAGCGGCGGCGCGGGCGGAGGCTCCGCGGTCCCGCCCGGAGCGCGCGGGGTGGGCCAACGAGCACCTCCGGTCACGAATCGACGTCACAGACTTGACGTCGGGGATGAGAACGCTAACACTCTCGACATACAACCGCGACGGCCAATGTAACCCAGGCCGAAGCGAGCTACCCCTATCGCCACACACCCCGGCGGTAGGGTGGTCCGCCCTTGAATGTGAACGTTCACGCGCACAGGCACAGACACCCCGTGAGGAGAAGGCGTAGTGCTGAAGAAGTGGTCCGCGGCCGTGCTCGGCGGCTTGTTGATGGTCGGCGCGCTCAGCGCGTGCGGCGGCGAGAAGGAAGGCGACGCCGGCAGCGGCGCGAAGGACGACGGCAAGATCACGATGGGCTTCGCGCAGGTCGGCGCGGAGAGCGGCTGGCGCACCGCCAACACCAAGTCGATCCAGGAGGCCGCCACGGCCGCCGGCATCGACCTGAAGTTCTCCGACGCGCAGCAGAAGCAGGAGAACCAGATCAAGGCCATCCGCAGCTACATCGCGCAGAAGGTCGACATCATCGCCTTCTCGCCGGTCGTCGAGTCGGGCTGGGACACCGTGCTCAAGGAGGCCAAGGACGCCAAGATCCCGGTGATCCTGACCGACCGCGCGGTCGACTCGAAGGACACGTCGCTCTACAAGACGTTCATCGGCTCCGACTTCGTCCTGGAGGGCAAGAAGGCCGGCGAGTGGCTGGTCAAGGAGTACCAGGGCAAGGCCGACACGGTGAACATCGTCGAGCTGCAGGGCACCACCGGCTCGGCGCCCGCCAACGACCGCAAGTCCGGCTTCGCCGACGTGATCAAGGCCGACCCGAAGTTCAAGGTGATCGCGTCGCAGACCGGTGACTTCACCCGCGCCAAGGGCAAGGAGGTCATGGAGGCCTTCCTGAAGGCCAACCCGAAGATCGACGTGCTCTACGCGCACAACGACGACATGGGTCTCGGCGCCATCGAGGCGATCGAGGCGGCCGGCAAGAAGCCCGGCGTCGACATCAAGATCATCACCGTCGACGCGGTCAAGGACGGCATGACGGCCCTTGCCGCTGGCAAGATCAACTTCATCGTCGAGTGCAGCCCGTTGCTTGGCCCTCAGCTGATGGACCTGGCCAAGAAGGTCATCGCCGGTGAGACCATCCCGCAGCGCGTCCTGACCGAGGAGACCACCTTCACCCCGGAGCAGGCGAAGGCCGCCCTGCCGGACCGCAAGTACTGAGAGGCGCAACCATGGGGACCGCAATGCTGAGCATGAGCGGCATCAGCAAGCAGTTCCCCGGCGTCAAGGCCCTTGAGGGTGTGGATTTTCGCCTCTTTCCCGGCGAGATCCACGCCCTCATGGGCGAGAACGGCGCCGGGAAGTCGACGCTGATCAAGGTGCTGACCGGCGTCTACGACATCGACGAGGGCGAGATCAGCCTCGACAGCCGGCCGGTCCGGTTCGCCGGGCCGCAGCAGGCCACCGAGGCCGGGATCAGCACCGTGTACCAGGAGGTCAACCTCTGCGCGAACCTGTCGGTCGCGGAGAACATCTTCATCGGCCGGGAGCCGACCCGCTTCGGCCGGATCCAGTGGGGCGTCATGCGGCGCCGCGCCACGGAGCTGCTCCAGCGCCTGGAGCTCGACCTCGACGTCACCGCCCAGCTGTCGACGTACTCCCTCGCCGTCCAGCAACTGGTCGCGATCGCCCGCGCCATCGACGTCGATGCGAAGGTCCTCGTCCTGGACGAGCCGACCTCCAGCCTCGACGCCGGTGAGGTCGCTCAGCTGTTCCGCATCATGCGGCAGCTCAAGGCGCAGGGGATCGCGATCGTGTTCGTCTCGCACTTCCTCGACCAGATCTACGAGATCTGCGACCGGATGACGATCCTGCGCAACGGCCGTCTCGTCGGCGAGCACCTCGTCGCCGACATCAGCCAGCTGCAGCTGGTCAGCCTCATGATCGGCAAGGAGCTGGCGCTGCTGGAGCGGCTCGAGGACGCCGGCAGGCGCTCGTTCACCGGCGTCGAGGCCGTCGCCGAGGCGCACGGGCTCGGCCGCACCGGCGCCATCGAGCCGTTCAGCCTCACCATCCACAAGGGCGAGGTCGTCGGCCTCGCCGGGCTGCTGGGCTCCGGCCGCACCGAGCTCGCCCGGCTGTTCTTCGGCGCCGACCGCGCCGACAGCGGCCGCGTCGAGATCGACGGCAGGCCCGTCACGCTGCACGGGCCGCGCACCGCCATGGGCCACGACATCGCGTACTGCTCCGAGAACCGCAAGACCGAGGGCCTGGTCGAGGAGCTGTCGGTCCGGGAGAACATCATCCTCGCCCTGCAGGCGGCCCGCGGCTGGACCCGCCCGCTGCCCCGCCGCCGGCAGGACGAGCTCGTGCAGAAGTACATCGATGCGCTCAACATCAACCCGAAGGACCCGGAGCTGCCCGTCCGCAACCTCAGCGGCGGCAACCAGCAGAAGGTCCTGCTGGCCCGGTGGCTCATCACCGAGCCGCGGCTGCTCATCCTCGACGAGCCGACCCGCGGCATCGACATCGGCGCCAAGGCCGAGATCCAGCGGCTGGTCGTCGAACTCTCCGACGGGGGCATGGCGGTGCTGTTCATCTCCGCCGAGCTGGAGGAGGTGCTGCGCCTGAGCCACCGCATCGGCGTCCTGCGCGACCGCCGCCTGGTCACGCAGCTGGACAACACCGACGCGGTCGACCTCGACCGCCTCACCGAGACGATTGCGAGCGGCGCATGACAGCGACGATCACCAAGCACAGGCTGTTCTGGCCGGCGGCGATCCTCGTGGTGCTGCTCGTCACGAACGTGTTCTTCTCCGGCAGCTTCTTCAAGGTCGAGTTCCGCGACGGCCACCTGTACGGCAGCATCATCGACATCCTGCGCGCCAGCGCGCCGCTCGGGCTGGTCGCGCTCGGCATGACGCTCGTCATCGCCACCGGCGGCATCGACCTGTCCGTCGGCGCCGTCGTCGCGATCGCCGGCGCCATCGCGTGCCTGCGCATCAGCAAGCTCGACGACCAGAACGCCGTCACCGGCGTGCTGCTGGCCGTCGGGCTCGCACTGCTGCTGTCGCTGGCGCTCGGCGTGTGGAACGGGTTCCTCGTCGCGACCATCGGCATCCAGCCGATCATCGCCACGCTGATCCTCATGGTCGCCGGCCGCGGCCTGGCCCAGCTCATCACCGACGGGCAGATCATCACGATCAACAGCAGCCCGTACAAGATGATCGGCGCCGGCTACTGGCTCGGCCTGCCGCTGTGCGTCATCATCGCCGTCGGCGTCGCCGTGGTGGCCGGGCTCGTCGTGCGCCGCTCCGCGCTCGGCCTGCTGCTGGAGTCCGTCGGCGGCAACGCCGAGGCGAGCCGGCTCGCCGGGATCAAGTCGCGCTGGCTGATCCTCATCGTCTACGTGTTCGCCGGGCTCTGCGCCGGCATCGCCGGCCTGATGATCAGCTCCAACGTGTCCAGCGCCGACGGCAACAACGCCGGCCTGCTCATCGAGCTCGACGCGATCCTCGCCGTCGTCATCGGCGGCACGTCGCTGGCCGGCGGCCGGTTCTCCATCGCCGGCACCATCCTCGGCGCGGTCATCATCAAGACCCTCGACATCACCATCTACACCGTCGGCATCCCGCCAGAGGTGACGCTGCTGTTCAAGGCGGTCGTCGTGGTGGTCCTGTGCCTGGCCCAGGCGCCGAAGTTCCGCGAGAAGTTCCAGCGCCGCCGGCCGTCCACGCCCGCCGCACCCCAGGCGCCGCAGAAGGTCGAGGTGACCGCATGACCGCGTTCGAGGTGCTGCAGAAGGCGGAGGTGACGGCATGACCACGTTCGAGGCGCTGCAGAAGCGGGTGATCCGCAGGCCGCAGCAGCGGCACATCCCGGTCCTGGCGACCCTGGCGCTGCTGTGCGTGATGTACGGCGCCGGCGTCGTGCGGTACACCGGCTTCAGCGACACCCAGATCGTGCTCAACGTCTTCATCGACAACGGCTTCCTGCTCGTCGTCGGGGTCGGGATGACGTTCGTGATCCTGACCGGCGGCATCGACCTGTCGGTCGGCGCGGTCGTCGCGCTCACCACGATGATCTTCGCGTCGCTGGTGCGGGCCGGCTGGTCGCCGCTCGCGGTGCTGCCGGTGGTGCTGCTCACCGGCGCGCTGATCGGCCTGGCGATGGGCTGCATCATCCACTTCTTCGACATCCAGCCGTTCATCGCCACGCTCGCCGGCATGTTCCTGGCCCGCGGCCTGTGCTACGTCATCAGCACCGAGGCGATCCGGATCGACAACGCGCTGTGGACGTCCCTCGCCGACTACAAGATCCGCTTCGGCGGGTTCCACATCTCGTGGAGCGTCGTGATCTCGCTCGTCGCCGTGCTCATCGCGGCGTACGTGCTGGCGTACACGAGACTCGGCCGCAACATCTACGCGATCGGCGGCAACCAGCAGTCGGCGATGCTCATGGGCCTGCCCGTCGGGCGCACGAAGATCGCCGTCTACACCATCAGCGGCCTGTGCTCCGCGCTCGGCGGCGTGCTGCTGACCTTCTACACCTCCTCCGGCTACGGGCTGCACGCCCTCGGCATGGAGCTCGACGCGATCGCGGCCGTCGTCATCGGCGGGACCGTCCTCACCGGCGGCTCGGGCTTCCTGTTCGGCACCGTGCTCGGCGTCCTCGTGCTCGGCCTCATCCAGACCATCATCACGTTCGAGGGCACCCTCAGCTCGTGGTGGACCAAGATCGTCATCGGTGCGCTGCTGTTCGCGTTCATCGTGCTGCAGCGGGCCGTGGCGCGGAGAACAACATGACGCGATATGTAGTCGGGGTCGACTTCGGCACCCTGTCCGGCCGGGCCGTCGTGGTCCGGGTCGACGACGGGGCCGAGGTGGGCACCGCCGTCCACGAGTACCGGCACGGCGCGGTCGAGCGGACCCTGCCGGCCACCGGCGAGGCACTGCCGCCGCACTGGGCGCTGCAGATGCCCTCGGACTGGGTCGACGTACTGCGCCACGCCGTCCCCGCCGCGTTGGCCTCGGTCGAGGGCGGCCTGGACGCCACGCAGGTGGTCGGCATCGCCACCGACTTCACCGCGTGCACGTTCCTGCCGGTGCTCGCCGACGGTACCCCCCTCGGCGACCTCCTGCCGGACCGGCCGCACGCCTACCCGAAGCTGTGGAAGCACCACGCCGCGCAGCGCCAGGCGGACCGGATCAACCGCCTCGCCGAGGAGCGCGGCGAGGCGTGGCTGGCCCGCTACGGCGGCAAACTGTCGGCGGAGTGGCAGTTCGCGAAGGCCCTGCAGGTCCTGGAGGAGGACCCGGAGGTGTACGCGCGGGCCGAGCGCTTCATCGAGGCCGCCGACTGGATCGTGTGGCAGCTGACCGGCGTGGAGACCCGCAACGCCTGCACCGCCGGGTACAAGGGCGCGCACCAGGACGGCGGCTACCCGTCGCGGGACTACTTCGAGGCGCTGCACCCCGGCTTCGGCACGTTCCTGGACAAGGTCGACGGCCCGCTGGCACCGCTCGGCGGGCTCGCCGGCCGGCTCACCGCCGAGGCCGCCGAATGGACCGGGCTGCCGGAAGGGATCGCGGTCGCGGTCGGCAACGTCGACGCGCACGTGACCGCCCCGGCCGCCCAGGCGGTCGAGGCCGGGCAGCTGGTCGCCATCATGGGCACCTCCACGTGCCACGTGATGAGCGGCGCCACCCTCGCCGACGTGCCCGGCATGTGCGGCGTCGTCGCCGACGGGATCGTGCCCGGCCTGTACGGCTACGAGGCCGGCCAGTCCGGCGTCGGCGACATCTTCGGCTGGTTCGTCGAGACCCAGCTGGAGGCCGGCCTGACGCACGACGAGCTCACCGCGCGGGCCGCCGCCCAGCGGCCCGGCCAGCACGGCCTGGTCGCGCTGGACTGGCACAACGGCAACCGTTCGGTGCTCGTGGACCACCACCTGTCCGGCGTGGTCGTCGGGCAGACGCTGGCGACCCGGCCGGAGGACCAGTACCGGGCGCTGATCGAGGCGACCGCCTACGGCACCCGCACCATCGTGGAGACCCTCGAGGCGGCCGGCGTGCCGGTCACGGAGTTCATCGCCGCGGGCGGGCTGCTCAAGAACACGTTCCTCATGCAGGTGTACAGCGACGTGCTGCGCCGCCCGATCAGCGTCATCGACTCCGAGCAGGGCCCGGCGCTGGGCTCGGCGATCCACGCGGCGGTCGCCGCCGGGGAGTACCCGGACGTGCGGGCCGCCGCGGCCGCGATGGGCAAGGTCAAGCACGCGGTCTACACACCCGACCAGGCCGCCGCCGACGTCTACGACCGGCTCTACGCCGAGTACCGCCGGCTGCACGACTACTTCGGCCGCCCCGAGGCCGCCGGCGGCAACGAGGTCCTGCACCGGCTGCGGGAACTGCGCGAGGAGGTGGCCCGGTGATCGACCAGCTGCGGCAGGAGGTCTGCGACCTGCACGCGGAGCTGATCCGCTGGGGGCTGGTCACCTGGACCTCGGGCAACGTCTCGGCCCGCGTCCCCGGCGAGGACCTGCTCGTCATCAAGCCCTCCGGGGTCGGCTACCACCAGCTGACCCCGCAGAACATGGTGATCTGCGACCTGGAGGGCAAGCTCGTCGAGGGCGAGCACGCCCCGTCCAGCGACACCGAGGCGCACGCCTACGTGTACCGGCACATGCCGCACGTCGGCGGGGTCGTGCACACGCACAGCCCGTACGCGACGGCATGGGCGGCCCGCGGCGAGCCGATCCCGTGCTCGATCACGGCGATGGCCGACGAGTTCGGCGGTGACATCCCGGTCGGGCCGTTCGCCCTCATCGGCTCCGACGCCATCGGCCGCGGGATCGTCGAGACGCTGACCGGCCACCCGTCCCCGGCGGTGCTGATGCTGCAGCACGGCCCGTTCACCATCGGCCCCACCGCCAAGGCCGCGGTCAAGGCCGCGGTGATGTGTGAGGACGTCGCCAGAACCATGCACTACGCCCGGCAGCTCGGGACCGTCGACCGGCTGCCGGAGCAGGCCGTCGCGTCGCTGCACGACCGCTACCAGAACGTCTACGGCCAGCCGCAGGGCGGGCAGAGGAGCACATCATGACGCACGAGGTCTGGTTCCTGACCGGCAGCCAGGGGCTCTACGGCCCCGAGACGCTCGACCAGGTCGCGACCCAGTCGAGGCAGATCGCCGCGACGCTGGACGAGTCGCCGGACATCGCGGTGCGCGTGGTGTGGAAGCCGGTGCTGACCAGCGCCGGCGACATCCTGCGGGTGTGCCTGGAGGCCAACGCCGACCCGCAGGTCGTCGGCGTGGTCGCGTGGATGCACACGTTCTCCCCGGCGAAGATGTGGATCTCCGGCCTGGACGCGCTGCGCACGCCGCTGCTGCACCTGCACACGCAGGCCAACGTGGCGCTGCCGTGGGCCGACATCGACATGGACTTCATGAACCTGAACCAGGCCGCGCACGGCGACCGCGAGTTCGGCTACATCCAGTCCCGGCTCGGGGTGGCCCGCAAGACCGTCGCCGGGCACGTCACCGACCAGCGGGTCACCGCCCGCATCGGCGCCTGGGCCCGCGCGGCCGCCGGCTGGACCGAGATGCGCTCGCTGCGGCTGGCCCGCTTCGGCGACAACATGCGCGACGTCGCGGTGACCGAGGGCGACAAGGTCGAGGCGCAGCTGCGCTTCGGCGTCTCCGTCAACACCTACGGCGTCAACGACCTGGTGGAGGCCGTCGACGCGGCCGCCGACGCCGACGTGGACAGCCTGGTCAAGGAGTACCACGACACCTACCGGGTCTCCGCCGCGCTGAAGGCGGACCGGGCGGACTCGCTGCGCTACGCCGCCCGCATCGAGCTGGGCCTGCGCTCCTTCCTGGAGGCCGGCGGCTTCAAGGCCTTCACCACCAACTTCGAGGACCTCGGCGGGCTGCGCCAGCTGCCGGGCCTGGCGGTGCAGCGGCTCATGGCCGACGGGTACGGCTTCGGCGGCGAGGGCGACTGGAAGACCTCCGTCCTCGTGCGCACCCTCAAGGCGATGGCGCCGGGTGGGGGAACCTCGTTCATGGAGGACTACACCTACGACCTGACCCCGGGCAACGAGGTCATCCTCGGCGCCCACATGCTCGAGGTGTGCCCCAGCATCGCGCTGGACACCCCGTCGTGCGAGATCCACCCGCTCGGCATCGGCGGCCGCGAGGACCCGGTCCGGCTCGTCTTCGACGCCACCCCCGGCCCCGCCGTCGTGCTCGGCCTGGCCGACCTCGGCGAGCGCTTCCGCCTGGTGGCCAACGAGATCGACGTGGTCGCGCCGACCGCGCCGCTGCCGAAGCTGCCGGTCGCCCGCGCCGTCTGGAAGCCCCGGCCGGACCTGTCGACGTCGGCGGAGTCGTGGCTCACCGCCGGTGGCCCGCACCACACGGTGCTGTCGTTTGCCGTCGGTACCGAGGAGCTGCAGGACCTCGCCGACATGACGGGCACCGAGCTGCTGGTCATCGACGCGGACACGACGGTGCGGCAGTTCACCAAGGAGGTCCGCTGGAACCAGGCGTACCATCGCCTCGCGCGGGGGTTCTGAAAAGCGGCTGCGTTCCGTATGCGGAACTGGTGAGGTGGGTGCATGACCGTACGCATCAGGCACATCACCGTGGACTGCGCGAAGTGCTACGACCTGTCGCTGTTCTGGGCCGCCGTCACGGGTTTCCGCGAGAACCCTGACGACCCGAACCTCCCCGAGCACACCGAGGCCGCGATCGAGGCCCCGGACGGTTCCGCCGGGATGCTGTTCATCCAGGTCCCGGAGGGCAAGGCCGGCAAGAACCGGGTCCACCTGGACCTGCAGCCGACCGACGCCGGCCGGGACGAGGAGGTCGAGCGGATCCTCGGGCTGGGCGCGACCCTGGTCGCCGACTTCCGCAAGGACGACGGCACCGGCTGGGTCACCCTCGCCGACCCGGAGGGCAACGAGTTCTGCGTGGAGCGCAGCGCCGCCGAGCGCGCCGGGTCCTGATCCTGTCCCTGCGCCGTTTCTTGCGGGCGGCGCAGGGGCGGCCTGCCTTGCGGGGTGGCCTGCTTTTCTCCCGGTCGCGGGTTGCCTCGCGCTCGTTCAGGGGCAGCCGCGCGTCGTCGCTCGCGGGTTGCTTCACGCGCGTTCAGGGCGCACGATGCTGCCATGCAGCGCGCAGAGCACAGCCTCACCGGCGGTGGCGGGGCCCGCATCGTCTACGACGCCTGGACGCCGGACAGCGTCGACGGTGTCGTCGTGCTCTCCCACGGCATGGGGGAGCACGCCCGGCGCTACGACCACGTCGTGGCCCGCCTCGGCGAGCTCGGCCTGGCCGTCTACGCGCCCGACCACCGCGGCCACGGCCGTTCCGGCGGCCGGCGCATGTATGTGCGCAGCATCGACGAGTACACCGCCGACCTGCACCTGCTCTTCGGCGAGGTCGCGGCCCGCCACCCCGGCCAGGTCCCGTTCCTCATCGGGCACAGCATGGGCGCCATGATCGCGCTCGCCTACGCACTGGAGCACCAGGCGTCGCTGCGCGCCCTCGCCCTGTCCGGCACCCCGGTCGTGCCCGGCTCCGGCATCGGCCGGCCCGCCATCGCCGTGGCGAAGGTCCTCGGCCGGGTCGCGCCCGGCACGCCGGTGCAGGCCCTCGACTCGAAGTACATCTCCAAGGACCCGGCCGTCGTCGCCGCCTACGACGCCGACCCGCTGGTCTACCACGGCAAGGTCCCGGCCGGCGTCGGCGGCGCCATGCTCACCACGATGGCCGTGTTCCAGCGCCGGCTGCCGTCGCTGACGCTGCCGACGCTCGTGCTGCACGGCGCCGAGGACCGCCTCGTCGACCCCGCCGGCAGCCGCCTCATCGCCGACACCGCCGGCTCGGCCGACCTCACCCTGCACATCTACGACGGCCTGCACCACGAGGTCTTCAACGAGCCCGAGCGCGACCGCGTCCTCGACGACCTGGTCGCGTGGCTCAAGACGCACTGAACGCGCCTTCCGCAAAACCCCGCCGGACCTGCATGATCACCGCTATGTCGATGCGTGCCCGTCTCGGGACCAAGGTCGGTGCCGCGCTGCTCGTCCTGCCGCTGCTGCTCGGGTGCGGCTGCTGCGCGGGCCCGGGGCTGATCTTCGACGAGATCTTCGGCGGGCAGCGCCACACGTTCACCGAGCAGGACATCGCCGGCGACTGGACCAGCGACTGCGGTGGCACGGTGAGCATCCGCGCCGACGGCACCGCCACCGTCACCGACCTGCCGATCCACCGCGTCCGCGACGACGCCGGAGGGCTGCGCGAGACGAAGGCCGGCGGCGAGTACACCTGGCGGATCGTGCCGGAGTCCGGCGACACGGACCAGGAGGTGCGCTTCGCGACCCCGCAGTACGACGAGGAGGTCTTCAGCGCCCACGCGGAGCGCGACTGGACCGGCTTCGACAACCTCGAGTACTTCCTGTCCACCCCGAGCGAGCCGATCTACTGCGTGCTGAGCAGGTGACCCGCCGCCGCCCGGCGGAATGCGCGGGCGGCCCCGGCCGTTGCACTCCTGCATGAACGACGTCATGGCTGAGTACCGCAGGGGAGTCCTCTACTTCGACGCCGGCGACCCGGTTGAGGCCGCGAAGATCCTGTCCACCGTGCTGGACGAGGAGCCCGGCAACGCGGAGGTGCGGCTGTGGCTGGCCCGCGCCTACTTCGCCTCGGCGCAGCTGCACCGCGCCGAGACGCACCTGCGTGCCCTCGTGGACCGCGACCCGAGCGACCACTACGCTCACCACCTGCTCGGCCGCACCCTGGAGCGGCAGAACAAGCCCCGCGAGGCCCTGCCGTTCCTGCGCCTGGCCGCGGCGATGGCCACCGTCCCCGACTACGCCGACGCCGTCCGCCGGGTCGAGACCGCCCGCTGATCCGCCGGCCGCCCCGCTGCATCCGGGGCGGCCGTGCCGTTCAGGCCCCCGAGCGCCCGGACGCCGCCCGGGCCCCCCGGGGTCCGGGCGGCTCGGACGGCTCGCGCGGCAGCCCGGCGGCGGTCAGTGCGACCAGCACGAGCAGGGCGAACGCGGCCAGAGCGGCGTCCTGCAACCCGTCCCGCGCCCCGTCCCGCGCCCCGTCCCGCGCCCCGTCCCGCGCCCCGTCCCGCGCCCCGTCCCGCGCCCCGTCCCGCGCCCCGTCCCGCGCCCCGTCCCGCGT
>NZ_JBFAIC010000020.1:32911-79399 GCF_040654515.1 Dactylosporangium sp. NPDC050688
CCCGTCCCGCGCCCCGTCCCGCGCCCCGTCCCGCGCCCCGTCCCGCGCCCCGTCCCGCGCCCCGTCCCGCGCCCCGTCCCGCGCCCCGTCCCGCGTCGCTTCCGCCGAGCCGTCCCAGGTACCGCCCCCCGAGCCGTCCAGCAGGTCTTCCAGCAGGTCGTCCAGCGACCCCGCGCCGACCCCCGGCGGGTGGACGAGCGCCGGGGGCAGCCACGCGGGGCGGCGCTGCGGCGTATCGCTGATCCCGATGAGAGTCGTGATGTACAGGCCCTGCGCCGGCGGCGGTTCGGGGCTGAACCGGTACTCCCCGGCCCGCGCCCTGGCGACCGGCACCGCGAGCACCACGAGCACCGCCGCGGCCAGGGCCGTGCCCCGGCGCGACGCCCCCGACCGGCGCAGGCTCCGGCACGCGGCCATGGTGCCGGCCGCCGCGGCCAGCAGTGCGGGCACGGTGGCCAGCAGCAGCCCGGCCAGGTCCCGGGAGGCGGTGAGGGGCAACTGGCCGTAGGGGTCCGGATGCCACATCGGCCCGGCCGCGACCACGGTCACCAGTGCGGCGGCGGCCACGGTACCGGCACCCGCCAGCCTGGACCGCCACCACTGCCGATCCCGGGGAGGGCGGGACGCGGCGACCGGCGCGACCGGGTGCGGACCCAGCAGCCCCAGGTCGAGCACGCCCGGACCCAGCCCCGGGCCGGTGCCGGGCGCCGCCCCGGTGTACGGCGCCGGTCCGCGCAGGTCGAGGACCCCGGCGCGACGGTCGCCGCGTTCTGACCGCAGACCGGGGACCAGCCCCGCCCGCGCCGTCGGCAGCAGCCACGCCAGCCTCGCCTGCAGCGCCGCGTACAGGCGCGCCTCGGCGCCGTGACCGGCCAGCAGGGCGGCCGCCGACAGGCCGAGGACCGCAGCGGTCAGCAGCGCCGCCTCGAGCCGGGAGGTGGTGCTGCCGGCGGGGGACTCGGTGACGAAGAACGGCCAGCCCAGCCCGCCGCCGCGGAACTCGGTCACGGCCACGAACGCCGTCACGGCCGCCAGCCCCGTCAGCAGGGAGAGGCGGCGCAGGGGGCCGGTCGATGCGCGTACCGTGGCGGCCGCGGCGACCACCAGCAGCGCCGCGGCGGTCAGGGTGGCCGACCACGGCACCGGATGGTGGGTGAGCAGGCCCAGCACGTGCGCCGCCGCGAACGCGAGGACCGACCAGCGGGACACCGTGTCGACCAGCACGCCGGCGATCATGTCACCGGCGTGCGGGCGTCGTTGTCGGCCGACCGGGTCGTGTCTGCCGCACGTCATGACGCACCCGCAACAAGGCCCCGGGGAAAGCCTCAGCAAGGCAGCGTGCAGCGGAACGTGGCGCCCTCGCCGAGGGTGCTCTCCACGACCAGGTCGCCGCCATGGTCGCGCACGATCTGCCGGGCGATGGTCAGCCCCAGGCCGCTGCCGCCGGTGGCGCGGTCGCGGGCCGGGTCGGCCCGCCAGAACCGCTGGAACACGAACGGCAGGTCGTCCGGGGCGATGCCGCAGCCGGTGTCACGGACCTCGACGGCGACCGAGTCCCCGTCCGGGAATGCCCGCAGGGTCACCTGCCCGCCGCGGTCGGTGTACCTGACGGCGTTGCCGATGAGGTTGCCCAGCACCTGCCGGAGCCGGTCATGGTCGGCGTGCACGGGCAGCGGCCCGGCGGTCTCCGCGGTCAGCCGCACCCCGGCGGCCTCGGCGACGGCCAGATGCGCGACCCGGGCCGTGTCGACGAGGTCCGCCAGGTCGAAGTCGCTGCGGCGGTACGTCAGGTGCCCGGCCTCGGCGAGCGTCAGGTCCTGCAGGTCGTCGAGGATCCGCCGCTGCAGCATCGCCTCGTCGTGCAGCGAGCCGAACAGCTCCCGGTCCGGCTCGACCAGGCCGTCCTGCAGCGCCTCCAGGTACCCGAGCAGGTTCGACAGCGGTGTGCGCAGCTCGTGCGCGACGCTGGCGACGAGGCGGCGCTGCGACTGCTCCGCGGCCTGCAGCGCCGAGGCCATGCGGTTGAACGACTCCGACAGCTGCCCGAGCTCGTCCCGGCCGGCGGCGGACACCCGGGTGTCGAGGTGCCCGTCGGCGAGGCGCCGGGACGCGGCGGTGAGGTCGCGCACCGGGCGGCTCACCTGCCGGGCGATGACGGCCGTGCCCAGGACGACCAGCAGCAGGACCCCGCCGCCGGCGGCGAGGCCGGGCCGGCCGATGAGGCTCGCCGCGCCCTGGTCGACGGCGCCCAGGTAGAGCTGCAGCGGCTCCGGCGCGAACGACGAGACCCGCTCGCCGAACGCCTTCGTCAGGCACGCCGCCGGGTGCCGGTCGCCGCGGCAGCCGCCGACGAACGACGCGTCGCCCTCCTGCTCCACGGCGAGGCTCTCCTTGACCTGCTTGCGGCAGCCGGAGTCGTCGTTGCCCGTGCCGTTGGTGACCGGGATGCCGTACGGGTTGACGGTGACCGCCGGCGGCGGCCGGCGCAGGCCGGTGAGGCAGCGGGCGAACAGCACGGTCTGGCGGAACTCGACGATGTTCTGCAGCGTCACCGCCGCCAGCTGGTAACCGCCCTTGGCCTCGATCTCCGGCGACGCCTGCTCGCCGGCCTCACCGGGCGGGAAGGTCAGCGTCGGGCGCGGGTCGATGAGCACCGGCTGGCTGACCACCGGCCGGGCGGTGCGCCCGTCCATGTGGTCGGTGTCGGCGGTCACCTGGCCGTAGAGGTTCGTCAGCCGGATCCGCTGCTGGTTGGCTACGGAGGTCCGCTGGACCACCTTGTCGATCCCGGCCCAGGTGCCGTGGCGCTGCGCGTACTCGCGGAACGTCTCGACGGTGGTGGCCTCGTTGCGGGTCGCCGTCTGCTGCGACTCGGCGATCTGCCGCGCGGTGAGGCGGACGCTCAGCCAGGCGGTGACCCCGATCGCGGTCACCGCCACCAGCAGCACCAACCCGAACACCCGCACCCGGAAGCTCATGCCGTCACCTCCGCTGCGCTCCGGTCCGCCGCGCTCCGGGCGCTCATTGGGGGTCCTCGCTGAGCCGGTAGCCGCGGCCGTACACCGTCTGGACGTAGCGCGGGTCGGTCGGGTCGGCCTCGATCTTGCGGCGCAGGTTGACCACGTGCGCGTCGACGGTGCGCTCGGACACGTCGCGTTCGAAGCCGAACACCCGGTTGATGATCTCGCCGCGGGTGAAGACCCGGCCCGGCTCGCCGGCGAGCAGTTCCAGGATGCCGAACTCCTTCGCGGTGAGCACGACGACGGCGCCGTCGACGCGGACCTCGAAGCGGCCGGCGTCGACCACCAGGCCGCCGATCCGCAGCACCTGCTGGTGGCCGGGGCTGCCGATGCCGGAGCGGCGCAGCAGCGCCCGGACCCGCGCGGCCAGCTCCCGCGGGCTGACCGGCTTCGTCATGTAGTCGTCGGCGCCGAGGTCCAGGCCCAGCAGCAGGTCGTCCTCGGTGGAGCGGGCCGTCACCAGCAGGATCGCCACTGTCGACTCGGCCCGGATGATCCGGCACACGTCCAGGCCGTCGACGAGCGGCATCATCACGTCCAGCACCAGCAGGTCTGGCCGGCGCGAGCGGCACTGCTCCAGCGCCAGCCGGCCGTTGGGGACGGTCAGGACGCTGTGGCCGTCGCGTTCCAGGTACAGCCGGATCAGCTCGGCCTGCTTCGGGTCGTCGTCGGCGACCAGGATCCGTGCGCTCATCGCGGCCATTGTCGCGCGCCGAGTGTGAAGAACCTGCGAAACCTCAGCCGGGTTCCGATGCGCCCGACGGTTCTTCATCGGTTCCCAACAGGGCGCTTCCTACCTTCGGCGCCATGTGTGGATTCCTGGTGTTCGTGAGCAACGACGGCATCATCGGTACCGCTGAGACCGACGAGCTCGCCACCGCGCTGGACCTGCTGCGCCACCGCGGCCCCGACGAGACCACCCTGCACGTCGACGGCGGCGTCGCGTTCGGCTTCCAGCGCCTCGCCATCGTCGACGTCGCGCACAGCCACCAGCCGGTGGCATGGGGCGACTGGACCGTGGTGTTCAACGGCGAGCTGTACAACTACCGCCTGCTGCGCGCCGAGCTGATCCGCGACCACGGCGCGTCGTTCGCCACCGAGGGCGAGGCAGAGGTCCTCGCCGCCGCGTTCCACCACTGGGGGCCGGGCGCCGTGCACCGGCTGCGGGGCATGTTCGCCTTCGTCGTGCGCGACCGCGCCACCGGCGCCGTCCACGCGGTGCGCGACCCGTTCGGCATCAAGCCGCTGTACCACCTGCGGACGCCGGGCGGGCTCTACCTGGCCAGCGAGAAGAAGGCGCTGCTGCCGTTCGCCGGGGGCGTGACCCGCGTCGACTCGGCGGCCCTGTCGCACTACCTGACGCTGCAGTACGTGCCGGAGCCGGCGACCCTGCACCCGTCGGTGCGCCGGCTCGCCGCCGGGCACACGCTGACCTGGACGCCGGGGTCCGCGCCGCGCGAGGAGGCGTACTTCCGGCACACGCTGCGCCCCTCGGCGCGCCCCGCCGAGGACGCGATCGCCGCCGTGCGCGACGCGCTGCGCGACAGCGTGCACGCCCACCTGCAGTCCGAGGTGCCGCTCGGCGCGTTCCTGTCCAGCGGCATCGACTCCACGGCCGTCGTCGCGCTCGCCCGGGAACGGCGTCCGGGGATCCGCACGTACACCGTGGGCTTCGACGACGAACGCTACAGCGAGATCGAGGCGGCGGCGCAGACCGCGGCGGCCCTCGAGGTGGACCTGACCGCGACCCTCGTCCACGACGACGACGTGATCGCCGCGCTGCCGCGCATCGTGTGGCACCTCGACGACCCCGTCGCGGACCCGGCGATCGTGCCCCTGTGGTTCCTGGCCCGCACCGCCGCCCGCGACGTCACGGTCGTGCTGTCCGGGGAGGGCGCCGACGAGCTGTTCGCCGGCTACGAGATCTACCGCGAACCGGCCGCGCTCGCCGGCGTGGGCAGGCTGCCCGCCTCGCTGCGCCGCGGGCTGCGGGCCGTGTCCGCGGTCATGCCCGAGGGCGTGCGCGGCAAGAGCTTCCTGGACCGCGCGACCACCCCGATCGAGGAGCGCTACTACGGCAACGCCCGCATCTTCGGCCCGGCCGAGAAGGCCCGGCTCATGCGCGGCCCGGCGCAGCCGCACACGGCGGTGACGGCGCCGCTGTTCGAGGCGGCGCAGGACCTCGACGACGTCGCCACCATGCAGTACGTCGACCTGCACACCTGGTTGCCCGGCGACATCCTCACCAAGGCCGACCGGATGTCGATGGCACACTCGCTGGAGCTGCGGGTGCCGTTCCTGGACCGGGCCGTCTACGCCGCCGCCGCGTCCCTGCCGACGTCGCTGAAGCTGGCCCGCACCACGAAGTACGCGCTGCGCGAGGCGATGCGCGGCATCGTGCCCGACGCGGTCGTCGACCGCCGCAAACTCGGCTTCCCCACCCCGACCAGGGTCTGGTTGCGCGGCGACATCGGCGCCTGGGCCGGCGACGTCATCGCCGAGGCGGGCGTGGACCACCTGCTGGACCTCGGGCACGTCCAGCGCCTCCTCGCCGCCCACCGCCGCGGCGACGCGGACCATTCGCGAAAGATCTGGACCGTGCTGTTGTTCTGCATCTGGTACGCCCAGCAGACCAGCCCCTCCCCGGTGCCGGCCAGGCTCTGAGTGGCGGTGATCACTTCGGGGTGAACGGCGGGGGTGGCCAGAGGGCGGCGGGTGGAGGCTGGAGGTCATGTGCGCAGCCTGCCGGTCCGAGACCCACACTGCCGTGCAGAAGCCGCGCAGGTTCGCGGCGCTGCGGAACAAGGACTGCCGGCCGTACCTGTTCGGGGCGGCGCTGGCCATGATGGCCGACAACATCGAGCATGTCATCACGTACTGGGTGCTGTGGGAGAAGTTCCATTCGCCGGCGTTGTCCGGGTTCCAGGTCATCAGTCACTGGGTGCCGTTCCTGCTGTTCTCGGTGTACTTCGGGTCGCTCGCCGACCGGTTCGACTGCCGGCGGGTCATCCAGGCGGGACAGGCGCTGTTCATGGCGGTGTCGGTCGCGTGGGGCGTGCTGTTCCTCACCGGCACCCTGCAGGTCTGGCACGCGTGCGTCCTGCTGGTCCTGCACGGCGTCTCCGGCGCGCTGTGGGGGCCCGGTGAGCAGCTGCTGCTGCACGACTTCGTCGGTGACGAGGAGCTGCCCAGCGCGGTGCGGCTCAACGCCACGTTCCGCAGCCTCGGGGTGCTGTTCGGGCCGGTCGTCGGCTCGGCGCTGCTGCTCGGGCTCGGGTCCACCGCCGGGATCTTCGTCAACGTGCTGTTCTACCTGCCGCTGACGCTGTTCCTGTTCCGCACGAAGTTCACCGGGCACACCCGCGACCACGGCGCGCCGCGGGCCAGGGTCGGGCTCATGGAGTCGGTCCGGGTGCTCAAGGCGGTCGGGAGCAACCACACCCTGGTCAGCATGATCATCCTGGGTGGGCTGGGGTCGTTCTTCGTCGGGGCGTCGATGCAGTCCGCGATGCCGATCTTCGCGCAGGATCTCGGCGCCGGGAGTACGGCGACGGGGGAGGGGATCGACGGGGCCAGCCTCGCGTACGGGGTGCTGCTGTTCGCCAACGGCGCCGGCGGGGTCATCGGCGGCATCCTGCTGGAGGCGACCGGGCGGATCAGACCGACCGTGCTCGCCGCCGTGATCAGCACCGCCGTGTACGGCGTCACCAGCCTGTGCTTCGCGTTCACCACCAGCTACCCCCTCGCGGTGGGGCTGCTGGTCGTCGGCGGCGTGGCCAACCTCGCGTCCATGTCGATCGGGCAGACCGTCGTGCAGCTGCTGGCGCCGCCCGCCGACCGGGGGCGGGTGATCGGCGTGTACGGGGTCAGCGCCAACGGGCTGCGGGCCGGCAGCGGCTTCACCGTCGGCCTGCTCGGCGCCGCGATCGGTGTGCACCGGTCGCTCGGGCTGAGCGCCGCCTGCCTCTGCGTCGGCACGGTGCTCGCCGGCGTCTATGCGCTGCGGGGCCGTAAATCGGTTCCGGTGAGTGGCGCGGCATCAGTATGATCTCCGTACCGTGCTGAGGAAGGGGGAGGAGACCGCCATGCGTTACCGCGTCGTCGTCCCCCAGTCCCGGCACGAGGTGATCCTGGTGTCTTCCCGCCCGCTGGTGTAAGCCCGCGCGGCTGCACCGGCCGGACCCCGCGCCGCTGGAAGGCGTGGGGTAATCGCGCTGCCCTGTTCAGATCATCCTGAAAGGCCGCAGAGCCGTGCGCACCCATCACCTGTCCGCGACCCGCAACATCGGCATCCTCGCCCACGTCGACGCCGGCAAGACGACCATCACCGAGCGGATCCTGTTCCGCACCGGCGCCACGTACAAGCAGGGTGAGGTCCACGACGGCACCACCGTCACCGACTTCGACGCCCAGGAGCGCCAGCGGGGCATCACGATCTTCGCCGCGGCCGTCAGCTGCACCTGGGACGGCCACCGGATCAACCTCATCGACACGCCCGGGCACGTCGACTTCTCCGCCGAGGTGGAGCGGTCGCTGCGCGTCCTGGACGGCGCCGTCGCCGTGTTCGACGGGGTCGCCGGGGTCGAGCCGCAGAGCGAGTCGGTGTGGCGCCAGGCCGACCTGCACGGGGTGCCGCGCATCGCGTTCGTGAACAAGCTCGACCGGGCCGGTGCCGACCTCGACACCGCGGTCGGCTCGATCCGGACGCGGCTGCACGTCACGCCGCTGGTCGTGCAGCTGCCGATCGGCGCCGAGGACGGCTTCACCGGCGTCGTCGACCTCGTGACGCGCCGCGCGTTCACCTGGGTGGACGGCGCGATGACCGAGGTCGCCGTGCCCGACCCGGCCGAGGCCGGCCGGCGCCGGCGCCTGCTGGAGGAGGCCGTCGCCGAGCTGCACGCCGGTGCCCTGGAGGAGTTCGTCGCCGACGACGCGATCAAGGACGCCACGCTGCGCGACGCGCTGCGCGAGCTCACCGGCACCGGCGCCGGTGTGGTCGTGCTGTGCGGTTCGGCGTACAAGAACCGGGGCATCGAGCCGCTGCTGGACGCGGTCGTGGCGTACCTGCCGTCGCCGCTGGACGTCGCGCCCGTCGACCCGCAGCGCCCGGCGACCCCGGACGCGCCGTTCGCGGGCCTGGTGTTCAAGGTCCACGCCGCCACCACCGGGCGGCTCACCTATGTGCGGGTGTACTCCGGCACGATCACGAAGGGAGCCACCGTGCTCGACACCGGCACCGGCCGCACCGAGCGGATCAGCCGGATCCTGCACGTCCAGGCGGACCGGCACACCGAGCTGGACGAGGCCGGCGCGGGCGACATCGTCGCGGTCGTCGGCGTCAAGCACGCGCGCGTCGGCAGCACCCTCTGCGCTCCGGATGCGCCGCTGGTACTGGAGGCAGCCGCCACCGCGGAGCCCGTCGTCTCGGTGGCGGTGGAGGCGCGGGTCGCCACGGACACCGACCGGCTGGCCGCAGCGCTGGCCCGGCTCGTCGACGAGGACCCGTCACTGCGCGTGCGCAGCGACGCCGAGACCGGGCAGACGGTGCTGTCCGGCCTGGGTGAGCTGCACCTGGAGGTCGCCGTGGAGAAGCTGCGCCAGACCGGCGGGCTGAGCGTCAACGTCGGCCGCCCCCAGGTCTCCTACCGCGAGACCGTCGTGGCGGGCGTCAGCGGCCTGCTGTACCGGCACGTCAAGCAGGACGGCGGCGCGGGCCAGTACGCGCACGTGCTCATCGACGTCACCCCGTCGCAGGAGCCGTTCGGGTTCGACTCGGCGGTCGTCGGCGGGCGGGTGCCGAAGGAGTACGTCAGGGCGGTCGAGGCCGGCTGCCGCGACGCGCTGCTGGAGGGCCCGCTCGGCGGTCACCCGGTGACGGGCGTGCACGTGACGCTCGTGGACGGCCAGACCCACTCGAAGGACTCCTCCGAGCTGGCGTTCCGCACCGCCGGCCGGCTCGCCCTGCAGCAGGCGCTGCGGCAGAGCACCATGGCGGTGCTCGAGCCGGTCGCGGAGGTCACCGTGACCGCCCCCGACGACACCGTCGGCGCGGTCCTGGGCGACCTCGCGGCCCGCCGCGGCCGGGTCACCGACTCCACGACCCGCGCCGGCACAGCGGTGGTGACGGCGACGGTGCCGCTCGCGGAGCTGTTCGGTTACGCGACCCGGCTGCGCAGCCGCACCCAGGGCCGGGGCACGTTCACCACCCGGCCCGCCGGCTACCAGCCGGCTCCCGGCGGCACGTCCTGAACGACGGCTGGGGCCCCACCTGTGACGGTGGGGCCCCAGCCCGGGTCATTCGCGGCGTCAGCGCGTCATCACGGAGTACAGGAAGCCGACGATCACCAGCACGCCGATCACCCCGAACAGGATCAGCGCGCCGGAGCCGGTGGTGCTGGCGCCGCCCTCGTCGTGCAGTTCTGACGTTTCGGGCTCTTCGTCGGAATTCACGGGATCTCCCTATTCGGACTTGCGGGACATCCTAACGTGACGGTGGGTGGCCGGGCGGTCAGGTTCGCCGCTCGATCGGCAGCCTGGCCCGGGTGAACATCGCGGTGCCGAGCATCGCGACGGCCGGCACCACGAGGACCGCGACAGCGACGTTGGGCCACGGCACCGCCCACGGGTAGGTCGCGTCGGCCGGCCACCTGCTCAGCGCCTGGCGGTTGAGCGCGGCGAGCACCGCCCACCCGGCGCCGAGCCCAGCCGCGGCGCCCAGCAGCGAGCCGAGCCCCGCGATCACCCCCGCCTGGCTCAGCGTCAGCCGCCGCCGCACGCCGGGCGACGCGCCGACGGCGCCGAGGGTCGCCAGGTCCGGCCGGCTGTCGACGGCGGCGAGCCCGGTCGAGATGCCGGCGGCGCCGAGCGCGATGACCGCCGCGACGATGCCCAGGACCACCAGGTTGACGGTGGCGTCCGGCCGGTACGGCCACGCGACCGAGCCGTGGTAGAAGTTGCCGAGCGCCCCGGTCGCGGCGTTGAACGCGCCCATCTCGGCCCGGGTCGGCATCCGGCTGGTGGCCACCACGATGCCCTTGACCTCGACGGCCAGGCCGGCCTTGGCGACGGCCTGCGGCGACATCGCGACGAACACCCGCGACACGGCGGTGGTGGTGACGTAGCCGGGGACGGCCACGGTGTGCCCGTACCCCTCGGGGTCGCCGGGTGAGGGCGCGGCCAGCAGGACCGTGCCGTTGTCGACCAGCGACGGGTCGGCCACGACGACGCCGCCGGCGCGCAGGGTGGCCTCGGCGCGGGCGAGGTCCTCGCCGTGTGCGGCGGAGACGACCCCGACGGTGGAGCCGTCGTCGACGATGGTGGTGGCGTTGCCGCCGCCGTACATCACGTACCCGTTGCCGCGGCAGCGCGGGTCGCGGGCCGCCTTGCGCTGCTCCTCCGGCGTGGCGTCGCCGGGCCGGAACGGGCACCGCCGGTGTGCCGGCCGCACGGGCAGCAGCCAGCACGAGGTGTCCGCAGACGCACCAGGCGGGCAGGCCACCCCGCGCAGCTCGACGGTCCTCGCCACCGGCAGGGTCGCGGTCGCCGCCTGCACCAGCCGCGCGGTGGGCAGCGGGTCGGCGCGTTCACCCCGGTCGCCCCAGCCGCGGGTGATCTCCGCGTACCCGTCGGGCAGTGCGGCGACCTGCATGTCCCGCTGCCGCTGCACGTCGCTGGCGAAGAACACGCCGATGGTGACGGCGCCGAGCACCGCGGCCATCACCGCGGAGATCGCCGGCGCGGTCGAGGACCGGTTGCGGGCCAGGTCCCGCACCGCGATACGGGGCGCGAGCGGCAGCCGGCGGCCGAGCCGGGCGACCAGCCCGACCAGCGTCGGCGTGACCACGACCAGGCCCAGCTCGGCCAGCACGAGGCCGGCCATGACGACGGTCGAGTCGATCGCCACGACGCCGTAGCCCGCGCCGGCCGCGCCGGCGCCGAGCATGCCCAGCCCGGCGACGAGCCAGCGGCGGCCGGGCCCGGTCCGGTTGCGCCGCCCGGCGAGGGCCGCGACCACGTCGGTGCGGGCCGCGGCGAACGCCGGCACCAGCGCCGCGCCGACCCCGGCGACGAACGCCAGCCCGGCGATGCCGAGCAGCGCCTCAGGGAAGACCCGGTACCCGCCGGCGCGGGCGCGCACGACGTGCTCCTCGAAGACGCCCCGCAGCGCGAACGCGGCAGCGATCGCGACGGCGGTGCCGACCACCCCGGCGACCACGCCGAGCAGCACCCCGTCGGCCAGGACGATACGGCGCAGCTGCGCCGGGGTGCCGCCGTTGGCAGCGACGAGGGCCAGCTCGCGGCGCCGCCGCCGGGCGCCGACCGCGAACGCCGGGCCCGCCAGCAACACGATCTCCAGCACGCCGAGGCCGAACACGAGCACGCCGAGCCCGAACACGTCGCCGTCGCCGGACGGCCAGGTCGGCGCGTCCGGCGGCGGGTCGAGCACCACGGCGCGGGACCGCACGACGACGCCGTGCTGGTTGAGCGCCCGCACCTGGTCCCAGGTGATCGGGGCGGGCGCGTCGACCAGCCAGCTGGTGTACCGCTCCGGCGGGCCGACCGGCAGCGTGCCGGGGCGCAGCACCGCGGCCGGCTTCAGGCTTCCGGGCAGCTCCATCTCGGCCACGACGCGCAGCTCACCCCGCTCCGGGAGCTGGACGGTGCCGCCGAGCAGCACCCCGAGCAACTCCATGGCGGCCGCGTTCAGCGCGACCTCGCCGCCGGACGCCGGTGCGGTGCCGCGCAGCAACGCCACCCGGCCCCGGTAGGCGGCGTCGGCGAGGTCGAACTGGTGCGCCCGCAGCTTCTGCTCGCCGGTGCCGCCGCGCAGCCGGACCTCCCGCTCGTCGAGCAGCGCCACGCGGGAGCCGGCGGGCAGCAGCGCGAGCAGGCCCTCGGCGCTCGGCGTGGCCGGCTCGCCACGGCCCGGGTTCATCACGCCGTACCCCTGGGCGTCCTGGGTGACCGGCCCGCCGAACGGCCAGTGCACGGACGCCTCGAACCGGCCCAGCTCGCGGTCCAGCTCCTCGGCCGGGGTGAGGGCGAACATGTCGTAGGTGACCGCGGCGAACGACAATCCCAGCACGGGCAGCAGGATCAGCGACAGCACGAGCGCGGTGCGGCCCTTCGCCCGGCGCGCCTCCCGCCGGGCGATGCGCAGCGAGACCAGCCAGCCCCTCACGTCGCCACCCCTCCGCTGCGCTCCGGAGCGCTCATGACGCGGCGCCGTCGAGCAGGTGCTCCGGCTCTTCGAGCGGCCCGGAGGTGTCGACCACGACGCCGTCGCGCAGGAACACCACCCGGTCGGCCCACGCCGCGTGCCGGGCCTCGTGGGTGACGAGCACCCCGGCCGCGCCCGCGTCGACCTTGCCGCGCAGCAG
Source organism: Dactylosporangium sp. NPDC050688 (assembly GCF_040654515.1). Taxonomy (NCBI): domain Bacteria; kingdom Bacillati; phylum Actinomycetota; class Actinomycetes; order Micromonosporales; family Micromonosporaceae; genus Dactylosporangium; species Dactylosporangium sp. NPDC050688. The sequence goes on from NZ_JBFAIC010000020.1 coordinate 45,312, forward strand.
TCGCAGGACCGCCTCGCCGGTCTGCGAGTCCAGCGCGCCGGTCGGCTCGTCGGCGAGGATCAGCCGCCGCTGCCCGACCAGCGCCCTGGCGATCGCGACCCGCTGCTGCTGGCCGCCGGACATCTCGTCGGGGAAGCGGTGGGCGTACCCCTCCAGCTCCACCTCGGCGAGGGAGGCCAGCGCGGCCCGCCGGGCGCGGCGCACGCCCACGCCGTCGAGCTCCAGCGGCAGGGCGATGTTCTCCGCCGCGGTGAGGCTCGGCAGCAGGTTGAGATCCTGGAACACGTACCCGATCCGGCGCCGCCGCAGCGCGGCGAGGGCCTTGCGGCCGAGCCCGCCGAGGACCGTGCCCTCCACGGCGACCTCGCCCTCGCTCGGCGCGTCCAGCCCGCCGGCGAGGTTGAGCAGGGTCGACTTGCCGGATCCGGACGGGCCCATGACGGCGACCAGCTCGCCTGGCCGGACGGTCAGCGACACGCCGCGCAACGCCCGTACCGTGGCCTCGCCTGCGCCATGGGTGCGGTGCACGTCCCGGAGCTCGAGCACGCTCATGCCGTCGTCTCCTCGGCCAGGTCCGGCGCTGTCGAGGGGGCCGGGGTCGGCAGCGGGGCGTACCGGGCCAGGCTCGCCTCGCAGTGGTCCAGCCACCGCACCTCGGCCTCCGCCTGGAAGATCATGGATTCGAGCACGAGCCGCCAAGACAGGTCGGCGGGGCCGTCGGTGCGCTGCTTCATCCGCGTGTACTCCTGCAGCATCCGCACCGTCGCGGTGCGCTGCGCCTGGATGATGCGGGGCACGTCCACGCCGGGGGTCGTCAGCGCGAGCGCCAGCTTGATCGCCAGCTCGTCGCGGGGGCGGTCACCGCGGCCGATCGGTGTCGCGAACCAGGCGGCGAGCTCGGCCCGGCCCGCGTCGGTGATCTCGTACGGTCGCTGCCCCCCGTCGTGCTCCGGCAGCGACCGGACGAGGTCGTCGCGCTCGAGCCGCGACAGGGTCGTGTACACCTGCCCGATGTTCAGCGGCCACGTCCCGCCGGTGGACTCCTCGAACGAGGTCCGCAGCTGGTAGCCGTACATCGTGCCGCGCTGCAGCAACGCGAGCAGACCGTACTTGATGGACATGGATACGGAGTATGCATACTCGGTATGCGTCCCGCAAGCCGCCTGCCCGGCGCGGGTTCTATCCGGGCCGATCGGCGTGGGCCTTTACCCGGGCCGATAGGCGTGGGTCTTTGCACGGACCGATAGGCTCGCCGCATGGGGGGCGAGTTCGAGGTGCCGTTGCGGGACGGGCGGGTGCTGCACGCGTACGACACCCGCGGCGGCGACCACGTGGTTTTCTGGCACCACGGCACGCCCAACACCGGCGCCCCGCCGTCGCCGCTGTTCGCCGCGTCCGAGCCGCTCGGCATCCGCTGGATCTCCTACGACCGCCCCGGCTACGGCGGCTCCACCCCGCACCCCGACCGCAGCGTCGCCTCGGCCGCCGCCGACGCGGCCGCGGTCGCCGACGCGCTGGGCGTGGACCGGTTCGCGGTCATGGGCCACTCGGGCGGCGGCCCGCACGCCCTCGCCTGCGCGGCGCTGCTGCCCGACCGGGTCACGGCCGCGGTGAGCGTGGCGTCGCTGAGCCCGTACGCGCCGGCGGCGGCGCCTTCCACGGCGGGTCTTTCCGATGACGGCTACTTCGCCGGGATGGCCGATGGGGGTGTCGCCTCGCTCGGGGCCGCGATCGCCGGCCGCGCCGCCAAGGAGCGGCACGAGGCGACCCCGCACGACGACCTCGACATCGGCTTCCTCCCCGCCGACTGGGAGGCCCTGTCCACCGACTGGTCCTGGTTCGGCGAAATCGTGGCCGCCGCCCAGCGGTCCGGCCCCGCGCCGCTGATCGACGACGACCTGGCGTTCGTGCGCCCGTGGGGCTTCCCGCTCGCCGCCGTGACCGCCCCGGTCCTGCTCCTGCACGGCGCCGCCGACCGCATGGTGCCCAGCGTGCACGCCACCCGCCTCGCCGCCCAGCTGCCCACCGCGACCCTGCGGGTCGTCCCCGCGGCAGGCCACATCACCGTCATGCGCCACGCCGCGGACGCCCTGCAGTGGCTGCGCGCCCGATGAGCGACCGCTCCCGCGACGGGTACGCCCTCAGCACCGACCCGGCCCGCGTCGACGTCGACCTGGTGCACCGCTGGCTCGCCGAGGAGTCCTACTGGGCCGCCGGCCGCGCGCACGACGTCGTGGCCCGTTCGATTGCCGGCTCCCTGCCGTACACCGTCTGGCACGGCGACACCCAGGTGGCCTTCGCCCGGGTCGTCACCGACGGCGCCACCTTCGCCTGGATCTGCGACGTCTTCGTCACCACCCCCCACCGCGGCCGCGGCCTCGGCCAGTGGCTCGTCGACACCATCGTGGCCGACCTGTCCGCCGCCGGCCTGCAGCGCTTCCTCCTCGCCACCCGCGACGCCCACGAGGTGTACCGCCGCTCCGGCTTCGAACCCATCGCCGGCCCCGGCCGCTTCATGGAGATCGACCGCCGCCCCACCCGCGGCGCCATCCTCGCCATCCCCACCGACCCCGAATAGTCCCCGCTCCGCGGCGCCCACTTTGACCGGCCGGCGTCGGCGTTCCGCCTTCGAACCCATCGCCGGCCCCGGCCGCTTCATGGAGATCGACCGCCGCCCCACCCGCGGCGCCATCCTCGCCATCCCCACCGACCCCGAGTAATCCCCGCCCCGACCCGCAGCGCCCACTTTGACCAGCCGGCGCTCCGCTCCGCGCCTGCACGGGGTCGGGGTGCCGGGCCAGCCGCGGGCGTGCAGCGACTGGGCGACGATGCGGGCGGTGTCGCAGGGGCGGTGGTCGACGTCGGCCCAGCCGAAGCGGAGCGTCGCCCAGCCGGCAGTGGTGGCGGCGTTGTCGCGGTGGCGGTCGTGGCGGGGGTCTTGGTGGGCGGCACGGCCGTCGAGCTCGATCAGGAGGCCGAAGGCGGTGTACTCGACGTCGCGGTACACCGTTGAGCGGCCGGACCGGTGGCGGCGCTGGCGGGCGGGTGCCGGTAGGCCGTGGCCGCGTTCGACGTCGCGCAGGTAGCGGAGCTCCAGCAGCGAGTGGCAGCCCGCGGCGACGTCGGCGACGGCCGTGACCAGGGCTTCGCGCCAGCGCAGGCGGCGGCGGGCGCGGATCGCGGTGAGCAGCCGGTCGGGGGTGGTCAGCCGGCGGGCACACGCACGGGTGAGCCAGCCGAGTGCGGCGTCGACGTCGGTGGCCTGCTGGGTCAGGTCCAGCACGGTGTCCTCCACACCGGTGCGGGGCGGCACGCGGGCGGCGGCGGCCACCAGGAGGTTGCTGCGGCGGTGGTACAGGCGGATCCCCGGCAACGGCAGTGGCCTCCGGCGGGTGGGGATGCTGATGTGGATCACGGGGCCGGGGTCGTCCAGCAGGCCGAGGAGCGAGGCCGCGGTCTCGTGGCTGAAGACGGCGCCCTCGCCGGCGGCGGTGAGCGCGGCCCACAGCACCGCCGGGCGGGTCGGCGGGCCGGAAAACGTCCAGTACACGCCGTGATAGGCGCGCTGCCAGCGGCCGGCGCGCAGGTGGGCGCGGATGGACTCGTCGGTCAGGCCGGCGGCCAGGGCACCGGCGCGGGTGGCCACTCCGGCCTGTTCGTCGAACACCGGCACCAGCGTGCGACCCGCACCGGCGCGGCGCCACCCCCGGCCTGCGCCTGTGGAAAACCGTGGACCAAGAACGCCGCCGGAAGACCGTAAATCAAAGCGCCGGTACCGGTTACTCGTCGCCGACGAGGGTGGTGATGTAGCGGTCGATGGTGGTGACCGTGTCGGGGGAGGGCTTGACGAACTCGATGCCGACCTCGCCGGCGGTGTCGGTGTCGAGGTGGCGGACCGCGCGGCCCTGGAGCTGGAGGCGTTCGTCGCCGAGGAGCAGGGTGAGGTCGACGACCGTCTCGAGGTCGGGGCGCCAGCCGGACTTCGAGGCGCACCGCAGGCCGGAGATGCTCAGGTCGAGCAGGTCGGCCTCGGCCCGGACGGGGCCCTGGGTGAGCAGGACGGTGCCCTCGACGGCGGCGCGGTTGTGGCGGCGGCGTTCCAGGCGGTCGGTGACCTGGGCGAGGCTCTCGATGCGGGTGATGGCGGTGCGCACCGCGCCGACGAGCTGCTCGACCGAGGCGCGCTGGCGGGCGGCGACCGCGGTGAGCTGGGCGGTGACGTCGCCGACGGCGTTGACGCCCTGGCTCATGTCGGTGATGACACCCGCCATGGCGGAGGCGTCGGTGCCGAGGGCCTCCACGGTGCTGGTGATCTCGCCGGTGGACTCCTTCGTCTTGGTCGCCAGGTTCTTCACCTCGCCGGCGACGACGCTGAAGCCGCGGCCTGCCTCGCCGGCGCGCGCGGCCTCGATGGTGGCGTTGAGGGCGAGCAGGTTCGTCTGGCCGGCGACGCCGGCGATGAGGTTGGCGATGCCGTCGACGCGGCCGAGGCTGGTGGTGACCGCGCTGATCACGGAGCCGGCGTCGGCGGCGCGGTCCATGACGGTGCGGGTGACCCGGTCCGCGGCGGCGGCCTGCTGCTCGATCGCGTCCGCGGCGGCGAGGACGTCGTCGGCCTCCGCCATGACGGTACACATCTCCGCGAGCGCCGACGCGCTGGTCTCGTCGATGACCTCGCCCGCGCGGCGGCGCACGGTCTGCTCGGCGAGCTGCTGGCGCACGTTCGTCGTCATGAGCTGCGACTCCTTGGTGAGGCGCTCCTCGGCCAGGCTGCGCTCCTGCTCCTGCAACGCGTCGAGCATGGCGTCGATGGCCCGGCCCAGCACGGCGATGTCGTCGGTGCCCGACGGGTTGATCCGTAGCCGGTGGTCGCCGGACGCGACGATCTGCTCGGTGGTGCGCCGTAGGGGACCGACCCGCCGGCGTAGCGCTGCCCGTACCCCCCAAAGGATGCCGACGACGAGCAGGACCGTCGCGACCGTGACGAAGGCGAACAGCTTGACCGCGGTCGCGCTGGCGGCGGCGTGGATCGGGCGGGTGGCGACGACCTCCAGTACGACGCTGCCGCCGTTGACCGTGTCGATGACGGCCTCGACCGCGATGTGGTCGCCGTCCAGGACCTTGGTGCCGATGCGCAGGTCGCCGAGCTCGCTGTGCAGCGGGGGCTGCGGGTCGGTGCCGGTGCGCGCCCGCGGGGTGAGCCGCAACGGCAGGTCCAGGGCCTGGCCGAGGCGCGCGACCCGGGCGCCGTCGAGGCGTTTGAGCATGATCATCCCGCCGGACGGGGCGCCCTCGCCGCTGCTTCGGAACGTGCCGACGCCGCAGAAGAGGTACGGCGCGTCGGCGGACACGATGCCGCACCGTGACACGCCGGGCGCGGCGGCCGGGTCGAACAGCTGCCGCAGCACCGCCGGGTCCCGCAGTTGCTCCGGCGGGGTGCCGTGGGTGGGCGCGCCGGTTGTCATCCCGCCGACGCGCAGGGTGCCGTCGGCGCCGATGCCGAACATGCCGTCGATGTCGTTCGCGGAGCTCTGGGCCTCCGGCGGGAAGTCCGCGGCGAAGCCGGCCCGGTCGCCCGTGCCGACGTCGTGGTACGCGTTGTCCCACACCGCGTTCGTGGCGCCGAAGGCGGTCAGCAGCTGTGCCTGCGAGCTCAGGCCGATCTGGATCCGGCCGGCGTCCTGGGCGACCTGACGGGCCTCCAGCTTCTCGAACGCCCCGGTGGTGATCAGCTGCATCACCAGGAACGCGACGGCGAGTCCGGCGAGCCCGCCTGCGGCCGGCAGCAGCAGGCGGGACATCCGGCGTACGTTCGGGCCCACGATGACCAGTTCGGCACCGGGAGTCCGGACCTTACGGATCCGGGGCGCGGTCCGGGGGCGGTCAGGGCGCGGTAAGGGGCAGTTGGCGCGCAGCAGCTGCTCCGCGGTGCGGCGGAAGTCCTGCTCGCTCCCCACCGTCGAGGCGTCGTGGTGCCTCGAACGGTAAGGGAGCGATCAATGCCTGTACACGGTGCGAACGGTCAGTCACGCACCGTCGGAACGTCAGCGGCTGGTGCCGAGGTGGGCCATCATCGGTTCCGGGTACCGCGAGCCGTGGGCCGCGTCGGCCGGCACCGCCGCCTCGACGGCGGCCAGGTCCTGCGCGGTCAGCGCGACGGGGGTGAGCGCCTCGGCGAGCCGCTCCCGGGTCCGCGCGCCGACCAGCGGCACGATGTCGGTGCCCTGCGCGGCGACCCAGCCGATCGCCAGCTGCGCGACGGTCACGCCCTTGCGCTCGGCGACCGCGCGCAGCGCCTCGACCAGTGCCAGGTTGTGCTGGACGTTCTCGGGGGAGAAGCGCGGCCCGTGCGCCCGGAAGTCGCCCGGCGCCAGCGCCCGGTCGGCGCGCCAGTGCCCGGACAGCAGTCCGCGGGACAGCACCCCGTACGCCGTCATCCCGATGCCCAGCTCGCGCAGGGTCGGCAGGATGTCGTCCTCGACCCCGCGGGACAGCAGCGAGTACTCGATCTGCAGGTCGGCGATCGGGTGTACGGCGTGCGCGCGGCGGATGACGTCGGCGCCGACCTCCGACAGGCCGATCTCGCGGATCCAGCCCTCCTTCACCAGCTCGGCCAGGGCGCCGACGGTCTCCTCGATCGGCACCGCGGGGTCCAGGCGGGCCGGCCGGTACACGTCGATGTGGTCGACGCCCAGCCGGACGAGGGTGTAGCCGAGGAAGTTGCGGATGGCGGCGGGGCGGGTGTCCATGCCGCCCCACGCGTTGTCGGGGCCGCGCAGCGCGCCGAACTTCACGCTCAGCCGGACCTTGTCGCGGTCGCCGGGGCGCAGCGCGTCGCGGATGAGCAGCTCGTTGTGGCCCATGCCGTAGAAGTCGCCGGTGTCGATGAGGGTGACGCCGGCGTCGATCGCGGCGCGGACGGTGGCGATGCTCTCGGCGCGGTCGGCCGGGCCGTACATGCCTGACATGCCCATGGCGCCGAGGCCGATGATGGTGTTCTGCATGCCTCGACGGTGCCCCCGCCCGCGGGGCGGTGACAGCGGAGCGGTCTTCGTAGGAGCGCCGGTCCCTGGTTGCGCCGGGCCCCGGGACGCGACGATGGGGGCATGCAACGTGACGAGCTCGCCGACTTCCTGCGCCGCCGTCGGCTGGCGATCCGCCCCGCCGACGTCGGGCTCGCGCAGGGGCCGCGCCGGCGCACGGCCGGGCTGCGCCGGGAGGAGGTCGCGCTGCTGGCGGGCATGTCCACCGACTACGTGGTGCGCCTGGAGCAGGGCCGCAGCGCGCAGCCGTCGGCGCAGCTGCTGTCGGCGCTGGCCAGGGCGTTGCGGCTGACCGAGGACGAGCGCGACCACCTGTTCCACCTGGCCGGCGTCACCCCGCCGAGGGCCTCCGGCACGCACGCGCGGGCGGGGCTGCTGCGGATGCTCGACCTGCTCGGCGACACCCCTGCCACGGTCGTGTCCGACCTGGGCGAGACCCTGGCGCAGAACCGGATGGCGATGCTGCTGCTCGGCGACCAGACCGGGTTCCGCGGCGACGAGCGGTACCACGTGTGGCGGTGGTTCACCGATGCGGCGTGGCGCGCGGTGTACCCCGCCGAGGACGCCGAGCATCACGGCCGGGTGTCGGTGGCGGACCTGCGGGCGACCGCGGCGCGGCGGCACGGCGACGCGGACGTCGACGGTCTCGTGCGCCGGCTGCTCGCCGTCAGCCCGCAGTTCGCGGCGCTGTGGGGCGAGCACGAGGTGGCGGTGCGCCGCTCCGACCGCAAACGCATCGTCAACCGGCAGGTCGGTGTGGTCCACGTCGACTGCGAGACCCTGGTGACGCCGGACCTCGGGCAGAAGCTGCTGGTCCTGACGCCGCAGCCGGGCACCGACGCGGCGGAGAAGCTGGCGTTGCTCTCAGTGGTCGGCCTACAGCATTTTAGTGCATGAATACCCGCTGGTACGGACTTTCTTCACGACTTGCATTGACATCCGATAGTTAACTTTCCTATCGTTTCAGCCACCTGTCATCGTGCCGGTGGCGCCGCTTCGTCGTTTGGTTTCCGGGCACCCCACCCTGCCCGTCCGCCGCCGGCCGGCCATCCGAAGGAGCACCCTCTTGTCCTCCTCACCCACCTCGGAGCCCGGGACCGCCCGTCCCGGACGCCATCGGGCCCGGCGCTCGGCCTTCGCCGCCGGCGCCGTCGCCCTCGCCACCGCCGCCGTCGGCGGCATCGTCGCCCTGGCCAGCCAGCCCGCGGCCGACGCGGCGGTCCTGCCCAACGGTTTCCGCAGCGTCGGCTACATGCCGTCGTGGGCCGGCAGCGCCAACAGCATCCAGTACAGCAAGCTGACCCACATCAACTACGCGTTCGTGCTGCCCAACAGCAACGGCAGCCTGCAGGGCCTCGACAACCCGTCGAAGCTGCAGTCGATCGTGTCGCAGGGTCACGCGGCCGGCGTCAAGGTCTCCATCGCCGTCGGCGGCTGGAACGACGGCAACGACTCCGGCTTCGAAGGCCTCGCCGGCAACGCGACCGCCCGGACCGCGTTCGTCAACAACATCGTCAACCTGGTCAACCAGTACAACCTCGACGGTGTGGACATCGACTGGGAGTACCCGGACCCGGGCACGTCCGGCAACAACTACACCGCGCTCATGTCGCAGCTGAGCACCGCCATGCACAGCCGCGGCAAGCTGCTCACCGCCGCCGTCGTCTCCGAGGGCGGCACCGCCAACGGCGTCCAGCCGGCCGTGTTCGGCTACGTCGACTGGCTCAACATCATGGCGTACGACGGCGGCAGCCCGCACGCGAACTACGACTGGTCCATCGCGGCCGTCAACTTCTGGAAGGGCCGCGGCCTGCCGGCGAACAAGGCCGTCCTCGGCGTGCCGTTCTACTCCCGGCCCGGGTACTACACGTACAGCGACCTCGTGAACCGTGACCCGGCCAACGCCAACCGCGACTGCACCACCATCAACGGCGTGCAGGAGTGCTACAACGGCATCCCGACGATCAAGCGCAAGACCACGTGGGCCATGGCCAACGCCGGCGGCATCATGAACTGGGAGCTGTCCCAGGACACGAACACCAGCACCTCGCTGGTCAGCGCCATCTACACCACGGCCACCGGCGGCACCCAGCCGACCAGCAACCCGACCACCGGCCCGGCCGGCCGCACCGGCCGCATCACCGGCCTGGCCGGCAAGTGCGTCGACGTGGCCGCGGCGTCCTCCGCCAACGGCACCGCGGTGCAGCTGTACACCTGCAACGGCACCAACGCCCAGAACTGGACCGTCGCGTCCGACAGCACCCTGCGCGCCCTCGGCAAGTGCATGGACGTCACCAGCGCCGGCACCGCCAACGGCACGAAGATCCAGCTCTGGGACTGCAACGGCACGGGCGCCCAGGTCTGGCAGGCCCAGTCCGACGGCACCCTGCGCAACCCCGCCTCGAACAAGTGCCTCGACGTGACCGGCAACGTGTCCACCGACGGCACCCGCCTGCAGATCTGGGACTGCTTCGCCGGCGCGAACCAGCGCTGGGTCCTTCCGTAGGCATCGCTGGTACCGGGCCGCCTCTGTCTGTGCAAGGGCAGGGGCGGCTCGGCGTGTCCGGTCCTGGGTGGCCGGGCCGTGTCCGGTCCTGGGTGGCCGGGCCGTGTCCGGTCCTGGGTGGCCGGGCCGTGTCCGGTCCTGGGTGGCCGGGCGTGTCCGGTCAGTGCAGGTGGACCGGCAGGGTGGTGGTGCCGTGGATGAGCACGCCGGGGCGCCAGATCAGTTCGCACGCGGGCACCGCCAGGCGCATGCCGGGGAACGCGGCCAGCAGGTCACGGAACGCGATCTGCGCCTCCAGCCGGGCCAGGGGAGCGCCCAGGCAGTAGTGGATGCCGTGCCCGAACGCCAGGTGCTGGTTCTCGGGGCGGCCCAGGTCGACCTCGGCCGGGTTCGGGAAGCGCGCCGGGTCACGGTCCGCGCTGAGCAGCGAGATGGCCACGACCCCACCCGCCGGGATGGTGACGCCACCGTACGTGACGGGCTCCATCGCGACCCGGAACGTCGCGGTCTCCACGGGGGACTCCAGGCGCAGGAACTCCTCGACGGCGCTCGGGATCAGCGACGGGTCCTGCAGCAGGCGCCGATGCTCCTCGGGCCGGGTCAGCAGCGTCCACATGCCGTTGCCGATGAGGTTGACGGTGGTCTCGTGCCCGGCGATGAGCAGCAGGAACACCATCGACGTGAGCTCGTCCTCGTCCAGGCGGTCGCCCTCGTCGGTGCTCGCGATGAGCGCGCTGAGCAGGTCGTCGGCGGGCTCGGCGCGTTTCGCGGCGATGAGGTCGCGCAGGTACGCGAGGAAAGCGGCGGCGGCGGCCGGTACCCCGGAACGGTCGACCGACCCGGCGACCAGCACCCCGGTCCAGCGCCGGAACTCGGCCTGGTCCTCCTGCGGGATGCCGAGCAGCTCGCAGATGACCTGGATCGGCAGCTGCACCGCGTAGTCGTCGATGACGTCGGCCCGGTCACCGGCCCGCATGGCGGCGACCAGCACGGCGCTGAGCTGCTCCACCCGGCTGCGCAGCTGCTCCACCCGGCGCGCCGTGAACGCCTTGGCCACCAGCCGTCGCAGCCGCGTGTGGTCCGGCGGGTCGTTGGCCAGCAGGTGCCTGGTCAGCGGCCCGCTGATCTGCGGGTCGAGGGCCGCGGCGTTCTGGGTCGCGCCGATCCGCTTGGACAGCCGCGGGTCGCCGAGCGCAGTCCTGGCGTCGACATACCGGGTGACCAGCCACATCTCCATGCCGGTCGGCAGCTGCAGCCGGTGCACCGGCGCCTGCTCACGCATGGCGGCGTAGACCGGGTGCGGGTCGTCCCAGAAGTCCTGCGTGAACAGTTGCGTACTCGGCGCAGTAGTCACCTATTCACCGTAACCAATCATCACGCGTTTCGGGGTCCCGGTCACCGAACGTGATTTCTGCGGGTCAGTGCTTGGCGAGCCAGTCGACGAAGTGGACGGCCCCGATGCGGGCGTCCGGGCCCGGGGTCAGCGAGGTGTCGTCGAGCTCGGCGCCGAAGTACCGGGCGTGCGGGTCGGTCGTCACGTCCTGGATCGGCTCGGTGCCCTCGTGCGCGGCCAGGAACCGGCGGATGTGCTCGTCCATGCGGACGGGGTCGGGGCCGGCGAGCTCGACGATGCGGTTGACCGGGGCCGCCTGCGCGACGTCGGCGAGGGTGGCGGCGACGTCGTCCGCGGCGACCGGCTGGAACAGCGCCGGTGGCATCCGCACCGTGCCGTCGTCGACGCCCGCCTGCGCGATGGCGTGGGAGAACTCGTAGAACTGGGTCGCCCGCACGATCGTGAACGGCACGCCACCGTTGGCGAGCGTGGCCTCCTGGGCGACCTTCGCCCGCAGGTAGCCGCTGTCAGGCAGCCGGTCGGCGCCGACCACGGACAGGGCGACGAGGTGCGCCACCCCGGCGTCGCGGGCGGCCGCGACGAGGTTGCCGGCCGAGGCCCGGAAGAACTCCAGCACCGCAGCGTCCTCGAACGACGGCGAGTTCGCCACGTCGACGACGACCTGCGCACCGGCCAGAGCCTCGGCAAGCCCTTCGCCGGTGACGGCGTTGACCCCGGTCGCCGGCGACGCGGGCACGACGTCGTGCCCGGCGGCCCGCAACAACTGGACCAGCTTGCCGCCGATGAGGCCGCTGCCACCGATGACGACGATCTTCATGCACACTCCCTGGTTGACTCGCACAAAACGCCCCTGCGTCCGCCGCGCCGCACACGACGACGTCCCCGGTAGCTACCTCGCCAAGCAGCGGCAAAACCTGTCCCGCGCCGGTCTGGGTGCTGAGGAGGCTCCTGCGGCGCGAGCCCGGGTCCCATCAGGCGAGCGCCGGGACCGTTTGTTCGCCGGTTCGGGAGGTCTGGACGTGGTTGCGGATCGCGGCATGCGCGACGGGGAGCACAACGCGGTGGATCGCTGTGCGCCGGCAAACAGGAATCCGCCGGGTTGTATCCGCGGGCCGGACGGCGTGCACGCACATCGGCAGTTCCGCGATCCGGTCGCCGCAGATGTTCGTCTTCGCCGGTGCGGGCGCTCGCTACCGGTGGGCCTGGACAGGGTCGGTCTGCGGGAACATCGCGGCGAGTCGCGGCAGCCGGCGACTCGACTCGGCGGGGTCGTGAAGATCCCACCGCGTCTCCTGTGCCCGCTGCGGCACCGGGCCACCGCCCTGGGTGCGAGAGGTCTGAGCGTCGTAGATCAAGGAGTCCTCACCGAAGCGGCGTTCGTACTCGTGGACGGCCACGAACTCCAACTCCTCCCATTCTGGGTACTCCTCTTCTGCCCAGGTGCGCCAGTGCCGGCCCGCAAGCCGCCGCACCTCGGGCCGGTCAGCGAGCCTGTCGGGATCCTCGGCGACGGCGTCGACCGCGTCCCGGCCAAGGCCGACCAGCCACGCACGGAACCGGCTGAAGCTGTCATCGCTGCATCCGCCCATGATCAGTACAGCTGCATGCCACACCAGCCAGTGACTCACCCGGCCTGTCTGGTCGTCCAGGTGGTCCTGGAAGTCGACCAGATCGTCATCCGAAATGCTGGTGAGAGTCTCAGCGATCCAGTCAGCCCGCTCGAACAGGTCGGCGTTGGCCTGCGCGGAACCCTCCACGATCGCCCAGAAGCCGGCTACGTCCATACGCGAAGTATCGCGGAGGCCTGACGCGGGCGGTCACGTCGGCACTGCGGGCCGGCTGGGCGCTGGGTGCCGTGACCGATCGGCTCGAAGCCAGTCGCTGCGACTCATCCCCGTCCCTGTGCGATATGACAACGTTGACACAGAGGTATCGATGCTCTTAGCTGGAGGCTGTCCCGCCGGTCCGGTCCGCCAGCCAGCCCGAGCAAGGAGCCTTTGTGCGCTCGTACCTTCGTGCCCTCACCCTTGTGCTGGTCGCCGCCGGCGGCCTCGCCGTTCCCGGCGCCGCGCGGGCCGCGACGCCGGTCAGGATCATGCCGCTCGGCGCGTCGATCACCTGGGGCACCAGCTCCACCGACGGCAACGGCTACCGGGAGGCGCTGCGCCGCCATCTCGCCGACGACGCCGGGGTCGCGGTCGACATGGTCGGCTCGCAGCGCTCGGGTACCGCGGCCGACAACGACAACGAGGGCCATCCCGGGTACCGCATCGACGCCGTCGCGGCCGGGGCCGACACGTGGGTCGCCGCCGCGCGCCCCGACGTGGTGCTGCTCAACGCCGGCACCAACGACATGCTGCAGAACTACGACCTGGTCAATGCGCCGGCCCGCCTCAGCGCCCTGGTCGACCAGATCCTGCGCGCCGCACCGGCCGCGACGGTGGTGGTGTCGACGCTGGTACCGAATCCGGACGCGACGGTCGAGAGCCGGGTGCGGGCGTACAACGCGCAACTGCCCGGCATCGTCCAGGCCAAGGCGGCGGCGGGCCGGAAGGTGCGCCTCGCCGACCTGCACGCTAACCTGACGCTCACCGACATCGGGTCCGACCGCATCCATCCGACGGACGGCGGCTACCGCAAGCTCGCCGATGTCTGGTACTCCGTGCTGCAGCCGGTCCTCGGCGCCGGCCGGGCGTGGCCGCTGTTCCGCACCGACTTCGGCGCCGCCGCGCCGCCGCTCACCTGGGTCGACACCGTCCAGTCCGCGCGCAACGTCACCGGGTACTGCTGCGGCCTCACCGGCATGGAGTCCGGCCGCCGGGCCGAGCTCGCACACGGCGGCACGTACGCCCTCATGTACTCCGGCACCGACGCCAGCGCGAGCGGCTCGTACTCCTACAACCGGGTGTTCGACGTCCATCTGCCGCTGACGGCCGGGACGACGCTCACGTACTGGATCTATCCGCAGTCCGTCAACGGTACGTCCGTCGCCATCGACCTCGCCCTCACCGACGGCCGCTCGTTGCGCGACTCGGGCGCGGTCGATCAGTACGGGGTCAGGGCACACCCGCAGTGGCAGGGCGAGGGGCGCCGCCTGGTCGTCGGCCAGTGGAACCTCGTCCAGGTCAGCCTCGCCGCGCTGGCCGGCGGCACCGTCGACCAGCTGCGCGTCGGCTACGACCAGCCGGGCGGCACGGGCGCCTTCCGCGGGTACATCGACGACATTCAGATCGTCAACGCGCCGGTCTAGACGAGTCCGGCGGTCACCTTCGGCAGCGTCGTGCGGGTCACCTCGACGAGCCGGTCGCGCAGCTGCTGGTGCTCGGCCGCGGTCCATCCGGCCTGGTCGCGCCGGTCGACGGTGAGCCGCACATGCCAGGTGAGGTTGCCGTCGCGTACCCCGACCCGCACCGTCAGCTGCGACTTCGCCTGCGCGGTGGAGCCCTTCATGGTGAACAGGACCGCCTCGTCGCCGAGGCCCGTCAGCTGTACGGGGGTGTCGTTGAGCGCGGCGTCGCCGCCGACGAGCAGCCTGTAGTCGGCGGCCGCGGCCTCCTGCGCGGAGGTGACCCGGAGACTCGCGCCGAACACCGCCCGCACGTCGCCGTGCAGCCGCACCACGGTGCACGACGCCTCGCCGGCCCAGCCGGTCAGGCTGCGGGTGGGCCGGGGTGGTTCGGCCAGCCGCTCGTACAGCTTGACGAACGGCGTCAGGTCGAAACTGGCGCACAGGTCGTCGGGCATCTTGGCGAGGTTGTACCGCACCGCCGCGATGCTCGGGTCGAGGCTGCCCTCGGTCTGGTCGTCGCCGCCGTCGGGGAGCTGCGACAGGAGCACGGCGCCGCCGGCGAGCAGGACGACGGCGGCCGCCGCGAAGGCGACCAGGCGGGTCCGTGCGCGGCGGTGACGGGTACCGGTGGGCGACCCGCCGGCTGGTTCCGGGCGGTCGTTCGGCGCAGCGCCGGGGTTCGCGGGCGGGCCGGTCCACGGCGGCGCACTGCCGGCCGGTGCTGCGCTGTGGGCTGCCGCGGCGTTGCTGGCCGGTGCGTGCAGTGACGGTGCTGCGCTGACCGGGCCGCCGATCGGCGCGCTGATCGGGCCGCTGACTGGGCTGCTGCCGACCGGGCTGCTGACCGGGAATGCTGCTGTGCCGGCGTCGCGGCGCATCTGGTGCTGTGTCTGGGTTTCCGGGTCGGTGGTCGTGCCCGGCAGGGCGCCCTCGGCGACCACCAGCTCCGGCTGCTCCGCGACGACCGGCGCGATCCCCAGCGCCTCGTGCAGCATCGTCGCCACGAGCGGGATCCGGCTGGAGCCACCGACCAGGAACAGCCCCGCGGTCTCGGCCCGCGCCACGCCCGCGTCGGCCAGCAGCGACCGGGTCATCGCCACGCTCGGCCGCAGCACCGGCCGTATCAGCCCTTCCAGCTGCTCCCGGCCGAGCGGCACCTCCCTGCGCAGCGCCGGAACCATGACCACGGTCCCGCTGGCGCGCGACAGCATTTCCTTCGCGGTGCGCACGTCGTCCCACAGCTGCCGGCGGGTCGTCGCGTCGGTCCAGAGGCTGCCGTACGTCGCCTCCAAGAACGCCACGACCGCCGCGTCGACGTCGAGCCCTCCGAGGTCGTTGAGCCCGCCGGACGCGACCGGCTCGAACCCGTCGGCGCGCCGCCGGAGCAGGGTGACGTCGCAGGTGCCGGCGCCGAGGTCGTACACGATGACGCACGAACCGACCGGCACCTCCTGCGTGGTCGCAAGATACGTGGCGGCGGCGACGGGCTCCGGGACCATGTCCACGCCGGCGAACCCGGCCAGCCGCGCCGCCTCCACGAGCAGCGTCCGCCGCGCCGTGCCCCAGTCCGCGGGGTGCGTCAGCGTCACGGCGTCCACGACCCCCGCGACCCTGGCCGCCTCCACCGCGACCCGCCGCAGCACCGCCGCGATCAGGTCCACCACCTCGACCTCGGCGTCGCCGAGCAGCACCGTACGCTCGTCGGCCCGCCGCTTCGGGTTCGGCTCCAGCCGCTCGGGCGCACTGCGCGCCAGGTGCGCCGCGTCGCGCCCGGTGTGCAGCCGCCCGTCCGTCCCGAGCAGCACCGCCGACGCGAGCAGCGGCGACCCGTCGAACAGCAACTGCTGCACCCGCCCGTCCGGCCGCCGCAACACCGCGACCGTCGTGGACGTACCGAAGTCGATGCCCAGCCGGAACCGCCCACGCGTCATGGCGCGGCACAGTAACGCATCCCCTCCGCCTCCCGCATCAGCCCCCGCGGCCGCCGAACCCGTCACCCCGACCCGGCGGCCGCCCCACGCACCGCCCTGGCGGCGGGTTGGGCGTGACGGTTGGGCATGGCGGTTGGGCGTGGCGGTTGGGCGTGGCGGTTGGGCGTGACGGTTGGGCGTGACGGGTTGGGCGTGGCTGACCGGGGCCGGGTTGATCGGGTCCGGCGGATTGGTCCGGCGGATTGGGGCTGGCGGATTGGGGCTGGCGGATTGGTCGGCCAGGGTGAACCTGTAGTGGGCGGTGACGAAGCTGATGGGGTGGGCGGACGGGAGTGGGCGGGCCGGTGGCGTGGTGGGACCGGCGGTCTGGTGAGACCGGCGGTCTGGCCCGTTGCGGTGGGCGGATCGGGTGGGCGGCTCGCCCGTGCAGGGGTTCGCTTCGTGCGTGCTGGCGGACCGGGACCGTGGGCCGGCCCGCGCATGTCTGTTGGCGGACCAGGGTCGAGTCCTGCCGGCGCGGGGACCGGTTCTGCCGGGCGGCTGGCGAACGAGGCCGCGCTGTCCACAGTGGCCGTTGCCCGTCCGGCAGGCTGACGGAGTCGGCGGCGTGGCGGGCTGGCGGCGTGGCGGGCCAGCAGCCTGGTGGGGCTGGCAGCCTGACGGGGCCGGCGGCAGTCTGACGGGGCCGGCGGCAGTCTGGCGGGGCTGGCGGCCTGGCGGGACCGGCAGCGTGGCGGGACCGGCAGCGTGGCGGGGCCGGCGGCAGCCTGGTGGGGCTGGCGGGCTGGCGGCCTGGCGGGGCCGGCGGCGTGGTGGGGCACGGCGACCTGGCCCGTCGCATACTGGTGCGATGGATCATGAAGCGCAGCGGCAGGTGATGGTCGACGCGGTCCGTGAGCAGGTCGGCCCCGGCCGGGCGGTCCGGCTCGTGCGGGACCTCGACGCGGACGGGGTGCCGGTCCGGCTCTATCAGGACAGCACCGTGGCGGCTGCGCCGGTGCTGCTCTACGTCCACGGTGGCGGCTGGGTCCTCGGTGACCTCACCACCCATGACGGGCTGTGCCGCCTGCTGGCCGTGGAGACCGGCTGGGCCGTCCTCGCCGTCGACTACCGGCGGGCACCGGAGGCACCGTTTCCGGCCGCGTTCGAGGACATCGACACGGTCATCGGGTGGCTGCGGCTGTCCGCCCACCAGTACGCCCTCGACCCGACCACCGTCGCGGTCGGTGGGGACTCCGCCGGTGGCCTGCTCGCCGCCGTGACGGCCCGGCGGGAACGCGACGCCGGCCGCAGGCTCGTCGCGCAGGTGCTCATCTGCCCGGTGACCAGTCCCGCGATGGACTACCCCGACCTCGGCAACGACGGGCTGTGGCCTGACGAGATGGCCGAGTTCTGGGCCGCGTTCGTCCCACCCGGCGTGGACCGGCACCAGCCCGACCTCGACCCGTTCCTGGCCGACCCGGCGGGCCTGCCCCCTGCGATCGTCGTCACCGCCGAGCTCGACATCCTGCGCGACGAGGCCGAACGCTACGCCGCCCGGCTTGCCGCAGCCGGCGTGCCCGTCATCGCCACCAGGTATCAGGGCACCTTCCACAACTTCCCGCGGAAGCTCGCTTTGACCAAGGACGCGGGCGTCGCCGTCGCGCAGATCGCGGCCGCCCTGCGCGCCCTCACCTGACGCGCTCGCGTCCTGCCGGGTCCCTGACGACGCCGAGGTGGGCGGACCGGCCGGCGAGCCCGGGGTGGTCGGGGTACTGGTTGACGGCGCAGGGGCCGACGGATCGAGCGACGCCGCCGGGGTCGGAGGACTGGTCGGCGGCGCCGAAGTCGGCGAGGTTGCCGGCGCCGAGGTGCCCGCTGCGCGGCCAGCAGGTGGCCGGTCGGTCGCTGCCCGCGCCGGCGCCTCCGCCAGCAGGCGGGCGTTTCGCAGGCGGGTGAGCTTCGCTGCGTGGCGGGCGGCCAGGCCGTGTGCCCGGGCCTCGGCGAACTCCGCCCTGGCCCGTGCCTTCTCCTCGCGCCGCCGGCTCCACGCGGCGGCCTGCGCCGCGAGCCGAGCCGAGCCGTCAACAAAGCCCGGCGAAGTGTCAGAGCCGAATCCCGGTGCTTCCAACGAAAAGTATGGTCGTGGCATGCGCCGCCTCCCCCGATAGGCGCTGCCCCATCATTCTCGAGGCTGCACGCCGCCGCGTCCAGCGCCAGCACGCTCTGCGACCGTTCCGATACCCAAACGTCAGCGGGCCATTCCGGGCGACGGTTTGAGCACTGACGGTTCATGTTGTGCGGATGCGGGCCGCCGCCTGTGCGCAGGTCGCCGCCCGCGGCAGCGTCCGCCCGCGGCAGCGTCAGCTCGCGGCAGCGTCAGCTCGCGGCAGCGTCAGCTCGCGGCAGCGTCAGCTCGCGGCAGCGTCAGCTCGCGGCAGCGTCAGCTCGCGGCAGCGTCCGCTCGCGGCAGCTGCCCGGAAAGACTCAGTACGTGCGGTACCGGCACCACGAGCGGGCGGCGCGGGTGTTGAGCAGGAGCAGGAAGAGCACGGGGAACGCGGCGCCGGCGATGGTGGACGGGGTCAGCGGGGAGGTGCTGTACGCCTGCCACGCCACCGACGCGAGGCTCAGGACGTTGAGCAGGATCAGCACGACGCGGGCCCAGTTGCGGCCGCGCTGGACCTTGCGGCCCAGGATGATCGCGGTGAGGCCGACGGTGGCGAAGACGGCGACCACGACCCCGATGATCGAGGTGGCGGTGGTCGATCGGGCACCGAGCTGGCCACCCCACTGGGCCATGACGTCCGACGCCGCGACGGCGAAGAGGGCGGCGACGCCGAGCATCGCCAGGCCGCCGAGGTACTGGAAGACGGCGACCACGTGCAGGGAGACCGGGGCGGTGGTGCGGGTCGCGTACACCGGCTGCGGAGGATATGCGTAAGCCATGCCGACAGCGTGGCCCGGCGACGGCCGCCGCGACTCGCACGTTCATGCCAACCGGGGAAGGCCCGCCGGAAGAGGCCCGCCGGAAGAGGCCAACCGGGAAAGGCCAACCGGGAAAGGCCAACCGGGAAAAGGCCGTCAGCCCCCGAGCGGCACCACCGGCAGCACGAACCCGTCCGACGCGCGCACCACCGTCCGCGTGCCGATCGGCGCCGACAGCGTCAGGTCGACCCACGCCCGGCCGTTGCTCGCCCCGAGGCCCGCGCAGCCGCCGTCGCCCCGGGGAGGCCGGTCGACGACGTCGTCGACGCGGACCTCGGTCGGGGTCTCGGTCGCCGTGACCGTGAGCTGGCCGGAGCACCAGCCGTCGCCGGCCCACCCGATGCCGATCATGATGACGAGCGGGTCGCCGCCCTCGCCCAGCAGGCGCATCGCCACCGGGCGGTGGCGCAGCTGCGCGGGGCCGGGGTCGCCGCAGTACGCGACGACCGCCAGCAACCCGGCGCACGCGGCCACGAACGCGATCGACCGACGCACAGCGCCGATGCTACGTCCAGCGCCGCCAGAAGCCGCCGCCAGAAGCCGCCGCCAGAAGCCGCCGCCAGAAGCCGCCGCCAGAAGCCGCCGCCAGAAGCCGCCGCCGAAGCGCTCAGCAGGGCGGAGTCGCGCGGTACAGGTGCACCGACACCGTGGCCAGCCACGCCCAGATCACCAGGACCGCCGCGACGAACCCGAGCGTGAGCGCGGGCGCGGTGTTGCCCGACGCGATCCCCACGAACCCCGCCAGGAAGAGGATGCCGGAGGTGTACGAGTACCACGCCGCCCCCCGGCGCCCGTCCCGCGCGAAGCGACGCCCCATGACCATGCACGCGGCGATGACGCACAGGAAGCCGATGCCGCCCGCCACGAAGTGCCCGATGCCGTGCCAGCTGACAGTGCCCGGGCCGGCGGGGGTACCGGTGGGGAAGCCCAGCCCAGGGTCGGCGCGCAACGCGCCCGCGGCGATCAGGCTGGCGCCGTAGACCCCGACGAGCCGCGCGACCCAGGGCGTGCCCGGCAGCGCCCGGTGCAGGCCGGTCGCGGCGGCGAGGACCATGAGCCCGGTCAGCACGAAGTTGGTGATCTGGATCCAGCCGAGATCGCCGTTGGACAGCAGGCTCCACGCGTGCCGGGTCAGGTCGAAACCGTCCCGGGTGAGGGCCTGGGCGAGGCTGACGGTCACGTAGAACGGGCCGGCGAGGACGCCGTAGCCGAGCAGGGAACGGGTGACCTGGTTGGGAAGCACGATACTGGGTTCCTTCCGCGAAGAGCGAGGATGGGCCTTCACCGGTGCCTCGAACGGGCCGGCGGCGATCCGACATCACCGCCAGAATTTTTTTTGGAGCGACGTTTGGGCGCGATCGGCTACTCACTGCCCGTCACCGGCGACGGCGACGTCCCCGCCCCGCGGGCCGAGGTCTGGCAGGAGGCGCTCGGCCGACGCGTGGCTGCACTGGCTGCACCTCACCGCCGCCGTCGAGTGGGACCGGATCCTGCGCCTCGCCGGCGACCACGGCGTCACGATCACCGCCCCGCGACCGGCGTGGGACGGCCGTCGGGAGCGGTTCGTGGTGCTGCGCGGGCAGCTGTGGAGCGCCGACCCGGCCGCCCTGACCGGCGACGATCGCGAGCTGCCGCTGGAAGAGCTGAAAAGCCAGGAGCGCCACCTGTACGACCAGAGCCGCCGCGCCTGTATGTGCGGCGTGTGCGACCTGCTCCGCCCCGACGGCGCCGCGCTGCGGCGCCTGCTGGACGACCTGCGGCGCGGCCGGTCCGGCGCGGCCTGGTACCTGGCCCGCACGCAGGCCCCGTCGGCCGAGGTGCTGACGCTGCGGCAGTAACGGCTAGGTGCTGCGGCGGCCGGTGAGCGCGGCGAAGCAGGCCCGCACCTCGGCGACGAACAGCTCCGGCTGCTCGAACGCGGCGAAGTGCCCGCCCCGCTCCGGCTCGCTCCAGTACCGGATGTCGGTGAACCGGCGCTGTGCCCACCGGCGCGACGGCCGCGGGATCTCCTTCGGGAACACGGAGGCGCCCACGGGGACGGTGACGAGGTCGGTGGCCCCGCCGGTGAAGCGCCGCTGCACGTCCTTGAAGCTCTCCCAGTACAGCCGGGCCGAGGACGCGCCGGTGCCGGGCAGCCAGTACAGCATCAGGTTGTCCAGCAGGTCGTCGCGGGTGAACGTGCGGTGCTCCCAGTCGGTCCACGCCCGGAACTTCTCCACGATCCAGGCGCACAGCGCGGCGGGGGAGTCGACCAGGCCGTACCCGATCGTCTGCGGCCGGGTCGACTGCTCCAGCGAGTAGCCGTCCTCCACGGCGGCGGCCCGCTCGAGGTCCGCGAGGCTGCGCCGTTCCGCCTCGGTCAGGTCGTGCAGCGTCGACGGGTCGGGCGCGGCGAGCGGCGGTACCAGATGCAGCCCGACGACCTGGGCCGGCGACTGCTGCGCGATGGCGGTGCTGACGCTGGTGCCCCAGTCGTGGCCCTGCGCGGCGAACCGGTCGTAGCCGAGACCCGCCATCAGCTCGACCCAGGCGCGCGCGATGCGTTCCACGCCCCAGCCGGGGGCGGACGGCTTGTCGCTGAAGCCGTACCCGGGCAACGACGGGCACACCACGTGGAACGCGGGGCCGGCCGTAGGGTCGGTCAGCGGCCCGGCCACTTTCAGGAACTCCACCATCGACCCGGGCCAGCCGTGCGTCATCACCAGCGGCAGAGCGTCGGGGTCGGGCGAGCGGACGTGCAGGTGATGGATCCACACCCCGTCGACCAGCGTGCGGTACTGCGGCAGCGCGTTGAGCCTGGCCTCGGCGGCGCGCCAGTCGTAGCCGTCGGCCCAGTACGCGCACAGCTCCCGCACGTAGTCCAGCGGCACGCCCTGCGACCAGTCCGGCACCGTCTCCGGCTCCGGCCAGCGGGTGGCGTGCAGGCGCCGGCGCAGGTCGTCGAGGACCTCGCCGGCGACGTCGACCCGGAACGGCACGGTGCGCGTCATGCCCGTCATCCTCGCGCGCCCGGCCGCGGGCCGCAGCGCTCGCGGTCAGGCGAGGTCGAACAGGTGCCCGGCCGCGGGCCGCAGCGCTCGCGGTCAGGCGAGGTCGAACAGGTGCCCGGCCGGCGAGTAGTTGATCTTCCAGTCGGTGTACACGCCGCACGCGCCGTCGGTCAGGCACCGCATCCCGACCGACACCCAGCGCACGTCGCCGTCGTTGCGCAGCGCGTAGCCGACGGCGATCTCGAACGTCTCCCCGCCGCACGGGCAGCCGGCCTCGTCCCCGTCCTCCTCGTCGGCGACGTCGGCGGAGTCGAGCATCACGAACTCGTCCTCGCACGCCTCGCACCGCCGTGCCGCGTACCCGGCCGCGTCGTCCACCCACAGCCGGAACTCGGTCCCGCCGCAGGCCGCGCAGACCGAGTGTTCGACCCGGCCGACCGGGTAGCCACCGGCCCGGTACTGCCGCAGGTACGCGTCGAGCTCCATGACCCGCAGCGTAGAGCCCGCGACCACAGCGCCGGAATTCCGATGACCGGCACGCGCGACCCGGTCAGCTGACGGCGGCCGCCGTGCCGCAGATGTGGGCCGGCAGCTGCTCCGCAGGCATCGGGCGGCCGAAGTGGTAACCCTGTGCGTAGCGGTACCCGAGCCGCCGCAGCACCTCCGCCTGCGCCTCCGTCTCGACGCCCTCGGCGACCGCCCGCAGCCGCAGCCCGTTGCTGATGCCGATGAGCGCCTCGGCGATCACCGAGTGCTCGCCCTGGTCGGTGATGTTGTCGATGAACGACTTGTCTACCTTCAGCAGGTCCACGGGGCAGGTGCGCAGCAGGCCCAGCGACGAGTGACCGGTGCCGAAGTCGTCCAGGGCGACCTGCACGCCGAGGCGCTTGAGCTGGTGCAGCTCCTCCAGCCCGGACCCGCCGTCGAACACGGCCGTCTCGGTGACCTCCACGGTGAGGTGGTGCGGCTGCAGGCCGGCGCCGTCGAGGGTCGCCTGGAGCTGCGCGGCGAAGCCGGCCTCCCGCAGCTGCCGCGGGGAGACGTTGACGGAGACGTACTGCAGGGCGTCGGCGCCGAGCTCGTCGCGCCACCGGGCGGCCTGCCGGCACACCTCGGTCAGCACCCACTGGCCGACGGGGACGATGAGGCCGGTGCGCTCCGCCGCCGGGATGAACAGGTCCGGCCGGATCATGCCGCGCTGCGGGTGCTGCCACCGGACGAGCGCCTCCACGGCGACCGTGCACCCGTCCGACAGCCGCACGATCGGCTGGTAGTACACCCGCAGCTGCCCGGTGTCCAGGGCGATGCGCAGGTCGGCGGCGGTGCGGGCCTGCTCGGCGCTGTGCTGGTCCATCGACGGCTCGTACGTGACGCGGCGCCCCTTGCCCCGGGCCTTCGCCTCGTACATCGCGACGTCGGCGCGGCGCAGCAACTCGTCGCCGGTGACGTCCTGAGGGCCGCCGGGCGACAGGGCCAGGCCGATGCTGGCCTCGACGACGAGGGCGTGCCCGCCGGCGTCGAGGGGGCGGCGCAGCTCCGCGGTGAGGCCGGCGAGGACCTGCCGGGCCCGCTGCTCGCCGTCGGCACAGAAGACCAGCGCGTACTCGTCGCCGCCGAGCCGGGCGACCAGGCCGTCGGCGGGGCGCAGCTGCGACAGCCGGGTGGCGACCGCGCTGAGCAGGGCGTCGCCGACGGCGTGGCCGAGGTCGTCGTTGATGCCCTTGAAGTCGTCGATGTCGATGAGCGCGACCGCCACCGTGTCCTGCCCGGCGCGCAGCACGTCGTCGGTGTACTGCATGAGCAGCCGCCGGTTCGCCAGGCCCGTCAGCGCGTCATGGGTCGCCTGCCAGGCGAGGGTCTGCTGGTACGCCTCCAGCTCCCGCAGCCGGCTGTCGAGGGCGTCCAGCAGCACGGCGTTGTCGCGCAGCGCGGCGGCCTGCCGCCCGGCGACGAGGAGGACCAGCACCACCGTGCCGAGGGCGACCCCGACCACGTCGTCGCCGTCGTTGGCCGCGTCGACCAGCAGCAGCATCCCGGTGGCGAAGACCGCGAGGTACGGCACCAACGGCCGGCGCCGCCGGCGCACCGCCGCGGGCGGCTCGACCCCGGCCGCGCGCCGCTGCCGGTCCGCCGCCAGGCACAGGATGAAGCAGGTGAGGGGCAGGACCACCGGGGTGCCGTTGAGGTGCGGCCGGTCCGTCAGCAGCGGCGTCAGCGCCCCGCCCGTCGCGCCGCCGCCACCGGACAGCGCCAGTAGGTACAGTGCCCGCCGGTCCAGCGGCCCGGTGCCGGTGAAGGCCACCTTGATGAACGCGAACACGCACACCGACCCGGTCGCGACGAGCGCCAGCACCGCCCATGTCCCGGTGGCGTTGCCGCCCGACCAGCGCTCCCAGTGCCGGAAGATGAAGTGCCAGGCGAAGGTGATCACCGTCACCAGCACGGTCGCGGTGTCCAGGCCGAAGCGCAGCCACTCGCCCCGGCTGCGCTGGGCGCCGGGGATGCGCAGCAGCCCCCACAGCATGATCAGCAGGCCCGCCAGGTACACCACCGCGGTCACCCCGCTGACGTGGTGCGGCGCGACCCGGCCCAGGATCATGTCGACGCCGTTGCTGGCCCCGCCGAGGCCGATGAAGACCATGCCGAGCCCGATGTGCCGCCAGAATCGCCGCGTTGCCGGCGCCAGCCGCGCGGCGGTGCTCGTGGTCCAGCACGCGCGGACCGCCAGCCCCACCGCCGGTGGCGCCGCGACCCAGCTCACCAGCTGCGGCGTCGGCCGGGTCAACCCCACCATGAACCACGCCTCGGCCAGGACGAGCACCACACCGGCAGCCAGCAGCACACCCGTCGGACGCCAGCCAGCAACCCTGTTCACACACGCGGCATCGGCACGCCGGCCCCGGTCATGAACCAAATCTCAGCCGGCACTCAGCCGGTCCACAGATTCGTGACGCACAGTTGAGGTAACGCACCGTACTTGGAGGCACCACATGGGTCTTGTTCTCGGCATCGTGAGTCTGGTGCTGCTGCTGTTGCAGGTGCTGCTGATCGCGCGCGCCGTGCTGGACTGGTCGGTCGTCCTGGCGGGCCCGTCCGTGCAGGGCTCGGTGCGGTCCCGGTTGACCGCCGCGGTCTTCGCCGTGACCGAGCCGATCCTCGCCCCGGTCCGTCGCGCCCTGCCGCCGCTGCGCCTCGGCGGCGTCGGCATCGACCTCGCGTTCATCGTCGTCTTCCTCGCCATCATCCTGCTGCGCGCCGTCATCAGCTGATCTGCGTCACCCGCCCGGGTGGCGCCGCATCGACCGGACCGGTGGACCCGGCCGCCTCCACGGCGGCCGGGTCCTTTGCTGTGCCCGCACTGTCGGATCGATGGCCGTCGTAAATGTCAAGTATTGACAGAACTCACGACAGCGACCAGTCTTCCCTGCAAGGAAGCCTCGCAACCTTCCACCAGATGCGATGAGCACGTCCGGCACGGCGAGCCGGCGGCGGCTCCGGCGAGCGGCGCGCCGGGTCCGGTGCCGGTGATCCCGCACGTCCCCCAACGGCAACCCCACGACACCAGCCGCACGTCACGGCGCGCCCAGCGGTGCTGCCGGCGGGCGCGGCTCGCCGAGTGGCACCCTGATCGGAGCGTTTGTGAGAAGACTGCGGTTCAGCACACTGCTGGTGGCGGTCGCGGCGGCGGTCGCCGGGCTGCCCGCGCCGCCGGCCCACGCCGCCGTGCCGGCGGACCTGACCACGCTGGTCAACCCGATGATCGGCACCCAGAAGGAAGGCAACACGTTCCCGGGCGCCGCCCTGCCGTTCGGGATGGTGCAGGTCAGCCCCGACACCGGGCACGGCACCGGGTACAACTACGACCACGGCAAGGTGTGGGGCTTCTCCAACACCCACCTGTCCGGCGTCGGCTGCCCCGTGCAGGGCGAGGTGCCGCTGATGCCGACGGTCGGGGCGGTCAACTCCGCCGACCCCAACACCTACGGCCAGCCGCTCAACCACGCGCAGGAGCAGGCGACCGCCGGCTACTACCGGCTGGCCACGCCCAACGGGGTCACCACCGAGCTGACCGCGACGCTGCGCAGCGGGTGGCAGCGGTACACCTTCCCGTCGAGCACCCAGGCCAACGTGCTGTTCAACACCGCGCAGGCGCGGGGCAGCGGCACCGGGGCGCAGTCCTCGTCGATCTCGATCGTCGGCAGCGACACCGTCGAAGGGTCGGTGACCACGGCCGGGTTCTGCTCCGACGCGCCCGCGCACACGGTGTACTTCTCGGCGAAGTTCAGCCGGCCGTTCGCGTCGTTCGGCACCTGGTCCGGCACCACGTTCACCGGCGGCAGCCGCGCCTCGAGCGGCACCGGCGCCAAGGGCGGCTGGGTGCGGTTCGACACGTCGTCGGACCGGGTCGTCACGGCCAAGGTCGGGCTGTCCTACACCGGCATCGCCGGCGCCCAGGCCAACCTCGCCGCGGAGACCAGCGCCGCCGGGTTCAACTTCGACACGGTCCGCAACGCCGCCCGCGACACCTGGAACGCCAAGCTGCACAAGGCGGAGGTCGACGGCGGCACCACCGACCGGCAGGTCGCGTTCTACACGTCGCTGTACCACTCGCTGCTGCACCCCAACCTCGCCGGCGACGTCAACGGCCAGTACCGCGGCTTCGACAACGTGGTGCGCACCGCGTCGGGGTACACGCCGTACCAGACCTTCTCGCTGTGGGACACGTACCGGGCGCAGAACCAGCTCGTCGCGCTGCTCGAGCCGCAGGTGGCCCGCGACTACGGGCTGTCGCTGCTCGCGGTGGACCGGGAGCTCGGCTGGCTGCCGAAGTGGTCGCTGGCCAACACCGAGACCAACACCATGACCGGTGACCCCGTCACCCCGTTCCTCGTCGACCTCTGGGCGCGGGGGCTGCTCAACGGGTACGAGTCGCAGGTGTACACGGCGCTGCGCAAGAACGCGACGGGCGTGCCGACGAACGTCAACGGGCGCAACGGCAACCCGTACTACGCGGCGCTGGGCTACGTCCCGACCGGCGTGACGTGCAACCCGGTGCTGCCGATGGACCACGATTGCAAGTTCCCGAGCTCGGCGACCCTGGAGTACGCGGCCGCCGACTCCTCCCTGGCCATCATGGCCCGGGCGCTGGGCAACACGGCCGACGCGACCATGTTCGAGGCCCGCGGCCAGAACTACCGCAACCTGTTCGACCCGTCGATCGGCTTCTTCCGCCCCCGCAACGCCAACGGCGTCTGGGGTACCCCGTACTCGCCGACCGACGGCTCGCACACGTTCCACGAGGCCGGCGCGTACCAGTACCAGTGGCTCGTCCCGCAGGACCCCGACGGCCTGGTCTCCCTGCTGGGCGGCAGGACCGCGGCGAACAACCGCCTCGACCAGTTCTTCGCCTACGCCGACCTGCTCACCGACCCGTCCGGGACCGCGCACAACACGTGGGTCAACGGCGCCTACGACTACTACAGCTTCACCACGTACAACCCGAACAACGAGCCGGACCTGCTCGCCCCGTACACGTACCTGTGGACCGGGCAGCCGTACAAGACCTCGACGGTGCTGCGGGCGGCGTACACCCTCTTCACCAACGGCCCGAACGGCGTCACCGGCAACGACGACCTCGGCACCATGTCGGCCTGGTACGTGTTCTCGTCGCTGGGCCTGTACCCGCTGATGAACGGCGCCAACTTCTACGGCGTCAGCACCCCGCAGTTCCCGTCGGCGAAGGTCACCATCGGCACGTACGGCAGCCAGCAGGGCGGCGTGCTGAACATCACCGCACCGTCGGTCAGCGACAGCAACCGCTACATCGCCACCGCGTCCCTCGGCGGCACCGCGTTCACCCGCACCTGGCTGTCGCAGGCCGACATCGCGCACGGCGGCAACCTCGCCTACACGGTGACCGGCACGCCCGGCACATGGGGCACCGGCGCCGGCGACACCCCGCCGTCGTCGAACCACACCACGCCGCCGGCCCCTTCGGTGAATCTGGCCCAGGGCAGGGCAACCTCCGGGTCGGCCGCGTGCGCGGCCGACGAGTCGCCCGCCAAGGCCGTCAACGGCAGCGTCACCGGCGGCAACCCCGACAAGTTCTGCTCGCCCGCCGCCGGCGCGTTCCTGCAGGTCGACCTCGGCGCCGCGCAGACGGTGAACAAGGTCGTCGTCAAGCACGCCGGCGCCGGCGGCGAGCAGGCGGCCTTCAACACCAGAGCGTTCACCGTCCAGTTGTCCACCGACGGCAGCAGCTGGACGACCCCGGCGACGGTGAGCAACAACGCCGACCCCGTCACCATCCACCAGTTCGCGTCGACGACGGCACGGTACGTGCGCCTCAACGTCACCACCCCGACGCAGACGGCCGACGGCGCGACGCGCGTCTACGAGCTGGAGGCCTACGGCTCGGCCACCGCACCGGTGAACCTGGCGCTGAACCGCCCCGCCACCGGCAGCGCCGCCTGCGCCGCCACCGAGGGCCCTGAGAAGGCGGTCAACGGCAGCACCTCCGGCGGCAACCCCGACAAGTTCTGCTCCGGCGTCGCTGGCGCGTGGCTGCAGGTCGACCTGGGCTCCACCAAGGCGATCAGCCGCTTCGAGGTGGCGCACGCCCAGGCCGGCGGCGAGCCGGCCGACTACAACACGAAGGCGTTCACCATCCAGGTCTCCACCGACGGCAGCACCTGGAGCACGCCGGTCACCGTGACCGGCAACACCGCCGCGAACACGACCCACCCGGTCAGCGGGGTGTCCGGCCGGTACGTGCGGCTGAACGTCACCACCCCGACGCAGACGACCGACACCGCGACCCGCATCTACGAGCTGCGCGTCTTCGGCTGACCCCTCGGCCGGCAACCCCCTGGGGCCGGCGTCACCCGCCACGTGACGATCGAAGTCGCGTCGTGGCCATCCAGGCGACCACGACGCGACTTCGATCAACAGCCAAGATCACAAGTGGGCCGGGCTCTGCCGTGACCCGCGGCCAGGGCTCTAGCGGCGCCGGACGAGGGTGACGCCGAACGCGGCGAGGCCCGCGAACAGGGTGCCCAGGCCGAGCAGGACGAGTGTGCCGGTCGGCCCGCGGTCCTTGCGCCGGCCGGCGTCGGCCATGGCCGGCCGGCCGGCGGTTCCGCGCGGCAGGCCCATCCGGCTGCCGGTCGCCGCGCCGAACGCCTGGGCGCGCGGCTCGCCTGTCGCCGCCTGCCGGGGCGTGTCGCGGGTCTTGTCGAGGCTGCGACCGCGACCTGCCTGCTGGGCCACCCGGACCGAGCCGGCCTTGCTGCCGCTGTCCTGCCGCACGGCGCCGGCCGGTTGCCGCGCGGCGGGGTCGTGCTGCGTGGCGGGCTCTTGCTGCGCGGTGGGGTCGTGCTGCGTGGCGGGCTCTTGCTGCGCGGTGGGGTCGTGCTGCGTGGCGGGCTCTTGCTGCGCGGCGGCGGCCTGGTGCGCGGCGGCGGCGTGCTGCGCGGCGGCGTCGGTGGTGTCGAGCATGCCGTCGTTCACCTCGCCGGCCGTGGCGGGGGCCGAGGCGGCGCTCGGGGCCGAGTCGCCGGCGCCGGGCACCCCGATCGCGCGCACCGTGAACGTGTACGCCCCGCCCTCCGCCAGCGGCTGCACCACGCAGCTGGTGGTGGCGTTCGACGGTGTCCGGCAGGTCCTCGCCGGGTCCTCGACGGCCGTCACCACGAAGTGGTCGACGACCGCGGCCGTACGGACGTCGGCGGTCCACGACACCGCGAGGCCCGTTGGGGCGACGGCGGTGACCGTGACCCCGGCCGGCGCCCCGGGCGGGCCCACGGCGGCGACCCCGCCCGGCGCGGTGGCGACCCCGCCCGGCGCGGTGGCGACCCCGCCCGGCGCGGTGGCGACCCCGCCCGGCACGGCGGTGGCCGCGGGCGGCGCGGCGGGCGGCGCGGCGGTGGCGAGTGGTGCGGCGGCCGCGACCTTCGCCTTCGCCTTCGCCTTCGCCTTGGCTTGGGCCTTGGCCTTGGCCTTCATCTTTGCGGTCGACCTGGCGGTGGATCCCGCGGTGGATCTGGTCTTCGTGGCGGGGTTGGCCTTGCGCTGGGCGGGGGTCCGGCCGGCCTGGCGGTCGTTGGCCTTCCTCGCGCCGTCGAGGGCCGGGATGTCGAAGGTCCGCACCTTCGCGCCGCCGTCCGGACTCGGCCGGGAGTACTGCACCGGTCCCGCGAACGCCGTCCCGCCGGTCGCCCCGACGACGGCGATCCCCACGGCCAGCACGAGACCGGCCCTGACGGCGCGGCGCGCGGATCTGGTGAGCACGGCTATCGACCCCTTTGATACGCATATTTCCGGACAAATGCCTACCAAGAGTAATTTAGCCGCTACGGCGGGTGCGGGGGTGACATTCGCAGGTGACCGTCCGGTGGCCCGATGCAACCGGCCCGGCGTGCCGGGGGTCAGATCAGCATGAGACGCATCGGAGCGACGCTGCTGGCCGTGCTCGTGCTCGCCGGCTGCGGCGGGGACCCCGCCGCCCCGCAGGCCGCCGGGTCACCGGCGGCGGGATCCCCGGCGGCGCCGGTGGCGCCCAGCCCGACCGACCGGCGCTGCGCCGACCCCGAGCTCAACGACAAGCAGGTGGCGTTCCCCGGCACCGGTGGGTTCCTCACCGGCCTGCTGTTCGGCACCGGCCGGACCGTGCTCGTCCTCGCCCCGCAGGCCAGCGCCGACGCCTGCTCCTGGCGGTCCTGGGCCACGCAGGAGGCCGCCGCCGGGTACCGCGTCCTCGCGCTCGACTTCGCCGGTGAGGGCCGCTCGCAGCGCGGCCAGGGCGGGCCGGCGTCCGGCGACGTGCTGTCGGCGGTGGCGTACGCGCGCACCCTCGGCGTCGAGCGCGTCGTGCTGATCGGCGCCTCCCGCGGCGGCACCGCGGTCCTCGTCGCGGCGGCCGCCGCCAGCCCGCCGGTCACCGCCGTGATCAGCCTGTCCGCCCCGGCCACCTACGCGGGCGAGGACGCGGCCGCGGCCGCGCCCCGCCTCGCTGTCCCCGTCCTGTACGTCGCCGCCACCGGCGAGACGGCGTTCGCCGCGGCCGCCCAGACGATGCACGACGCCACCACCGACCAGCGCCGCCGCATCGCGCTCGTGCCCGGCCGCCTGCACGGCACGTCGCTGCTGACGATCACCGACGAGGGCGCCCCGGAGGCGGCCAAGGCGGTGACCGAGTTCCTCACCGCCCACGCCGCCCCCTGACCCACCACGGCCGGCGGGCCGCCGTCCACGCCGGCCCGCCGCGGACGATGTCCCGGCCGGGCGGGGCCGGGCGCCTCATGCGGCCCGGGACACCGCGCCGCGACGCTGACCGGCATGGACAACGTCACCACACAGATCCGCACCAGGCCGCGGCGCGGCTGGGCGCTCACCGGCGCCGCCGGCGGGCTCGCCGGGCTCCTCGGCATCGGCTTCGGCGCGAACCTCACCGCCGACGTCGGCGACGGCATCAAGGACAACGCCCAGCTGGTCGCCGCGATCGTCGCCCACCGCGACCTCGTCTGGGTGTACCAGGTCAGCTGCGTGATCGCGGCGGCCTGCCTGGTCGTGTTCGCGGCCGGCCTGCGGCGGCACCTCGCGGTGCAGGAACCCGCCGGCAGCCTCGTGCCCGCGGTCGCGGCCGCCGGGATCGGGCTCGTCGCCGCGGCCACGCTCATCGGCGGCGGCATCTGCACCGAGCTGTACTGGGCACTCGGCGAACCCGAACGCTGGGACCCCGACACGATCGCGGCGATGATCGAGGTCTACAACACGATCGCCTGGCTGTGGGCGGGCGCCGGGCTCAGCGCCGCCGCGGTCGCCGCCGGCGGGTTCCGGCACGGCTCGGCCGCCCGCTGGCTCGCCGCGGTCAGCGCCGTGCTCGCCCTGCTCGTCGCCGCGACCCAGGCGTTCCCCGCGCAGTACGGCGCGCTGTACCCGGGCGCCGTATGGGTGATCGTCGCCGGGCTCGGGCTCGGCCTGCGCGGGACAATGTCCCGGGACGGCGGGACGCCGTGATCGTTAGGGTCTGAGGCGATGCACCGCGCAGCCTGGGCCACCCTCGCCGCCGCGGGCGTGGCGTTCTGGCTGGCCATCGGCAACGGCGCCCCGCCCGCCGGCGTCAGCCACCTGCTCGCCGTCGCCGCCTGCGCGGTTGCCGGCGGGCTGGTGCTGCGGCAGCGGCCGGCCAACCCCCTCGGCCGGCTGCTGCTGCTCGGCGCGGCGTGCTTCGTGCTGCTCGAGGCGTTCGGCCAGTACGCCATCCGCGGCCTGCCGGGCGCGACCGCGGCGGCCTGGCCGCAGACCTGGCTGTGGGTGCCGGCGAACCTCGCGCTCGCCGCGCTGCCCGCGTTCTTCCCCGACGGCCGGCCCGGCCGGTGGATGAGCAGGGCGCTGTGGGTGGTCACCGGGCTCGGCGCGGTCGCGGCGGTCACCGGCGCGCTGCGCCCCGGCCACAACGACCAGGTCGGCCCGGACGGCCTGGCCAACCCGCTCGGCGTCGCCGCGCTGCACGGCGTCGCGCCGGTGGCCGAGGCCGTGTTCACCGCCGGCGCCGGGCTGCTGTTCGTGGCCGGCGCGGCCGGGGTCGTCGCCGAGGCGGCCACCGCGACCGGGGCCCGGCGCGCGCAGGCGCGCTGGCTGGCGTACTCGATCGGGCTGGTCGCGCTGGTCGTCGTCGGCCGGCTCGGCGCCGGGCTCACCGACCGCGACCCGGACCGGATCTGGCCGTCCGGGAGCCTCTGGTGGGACCTCGCCGGCAGCGTGTCCCTCGCCGGCATCCCCGCCGCGATCGGCGTCGCGGTGCTGCGGCACCGGCTGTTCGACATCGACCTGCTGATCAGCCGCACCGCCGTGTTCGTCGTGCTGACCGGCGGGGTCGGCTGCGCGTACCTCGTCATCGTCGGCTACCTGGGCGCCTCGTCCGTCGTGGCCGCGGTCGCCGCCGCGCTCGTCTTCGGCACGGCCCGCCACCACCTGCAGCGCCGGGTGAACCTGCTCGTGTACGGCGAGCGCGACGACCCGTACACCGTGCTCGCCCGGCTCGGCGAACGGCTCGCGCAGGTCCAGGACCCCCTCGCGGTGCTGGCCACGAGCACCGCCACGGTCCGCGAGGCGCTGCAGCTGTCCTACGTGCGCATCGACACCGACGGCGGCCGCTCCTACGAGATCGGCCACCGGCCCGCGCACCCGGTCGAGCTGCCGCTCGTCGCCGGCGGCGTCACCGTGGGGACGCTGCTGCTCGGGCCGCGGCCCGGCGAGTCCGCGCTCGGCCCCCGCGACCTGCGGCTGCTCACCGACGTCGCCCGGCACATCGGCCCGGCGGTGCAGGCCGGGCGCTTCGCCGCGGACCTGCAGCGCTCCCGTGAGCAGCTGGTGCAGGCCCGCGAGGAGGAGCGCCGCCGGCTGCGCCGCGACCTGCACGACGGGCTCGGCCCCACCCTCGCCGGGCTCACCATGCGCGCCGAGGCCGCCCTGGCGGTGGGCGCCGGCGAGGCCGCGGCGGGCCTGCTGGAGGAGATCGTCCGGGACGCCGAGACCGCCGTCGCCGACGTGCGCCGCCTCGTGGAGGGGCTGCGCCCGCCGGCCCTCGACACGCTCGGCCTGCGCGGCGCGCTGACCGCGCACCTCGCCGGCTGGCCGCCCGGCGGCCCGGCCGTCGGCGTCGACGCGCCCCGGGAGCTGCCGGCGCTGCCCGCCGCGGTGGAGGTGGCCGCGTACATGATCGCGGTCGAGGCCCTCGCCAACGCCCGCCGCCACGCCGGCGCCACCACGGCCCGGTTAGGGTTGCGGCTGGACGGCGGGCACCTGCTGGTGTCGGTCACCGACGACGGCCGCGCCACCACGGCCGCGGCGGGCACATCGGCGGGCGTGGCGGCGGCAGGAGCGGGGGTCGGCATGCACTCGATGCGGGAGCGCGCCGCCGAGCTGGGCGGCACCCTCGACGTGGTGTCGTCGCCTGACGGCACGACCGTGACCGCGCGGCTGCCGGTAGGAGAAGAGGCATGAGC
>NZ_JBFAIC010000020.1:79499-145307 GCF_040654515.1 Dactylosporangium sp. NPDC050688
GGCCCGGAGCGCAGCGGAGGGCTGCGAATCGTGGGCTCAGGGTGGGGCTCAGGCCGGCGCCGGGGCGCAGCGGAGGTGGCGGCGTGAGCGGCCCGGAGCGCAGCGGAGGGCTGCGAATCGTGGGCTCAGGGTGGGGCTCAGGCCGGCGCCGGGGCGCAGCGGAGGTGGCGGCGTGAGCGGCCCGCAGCGCAGCGGAGGGCTGCGAATCAGCAGCTCAGGGTGGGGCTCAGGCCGGCGCCGGGGCGCAGCGGAGGTGGCGGCGTGAGCGGCCCGCAGCGCAGCGGAGGGCTGCGAATCAGCAGCTCAGGGTGGGGCTCAGGCCGGCGCCGGAGCGCAGCGGAGGTGACGGCATGAGCGTCAAGGTGCTGATCGTGGATGACCACGCGCACTTCCGGGCCGGGCTGCGCGCGCTGCTGGCCACCGCCGACGGCGTCGAGGTGTGCGGCGAGGCCGCCAGCGGCGAGGAGGCGCTGACCGCGCTCGCCCGGCACCAGCCCGACGTCGTCCTGCTCGACCTCGCCATGCCCGGCATGGGCGGCATCGCCGCGACCCAGCGCATCCTGGAGACCAACCCGCACGTGCGGGTCCTCGTGCTGAGCATGGCGGACGACGACGACTCCGTGTTCGCCGCGCTGCGCGCCGGCGCCCGGGGGTACGTGCTGAAAGGCGCCAGACGCGTCGAGATCATCCGCGCGGTCCGGGCCGTCGCCGACGGCGAGGCGATCTTCGGCCCGGCGATCGCGACCCGGCTGATGGGCTACTTCGCCGCGGTGGACCGGGAGCCGCCGGCGCCCACGATCCCCGGCCTGACCCAGCGCGAGCACGAGATCCTCGCGCTCGTCGCCCAGCACCTCACGAACCCGCAGATCGCGCAGCGCCTCGGGCTGAGCCAGAAGACCGTCCGTAACCACGTCTCCAACATCTTCGCCAAGCTGCAGGTCGCCGACCGCGCCCACGCGATCGACGTGGCCCGTGAGGCCGGTCTGGGCTGACCCGCCGGCGCGCGGGACGGCGCCACCCGCCGTACACGATGTCCTGAAGCCACTATCCTGCAGCGGTGGACTGGCTCGATGTCGTCGGCTGGGCCGGCTCGGTGCTGCTCGTCTGGTCGCTGTCGCAGGCCCGCCTGCTGCGCCTGCGGGTGCTCAACCTGATCGGGTCCGTGGTCCTCGTCGGCTACAACGCCGCGTTGGGTGTCTGGCCGATGGTCGGCCTCAACGTGGCGATGACCGGCGTCAACGCCTGGCACCTGTACCGGATCCTGACGACCCGCCACGACGAGGCGACCTACACGGTCGTGCAGGTCGGCACGGACGACACGTTCCTCGCCCACGTGCTGCGGGTGCACTGGACGGACCTGGCGAAGTTCAACCCGTCGTTCCGCTTCGACGACGCACCCGACCGTGCCGCGTTCCTCATCATGCGCGGCGACGAGGTCGTCGGCGTGCTCTTCCTGCGCCCCGCCGGTGAGGGCGTCGCCCAGATCGAGCTCGACTACGTCACCAAGCGCTTCCGCGACGTCAGCCCCGGCGAGTTCGTCTTCCGCAGCAGCGGCCTGCTCACCGCCCGCGGGTACCGCCGTGTCCGCACCCCGCCGGGCATGGTCGCCCCGTACTACGGGCGCCTCGGCTTCCAGCGCCACGGCGACCATTACGAGCTGGAACTCACCGACGACACCGACTGACCGGCCGGGCGCAACCGCGCCGGCGTCAGGGGGCCTTCGGGGCGGGCATGCCGGCGACCTCGGCGGCGAGCCGGACGTGCCCGTCGAACAGGGCGTCGCGGCCCGCCTCGTCGATCCAGTTGAAGTGCCCGTAGGCCTCCAGCGCGGCGAACCCGTGCAGCGTCGACCAGGTGTGCAGCATCGCCTGGAACGTCTCCGGCGGGATGGCGGTGGCCAGGTGCTGGTTCTTCTGGGCGGCGCACTCCGCGATGACCGGGTGCACGTCGCGCAGCCGGGGCGGGCCCAGCACCCCGCGCTCGATGGCCTGCAGGAACAGCGACGACAGCTGCGACATCGCGCGCTGCGCGGCCTCGGTGGTCGGGCCGTCGGCAGGGGCGGCGTAGCCGGCGACGGGCAGGCCGAGGATGAGCGCGAACTGCTGCGGCTCCTGCCGGGCCCAGTGCCGGTACGCGCGGGCGACGGCCAGGAACCGGGCGCCGATGTCGTCGTCCGGGACGGCGTCGCGCGCCTCCGCCACGGCGCGGCCGAGGTCGTCGTACGCGTCGGCGATGAGCGCGCTGAGCAGCTCGTCGCGGTCGGCGAAGTAGCGGTACAGCGCGGGCGGGGTCATCTCCATGGCGCGGGCGATGTCGGCGAAGCGGAAGTCGACGGTGCCCGTCTCCCGCATGTGGGTGAGCGCGGTGAGCTTGATCTCGTCGATGGTCGCCGCTCGCGCCTTTTCGCGCCGGGGCGCAGACCGGCTTGACGTGCTCATTGTTCCTCCCGGTGACCGTTACGTTAATCATCGTTACAGACGTGAAGGCGCTTGACAAGTGATGTGGCGTCGTGTTTGTTAATAGTCGTAACGCTACTGATGTCCATTCACTGCTCAGTCCAAACCAGGCGGGGGCAAACCATGACGGAACTCGTGAAACAGCCGCAAGAGCCCGACCTCCCGGACCCTGTGCTCGGCCCGCTCGGGCGGCTCGCCCGGGTGGCGTACCGGCGCCGCGGCCGCACCCTCGTCGCCTGGGCCGTCGCCCTGGTCGCCGCGGTCGTGCTGTCGATGACGTTCGGCGGGGAGTTCGCCGCCGACTACTCCGCGCCCGGCTCGGACTCCAAGGCCGCGCAGCAGCTGCTGCAGGAGCGCTTCGCCAGCCAGTCCGGCGCCACCGTCACCGTCGTCGTCCGCGCCGACAACGGCGTCGCCGCCGCGAAGAGCGACGTGCAGGCGCTGCTGGCCAAGCTCGCCACCGCCCCGCACGTCGCCGGCGTCGCCGACCCGTTCGCCGCGCCGGGCGGGATCTCCGCCGACGGCCACACCGCCGTCGCCGACCTGCGCCTGGACGTGGTCAACCCCGACGACATGCCGGTCGAGGACAGCCAGCGGCTGATGGACATCGCCGGCGAGTTCGGCCGCGACGGGCTGAAGGTCGCCCTCGGCGGGCAGAGCATCCAGCGCGCGGAGCAGGGCGAGATCGGCTCCGAGGGCATCGGCCTGGCCGCCGCCATCATCATCCTGCTGCTCATGTTCGGCTCGGTGGTCGCCGCCGGCCTGCCGGTCCTCGTCGCCGTCGCCGGGCTCGCCGTCAGCAGCACGCTCACCGGGGTGCTCATCCGCTTCGTCGACGCGCCCGACTGGTCCACGTCCCTGGCCACCATGATGGGCATCGGCATCGGCATCGACTACGTCCTGCTGATGGTGACCCGCTTCCGCGAGTGGCGGGCCGCCGGCCTGGAGCCCGAGGCCGCGACCGTCGCCACGCTGGACACCGCGGGCCGCTCCGTCATGGTCGCCGGCGGCACCGTCGTGGTCAGCATGCTCGGCCTGTTCGCGATGGGCCTGTCCTTCATGCGCGGCGCCGCGCTCGTCACCATCCTCGGCGTCGTGGTCGTCCTGGCCGCCAGCGTCACCCTGTTCCCGGCGCTGCTGGGGTACCTCGGCAAGCACGTCGACCGGCTGCGCCTGCCGCTCGGCCGCCGTGCCGCGGTGACCGTCGCCGCCGGCGGGCACGTCGAGCCGGGCCGCGGCTGGGTGCGCTGGAGCGCCCTGATCCAGCGGCACCGGTTCGTCTCCGCCCTGCTGGGCGTGGTGATCCTGCTCGCGCTCGCCGCACCGTTCCTCGGGGTCCGCTTCGGCTTCCCCGACGCCGGCAACAACCGCGCGGAGACCACCACCCGCCAGGCGTACGACCTCGTCGCCGAGGGCTTCGGCCCGGGTGCCAACGGCCCGCTCGTGCTGGCCGTGCAGCTGCCCCGCGCCGGTGACACCGCGGCGCTGGACAAGCTCGCCGCCGCGCTGCCCGGCGTCGACGGGGTGGCCGCCGCGCTGCCCGCGCAGCTCAACCAGGACGGCACCACCGCGGTCGTCACCGTGCTGCCGCGCACCGGCCCGCAGGACGCCCGCACCGAGGACCTGGTCGAGCGGCTGCGCGACATGCTGCCGCAGACCGTCGCCGGCACCGGCGCCGAGGTCCACGTCGGCGGCGTCACCGCCACCGCGATCGACAGCACCGCCAACATCGCCCGGCGGATCCCGCTGCTCATCGGCGGCGTGGTGCTGCTGTCCATGCTGCTGCTCCTGGTCTCCTTCCGCAGCGTCGCCGTCGCGGTCAAGGCGGCCATCATGAACCTGCTGTCCGTCGCCGCCGCGTACGGCGTGGTCGCCCTCGTCCTGCAGGGCGGCTGGGCCGGCCGCCTGGTCGGCATCGACACCGAGACGCCGCTGCCCGCGTTCGTGCCGGTGCTGATGTTCGCCGTGCTGTTCGGCCTGTCGATGGACTACGAGGTGTTCCTGGTCAGCCGGATGCGCGAGGTCTGGACCCGCACCACGGACAACGGCCGCGCCGTCACCGACGGCCTGGCCAGCACCGCCCGCGTCATCACCGCCGCGGCCGCCATCATGATCGCGGTGTTCGCCGCCTTCATCCCGAGCCCCGACCTGGTCCTCAAGGTCATCGGGGTCGGCATGGCCGCCGCGATCCTGCTCGACG
The DNA here is from genome assembly GCF_040654515.1 of Dactylosporangium sp. NPDC050688. Lineage (NCBI taxonomy): Bacteria > Bacillati > Actinomycetota > Actinomycetes > Micromonosporales > Micromonosporaceae > Dactylosporangium > Dactylosporangium sp. NPDC050688. The sequence goes on from NZ_JBFAIC010000020.1 coordinate 84,156, forward strand.
CGACCGTGGTCCGCCTGCTGCTCGTGCCGGCCGTCATGCACGTCCTCGGCCGGGTCAACTGGTGGATGCCGCAGTGGCTGGCCCGGGCCCTGCCCGAGCTGCACGTCGAGGGCAAGGCCGAGGAGCACCTGCCGGCCGAGCACAAGGAGCTGGTCATTTCCGCCGCGAGCTGACCCGCGACCGTCGCCCCGGGTGCGGCAGGCCTCCCGCCTGCCGCACCCTTCGCCGTACGGCCCATTGACTTCTTCGGATGCACGCCCACAATTTCCATGGGCGGTCACAGAAAGGAATAGCGATGGGCATTTCCACAAGTCGCATCCTCGTGCCGTTCCACGGTGAGGGCTCCGGCGTCGCCGACCTGACCTGGGCACAGCTCGGGATCTGGCAGACGATGCGCGACACCGGGCTCAGCATGAACATCGGCGGGACCGTGGCCATGCCACCCGGCACGACCGTGCAGTCCATGGAGACCTTGCTGCGGTACCTCGTGAGCCGCCACCAGGCGCTGCGGACCAGGCTACGGTTCGACCCCGACGCCACCCGGCAGGTCGTGTCCGCCGAGGGCTCGCTGACCCTCGAGGTCCTGGACGTCGACGAGGACGCCGACGAGGCGCCGGAGGCCGCCGCCGAGCAGCTGCGGCTGCGGTACGAGCAGACCCCCTTCGCCTACGAGGCCGAATGGCCGGTCCGGATGGGGGTCGTGCGCCACCGCGGCGAGGTGACCCACGTCGTCGTGCTGTACTGCCACGTCGCCGTCGACGGGTTCGGCATCGACGCGATCGTGCGGGACATGGCCAACCTCGACCCCGCGACCGGCACGACCACCGCGCCGGTGCCGGGGCTGACGCCGCTGGAGATGGCGGCCAAGCAGGCGACCCCGTCCGGGCGGCGGCAGAGCGAGAAGTCGCTGCGCTACTGGGAGCAGCTGCTGCGGTCCATCCCCGCGCAACGCTTCGGCGGCTCCGGCGATCCGCGGCAGCCACGGTACTGGGAGATCACCCGCCGCTCGCCGGCGATGCACCTGGCGATGCAGCTGGTCGCGCACCGCACGGGCGCCGGCGTCGGCTACGTGGTGCTGGCCGCCTACGCCGTCGCCCTGGCCAGGCTCACCGGGCGCAGCCCGAGCGTCGCGCAGCTGGTGGTGAGCAACCGGTTCCGCCCCGGCTGCGCCGGCTCCGTCAGCCAGCTGGCCCAGCTGGCCATCTGCGCCGTCGACGTGGCCGGCGCGACCTTCGACGAGGTCGTCGGGCGGGCCTGGACGGCGGCGACGAACGCGTACATGCACGGCCACTTCGACCCGCTCGCGCTCACCGCGATGCTGGAGCGGGTCCGCGCCGACCGCGGCGACGTCGACTTCTCGATCATCGTCAACGACCGGCGGACCCGCGACGGCGCGCCGCCGCCACCCGCCGACCTCGCCACGCCGCAGCAGCTGCAGGACGCGCTGCCCCGCTCGGCGAGCTGGTGGAACCGCAAGGTCGACGTGCTGGACGCCGCGCTGAACATCAGCGTCGACGCCGCCCCGGACGCGGTGGACGTGTCGATCTGCGCCGACACGCGCCGGCTCGCCCCGGCCGAGATCGAGGCCCTCGTGGAGGAGATGGAGCGGGTCGCGGTCGAGGCCGCGTTCGACCCGGCCGCACCGACCCGCGTCGGCGCGGCCACGGCCGATGCGGCGACCGGCCCGGCGGCACCGGCGCGCGTCGGCGCGGTCGCGGCCGATGCGGTGGCCGGCCCGGCGCCCGTCGGCGCGCCGAGCGCGGCGGGCGGCTGAGCAGCGGCGTGGTCTTCCGGTTCGACGTCGTCGGGGTCGGGGCGCTCAACTTCGACTCGATCGCCCCCGTCTCGCCCGCCGCGCGGTCGTTGCTGCGCGGCGGCGTCGACTGGGGCGCGGAGTGCCGGGTCGGCGCGGCCACGGTGGACGCCGCGATGCGCACGGTGCACGCCGCGGTGGTCCGGGTCGCGGTCGGTGGCTCGGCGTACAACACGGTCGCCGCGCTCGCCCACACCGGCGCCGGCCTGCGGCTGGGCTACGTCGGCGTGGCCGGCCGGCTGCCGGTGCCCGGGGCCCCGATCGTGCAGCGGCTGCAGCGGCTCGGCATCGACACCGAGCTCGTACGGGACGTGCCCGGCGAGCTCAGCGGCGTCTGCCTGTCGCTGGTCAAGGACGGCGAGCGGACGCTGCTGGTCCACCCCGGTGCCAACGACCGCATGGCGGGGCACCTCGAGTCGCGCTTCGAGCAGGTCGTGCAGTACCTGTCGGCGGCCAGGACGGTGCACGTCACCTCACTGCTGGACGAGCGCAGCCCGGCGGTCCTCGCCGACGTCCTGGCCGCCGTGCGCGACCGCAGCCCGGAGACGGCGCTGACGTTCGACCCGGGGCACGTATGGGCGGGCAGCGGCACCGCCCCGGTCGCGGCGCTGGCGACGATGGCCGACCACGTGCTGGTCAACGAGCGGGAGCTGCTGGCCCTCGGCGCGACCGGCGACGACACGTGGGCCGCCGACCGGATCCTGCGCGTCGGCCGGCCGGGCCGGGTCGTGCACGTCAAACGCCCGGCAGGGGTCACCACGTTCATCCGGTCCGGCCCGCTGCTGCGGGCGCGGTTCCACCCGCAGGACACCCTCGCCGCCGACCTGGTGCTCGACGCGACCGGCGCCGGCGACCTGTACGCGGCGGGGGTGCTGGCCGCGCTCGCCGGCGGCGCCCACCAGCACGACGGTGTCCGCCTCGGCCTCGCCCTGGCCCGGCACAAGCTGCTGCACCTGGCCGACGCCGGCCACGCCGACCTGGCGGCGGTCTACGAGGACTGGGCGCGGCGCCGCGCCCGCACCGGCTGATTCGCCGGTCCCCGGACGCTCACGCCGGATCGGTCCTGATCATCCTCACCAGGGCGCGGATGCCGGTCAGCAGCTCCTGATGGTCGCTGATGCCGTCGAGGGTGCCCTCGATGCGGCGGGCCATCTGCTCGATGCGGGCCCGCAGCGCCGCGTCGCGGTCGCGGGCCGCGGCCCGGTCCGCCGCCTGCGCCTCCTCCAGCCGGGTCACGTCCCCGGTCACCTGCCGGCGCAGCTGCGCCACGTCGCCGGCAGCGGTCGTGCGGGCCTCGTCAAGATCCCGCCGGAGCTGCTCGACGGTGCCGGTCAATGTACTGACGGTCGCGTCGAGCGTCACGACGTCGTCGCGCGGGTGGGTGCTCTCCCGCCGCAGTGCGGTGAGCCGGTCGCGCAGGTGTCCGAAGTACGCGGCGGCCGGCCGCACGAACGTCGACAGCAGGTAGAACCCGGCGAGGTAGTACCCCATCAACTCACCGGACACGAACGCGAACGCGGCGCTCACGGCGGCGGTGCCCACGTGCCCGCCGATGGCGAACCGCAGCATCCACCGGGCGATGCGGCGGGCCTCCTCGTCGCGCGCCGCCGGGACCGCGATGCCGCGCTCCCGGGAGACGACGTGCTCGGCGGCCACCTGCCGGGCGTCGAAGTACAGGTTCCACGGCCACGTGACGAGCACGACCGTCCACATCAGCGCGGCGAGGCCGGCACCGATCGCCACCAGGGTCGCGAGCGACACGCCCGCGACCCGGCCGAGCCAGGCGAACAGCAGCGCCGCCGCGGCTCCCACCACGACCGTCGCCCACCACCGGACCATGCTGCCACCGCGCGAGGAATGCATGCGCACACTCTGCGGCGCCGATCGCCGTCGCGGATGCGTGCCGCTACTCACCGCGGCGTAGGTACCGGTACCCAGACTGCGGCGCCTCCGGCCGGCGGGGCCGGTCAGGGTGCGGTGACCCCGGGCCGCGGAGCGGGTCAGGGGGCGATGGACGCCCGGCGGGCGGCCCGGGACCGGCGCAGCCCCACGACGCCGACGACGATCAGCAGCGCCCCGAAGACGCCGATACCCGCGACGATCATCGTCAGGTCGCGCAGCGACAGGTTCGACAGGAACGACGTGCCGCCGGTGCCGCCCGCGGGCAACGCGTAGGCCGCCGAGGGCAGCGCCGTCAAGACCACCAGTGCCACCGCAGGCACGACAACCCACCGCATCCGTCGCAACATGGCGCAAGTGTGCCAGCCGCCGCCATTTCGCGTCACCCGCGGGCCCGGCGCGGATCGGTGCGGGGGTGAGGACCAGGGGTGACGGCCGGCGAGGCCCGGCCACGGTGTGGGCGGTGGCCACGGCGACGGCTGGGCCAGCGGGGGCGACGGCGGCGGTCGGGGTCGATGGTCGCGCCGGCCGGGTCCGCGGCGGTGATGGCCGTGTCGTTGGTCAGAGCGCGGTCGAATTGGCGGCGGCGGTGAGGGTTGCGGCGGTTGGCCGTGCCGGGCGGGGCGGTGGTGGCCGTGTCGGGCCCGTGGTCGCGGCGGTGGCTGCTGGCCTGGCGGCGCGGTGGCGGCGGTGGCGAGGTCCGCGCGGGCCGGCCGTGCCGGTGGGGCGGTGGCGGGCCGTGTGGGCAGTCAGGGCGGGGTAGCGGTTCCGGTGTGGTCCGCGCCGGTGGCTGCGGGCCTTGCGGGTGGTGGCGGGCTGTGCCGGTGGTCAGGGCGCGGCCGAGGCAGCGGCGGCGGTGAGCTCCGCCGCGGTCGGCAGCGCCGCGCGGGCGCCGACGGCGCGGGTGGCGAGCGCGCCGGCGACGCACGCCAGCCGGACCGCCTCGTCCAGGGGCCGGCCGCCGTCCAACGCCCACGCCAGCGCGGCGCAGAACGCGTCGCCGGCGCCGGTCGTGTCCACCGCGCGGACCGGGTGGGCCGGCACGTCGGTGGTGCCGTCGACGGCATGCACGCGGCAGCCGGCCGCGCCGAGGGTCACCACGACCGCGCCCGCGCCCGCGGCGAGCAGGTCGGCCGGGGTGCCCAGCACGGCCAGCTCGTGCTCGTTGGGCACCAGGACGTCGACGTCGGCGAGGAGGTCCGGTGGCAGCGGGACGGCGGGTGCCGGGTTGAGCACGACCCGCCAGCCGGCGGCCCGGGCCAGCCGGGCCGCTGCGGCGACCGCCGGCAGGGGCACCTCGAGGCTGGCCAGGACGACGCCGGGCGGGCCGGGCGGGAGGGCGATGTCGGTGGGGGACAGGTTGGCGTTCGCGCCCGGCACGACGGTGATCGCGTTCTCGCCGTCGGCGGCGACGAGCACGACGGCCAGGCCGGTGGAGGTGGCGTCGCGGACCAGGGCGGAGGTGTCCACGCCGGGCAGCGTCGACGGGTCGAAGCCGGGGCCGACGCGGGCGGCGAGGGTGCAGGCGGCGCCGAGGCGGGCGACGGCGGTGGCCTGGTTGCCGCCCTTGCCGCCGTGGCCGGTCGAGGACCGGGCCGCGATGACGGTCTCGCCGGGGGCGGCGATGCGGGCGGTCTCGATCACCAGGTCGGTGTTGACGGCACCGACGACGAGGACGGTCACGCCCCCGATCATGCACCCTTGCGGGCGCCGGCCGGCCCGCGGCCATCCGGGCCGGCCGTCTCGCTTCCGGTGAGCTTGTGCGATCGCATGCTTCGCTTCCGGTACCACCAGTTTCGGCATTCCGTGCGGCCGGAGGGGCGGGATCCGCCGCGACACCACCCGATCGGTGAGGGGCCGGGGCAGGCGATGGTGAACCCGCCGACGGCCTCGGCGAGGTCGGTGGTGAGGCGGTCCAGCCGGGTGGTCAGCTCCCTGGGCCGCAGTACCACCTCCTGTGCCTCCTTGCGCTTGGCGGGCCACGGCGGTCATCGTGTCGGCGAGCTCGGCGGCGCCGGTGGAGTCGGACTGCAGCGCGGCGAGGCGCAGGGAAACCGCGGCTGCCGGTGCTGGGCTCCGGTCATCGATGGTGCAGGATGGTCCCGATGAGTGAGCTGCTGCTGGGCGGGCGCTACCGCCTTGAGGAGCTGCTCGGTTCGGGTGGCATGTCGGTGGTGTGGCTGGCCCGCGACGAGGTCCTGCACCGGGCGGTCGCGGTCAAGGTGCTGCACCTGCGCGACGCCGCCGCCCGCGAGCGGATCATGGGCGAGGCCCGCGCCGCGGCGGCGCTGTCGCACCGCAACCTGGCCCAGGTGCACGACTTCGGCGAGGACGGCTACCCGTTCCTGGTCATGGAGCTGGTCGCGGGCCGCGCCCTCCAGCAGCACCTCGACGCGGGGGAGCTGCCGCCGGCGGAGGTGTTCGGCATCTGCGCCGACGTCGCCGCCGGGCTCGCCGCGGCGCACGCCGCCGGCCTGGTCCACCAGGACGTCAAACCGGCGAACATCATGGTCACCGTCGACGGCGCGAAGCTCGTCGACTTCGGGCTCGCCGCGCCCGTCGGCCCGCAGCCGGTCGAGGACGTCCTGGGCACCCCCGCGTACCTGGCGCCGGAGCGGCTGTCCGGGCATGTCGTGCCGGCGTCGGACGTCTACGCCCTCGGCGTGCTGCTCTACCGCCTGCTCGCCGGGACGCTGCCATGGTCGGCCGGCACCACGACCCAGCTGATCCGCGACCATGTCTTCACCCCGCCGCTGCCGCTGCCGCCGCTGGCCGGGGTGCCCGACGCGGTCGCGCGGCTGTGCATGGCGTGCCTGGACAAGGAGCCGTCCGCCCGCCCCACCGCGGAGGCGGTCACCACCGTCCTGGCCGCCGCCGACCCCGAGTCGTCCGCATCCGCCGCGGTACTGGCGGCAGCCGCCGGACCGCTGCCCACGCCCGGCCCGGCCCGCCACGCCGCCGCGCAGGACGGGCCGCCGCCGCGGGCCCGCTGGTACGCCCTCGCCGCCGCCGTGCTGCTGCTCGCCGTGGCGCTGCCGTGGCTGCTGGCCGCGCTCGACCGGGCCGACCGGCCGCAGGGCAGCGCGGGCGGGATGACGGCCGCGCCCGCCGCCGGCGCCGCGGGCGGGTCGGCCGGCGGCGTGCCGTCCGGCGGGACACCGTCTGCCGTCACCCGCCCCGGCCAGCTGCCGGGCTCCGCCACCGGCGGCTCGACGGCGTCGACCGTCCCGCAACCCGGCGGCGGCGGCACGGCCACCACCGGCACGACACCGCCGCCGGGCGCCACCGGCGACCCGTCGCCCGCCTCGACCGGCCCGGTCTCGTTCACCACCGAGGCGGGCACCGTCCAGGCGGCCTGTGCGGGCGGCGGGCAGGTCCGGGTCGTCACGTCGGAGCCGATCCGGCCGTACAGGACGCAGAGCCAGCAGGACGGTCCGGCCGCCACGGCGTACGTCGAGTTCCGGCGCGGCAACGACCTGGTCCGCATGACGTTCACCTGCCCCTCCGGCGCTCCTGTCATGAACGTGACACGCGGCAGTCGCTGACACCCGCTGCTCGTACTTCTACCTACGAATCACCGCTGGTCAATGGTCGGCTGGGCGCATGAGCAGAGCATCCACCAGCGCGGTCGTCCTCGGCGCGAGCATCGCCGGGCTCCTCGCCGCCCGCGCGCTGAGCGACACCGTCACCGTCCTTGACCGCGACGACCTCACCGGCGCCGGCGCCCGCCGGGGCGTCCCGCAGGGCCGGCACGCCCACATGCTGTTCGCGCCGTCGGTGCTGCGCCGGGTCTTCCTGCCGTTCTGAGTGTCCCCGCCGGGTGCTCAGACGGTGATGCCGAGGCCGCGGCGGCCGGTGGCGTTGAGCCGGTCGACGGTGAAGCGGCCCTCCCAGGCCCGCTCGTAGTGCTCCTCCGGGAAGTCCGCCGGGCTGGAGCCGGTGAGGAACGCCGCGCGCACCGACGCGCTGTACGCCTCGTTGCGCGGGCACCACGGGGCGGCCGGGATGTACATGACGTTGCCCCAGCCCCGCTGGCCGGTCACCGGCGCCACCGAGTGGATCATGTCGCAGTGCCACCAGACGGAGTCGCCGGCGCGCACGTCGGGGATGCCGCTCAGCGCCCGCAGCAGCGGGCCGTGCCAGCGCTCGTTGCCGGCGGGGAACGCCTGGTTGACGGTGACACCGCACATGTCGTCGTCGGCGACGTCGGCCAGCAACGGGCGCAGCATCAGCCACGCCATCGCGCCGGGGATCGGCACCGTGTGCAGCACGCCCTGGTCGTGGTCCATGTCCGACAGCGCCGTCCAGCCCTGGAACGTGCGGAACGCCGAGCACATCGTCGAGCCCGGGTACTGCGGCCCGGCCGTGCGGTACGCGGCGTCCCACGGGTCGTACCGCTCGACGCTGCCGTCGAACAGGTGCCGGAACGCCTGCTGGTACGCCTGCGTCATCCACAGGTCGAGCGTGCCGGGGTCCAGGTGCGCGCCCAGCCCGCCGGAGGTCGCGCCCGGCGGGCGGCGGCGGATGCGGTCCGGGTACATCGCGTCGCGCCGCGGGTCGAACCACCGCACCCCGTCCGACTCGTGCTTCCACAGCCCGTTCAGGAACGTCTGCACGGCCGCCATCCGGTCGCTCTGCCGCGCCTGCATCTGCGGCTGCGACCAGTAGATCGGATAGATCTCGGGCTTGGAGTCGACGCTGCCGAAGAAGTCGTCCGCCGGGCCGCGGTAGTGCTCGAAGAAGGCGTTGCGCTCGACGTACGAGACGATCTCGCGATCCCAGCCGAGCGCCTGCCCCCGGTCGAAGTGCCCGCGCACCACCAGGCAGCCGCGGCGGCGCAGCAGGGCCAGGTCGGCCCCGGACACCGTGCCGGCCGCGATGTCGGCGTAGTCGATGACCGGCCAGACGGTCTCGCCGCGCTCGCGGGCCGCCTCGATGTCGCGGACCTCGGCCTCGATGCCCCGCTCGACGACGGCGAACACCTCCTCGACCGTGCGCCCCGCCGCCGCGATCCGGGCCCTGATCGCGGCCTTGACCTCGCGGGTCGCGGAGCGCAGGTCGTCGGGCGTGGTCTCCCAGTGCGGCAGTGCGGTCTGGACCGGCATGGCGTCGCGCTCCTTCTAGGCAGGACTCCTTACTAGTGGACCGTACGGCGGGTCGCGGATTTAGGCAAGACTCCTGACTAGAATCGCCGCGTGACGCCGGTCAAGCCCTCGCTGGAGCTGCTGCGGTCCCTGTCCGACGAGCACGTGCTGCGCGCCCTGATGGACGCCGGCCGGCTGACCAGGGCGGAGCTCGCGGTGCAGGCCGGCATCTCCAAGCCCACGGTGTCGGAGAGCATGCGCCGGCTCACCGCGTCCGGTCTCGTCGTGGACACCGGGGAGCGGACCACGGGCCGGGGGCGGATCGGCACGTACTACGGGCTGTCACCGTCGGCGGGGACGGCCCTCGCGGTCGACATCGCGCCGGCCGGGGTGGTGGCCGAGCGCCTCGACGCGCACGGCGCGGTCCTCGCCCGGGCGGCGCGGCCGCTGGAGCGCCCGGCCCGGCCCGCGGCGGTCGCGGCGGCACTGACCGCGGTCGCCGGTGAGCTGGCGGGAGGCGGGGCGGCGCCGGCGAGCAGCGCGCCGGCGCCGGTCCCCGGTGAGCTGACGGGCGGCGCGGCGGCGCGGTCCGGCGGTCCGGTGCGGGTGGCGGCCGTCAGCGCCGCCGACCCCGTCGACCGCGGCACCGGCCGGCTCGTCCACCTGCCCGACGCCCCGTTCCTCGTCGGCGACCTGGACCCCGTCGAGCTGCTCGCCCCGTACGTCACCGGCCCGGTCACCGTCGACAACGACGTCAACTGGGCCGCCCGAGCCGAGCACGCCGGCGACGACTTCGTCTACGTGTACCTCGGCGAGGGCCTCGGCTGCGCGGTCGTCAGCGCCGGCGAGGTCCTGCGCGGCCACGCCGGCTTCGCGGGCGAGATCGCGCACCTGATCACCACCGGCCCCGGCGGCCGCGCCATGCCCTTCACCGACGTGTTCGCCGCGCTGCGCCTGCGCCGCCCCGCCTCCACCGCGATCGACGTCGAGTCCCTGTGCACCGCCGGCCCTGACGTCCTGCCCGTGATCGGCACCGCCGTCGCCGGCGTCCTCGCCGCCGCGGTCGCCCTCGCCGACCCGGCCCTCGTCGTGCTCGGCGGCCCGTGGGGCAGCCACCCGCCGGTCCTCACCGCGGTGCGCGCCGCCTTCGCCCGCCTGCCCCGGCACGTCCCCGTCCGCCCCGCCGCCCACACCGACCACCCGTCGCTCGCCGGCGCCCGCACCCACGCCCTGCAGGCCCTGCGCACCGCCATCGTGGCCGCCGCGGCCGGCTGACCCGGCAGCGCGACCGCGGAGCGCCGCTACTCGGCCGGGACCTCCGCCTTTGCTGGTTTCGCCGCCTTGGTGAGCGAGTGCAGCGACACGGCCGCCCACACCCCCTCCAGCAGCAGGAACCCCCAGTCGTGGCCGATGGCGGCCTCGACCGCGAGCAGTGAGGAACCGGTGAGGTTGAGCCAGCCGTACCAGCGCGACGCCGACGACAACCGGCCCAGCTGGACCAGCACGAAGGGCACCAGCACACACAGCGACCCGAACACCTGGACGATCATGGCGCACTCCCGCACACCACGCCGTCTTGTCGGGCCGGGTACGACGTGACTCGTCCGGGACGGCGCAGGTACGCGCCGCGACCATCCGACTATGGCACGCGGCGCAGGTCAGCGGCCACACGGGCGGGCGGAGTGCGGCCGTTCTCACCGCCCTGCAACCTCACCCTGCTTCGCTGGGACCATGATCAGCAGGATGGCGGCGGTCCGTCACGGCAACTTCACCCCGGCGTCGGAGTTCACCGAGATCGTCGTGCTGCGCGCCGCCGACGGTCACGTCGTGCGCCGGCTGCGGCTGGCGAAGTACACCGACACCGCCGCCGAGCTGATGCTCCCCTCCGGCCGGCTCCTGCTCGTCGGCGACCGCATCATCCGCGCCTTCGGCTGACGGCAACCAGGCTTTAAGTGCCGGCCAAGTGCCGGGCGGTCAACTCGGGACAGCACCGTTCGACCTGAGGAGACAACACCGTGCCGAACCTTGTCGGGATCACCGTGAACCACCGGTCCATGCGCGGCGACGCGCACCGCTTCGCCGCGCTGCTGCGCGACATCGCCGGCGGCGTCACGCCGAACACCGCCGAGCGGGCCGCGGCGATCGCCGCGTACCTGGAGACGCTCTGCGACGGGATCCACCACCATCACCAGGCGGAGGACGACGTGCTGTGGCCGGTGCTGGAGGCCAGCGCCGGCGCGGAGGTCGACCTGCGCGACCTCACCGACGACCACCGGCAGCTCGACCCGCTGCTGGACGCCATCCGCCGCGACGCCCGCGCGCTGGCCGCCGCGCCGCACGACCGGGCCGCGGCGCACCGGCTCGCCGACGTGCTCGGCACGCTGCGGGACCTGCTCGACGAGCACATCGAGGACGAGGAGCGCACCGTGTTCCCCGTCATCCAGCGGTACGTGTCCGACGCCGACTGGGCGAAGGTCGAGGCGGCGGTGCGCAAGGGCGGCAAGATGGGCTTCGAGCTGCCGCGCATCGAGCGGTACGCCACGCCGGCCGAACTCGCCGAGCTCAAGCGGATGGCGGGGCCGGTGCTGCGGGTACTGCTCGCGGCGACGCGGCGGGGGTTCGCCAAGCGCGAGGCGGTCATCTTCCCGGCCGGCTGACGCCGCCGCGCGCTTACCCCGCCGTCTCGTCGGTGCTCGGCGCGCCGGCCAGCCACGGCACGGCGCCGATCGCGGCGGCCAGGGCGTGCCCGGCGGCCCGGTGCCCGGCGGCGGCCTCCGGCAGGCCGAGCACGTCGGCGAGGTCGGCGAGGATCAGGTCCACCGGCGGGCCGGTCAGCGAGCCGCTGGCGAGGCCGACGAACTGCCCCGCCCACGGCAGCAGCGCCGCGTAGCAGTCGCGGGCGTGCGGCTCGCTGCGCAGCGCGGTGGCGTTCCAGGCGCGCAGGCCCATCCAGGCGAGCCAGTAGTAGTCCTCCCGGACGGCGACGGCGTCGGGCGACCAGATCTGCCTGGCCTCCTCGACCTGGCCGCCGTCCAGCAGGGCGCGGACCATGAAGTCGTTGAGGGCTTCGGGCAGCCGCTCGTACACCGGCCGCAACATCGGCAGGAGCGCGTCGGTGGTGCCGGTGGCCAGGTGCACGAAGAACACCCCGGCGATGCCGACGAGGGCGGCGTTCGGCTGGCCGGTGCGGGCGATGCGGGCGGTCAGCTCGGTGTAGAGCCGCTCGGCGGTCGCGGGGTCGCCGGCCAGCAGCGCCCGCACCGCGCCGAACAGCGCCATCACCGACAGGGCCGCGCCGAGCTGCCCGGCGGTCGCGTGCCGCACTGCCCGGTCGACGTGCTCCTGCGCGGCGGCCAGGTCGTTGCGTTCGAGGGCGGCCTGGAACAGCACGTGGTGCGCCTGCGCCTGGAACTGCACCAGCCCGGCCGCGGTCGCCACCTCCAGCAGCCGCGCGCCGACGGCGGGCAGCTCGTGCCGGCGGGCCGGGTTGAGCACGGCGAAGTAGCGGGCGTTGAGGGCGTGGCAGCGCAGCAGCGGGTCGTCGCCGGCGAGGGTGAGCGCCTCGGCACTGGCCGCGTCGCAGCGCGCCAGGTCGTCGCCCTCCAGCTCGTACACCAGCGCCACCAGCAGCCGGCACCGCGTCGCCGCGTCGGGCGCTGTCGTGAACGCTGCTTCCAGCTCGGCGACGAGGGCGGTGTCCACGGCCCGGTCGGCGCGGATCGTCCAGGCGACCGGCGCGTCGTACGCGGTCAGCGCCGCGTACGCGGGCACCCCGGCGACCGCGGCGGCCCGCAGGGCCTCGGCCCGGGCGGCCCGCGCGGCGGTCACGTCACCGGCGTTGGCCAGCGCCGACGTCAGCCCGCACAGCAGGTCGTGGCGCTGCCCCGGCGGCAGCGGCCCGGCGTCCAGGGCGCCGCGGTAGAGGGTGGCGGCCTCGCGGTGCGCGTACAGGGCGGTGGCCTGCCTGGCTGCGGCGGCCGCGTACCCGGCGGCGGTGCCCGCGGTGGCCGGCGTGGCGGCGGCGAGCGCGTGGTGGCCCAGCGCGGCGACGTCGGCCGAGCCGAGCTCCTCGAGGGCGGCCAGGACCCGGGCGTGCAGCCGGCGGCGGCGCAGCAGGGGCATGTCGTCGTACAGGACGTCGCGCAGCAGCGCGTGCGTGAACCGGACGCGGCCCGCCGCCGGCTCCTCCAGCAGCCCCGACACGACCCCCGCCTCCAGGCCGTCCAGCACGGTGTCCTCGGCGGACCCGTCGGCGGCGACCAGCACGTCGATGTCGGCGTCCCGGCCGAGGACCGCGGCGTGCCGCAGCACCGTCTGCGCGGTCGCGGGGAGCCGGCTGAGCCGCCGCCGCAGCACGTGCCCGATGCCGGACGGGATGGCCCGTACGGCGCTGTCGGCGCCCTCGGCGGACACCAGCCGGGCCGTCTCGGTGAGGAACAGCGGGTTGCCGCCGGTGCGCTCCACGACCACGTCGACGGCGTCGCCGGGCACGCCGAGGCTGCGCAGCAACGCCCGGCCGGCCTCGGGGTCGAGCCCGCCGAGGTCGATGTCGGCGGCGCGGTGCCCGGCGAGGGCGGCGCGGACCGCGTCCAGGTCCGGCTGTGACTCCCCGGGCCGGTGGGTGGCGACGAGCAGCAGCGGCCGGTCCTCCAGGGCGACCGCCAGGTGCCGCAGGACCTGCAGCGTCTCGCCGTCGGCCCGGTGCACGTCGTCGAGGACCACCAGCAACGGCCCGAAGCCGCTCAGATGCTCGGCGACGGCCTGCGCGAGCGCGAACTGCCCACCGCCGGCCGCCCGCAGGACACGGCCCGCGCCGTCCGTGTCGAAGCCCGCCGTGGCGCCGTGGCCCACCGCGCTGTCATGGCCCGCCGTGCCGTTCGCGCGCGCGGATTGCGCGTCACCGTTCGCGCGCGCGGACTGCGCGCCGCCGGTCGCCCGCGCGGATGCCGTGCCGCCGGAAACGTCCGCGGGGCCGATGTCGGCGGACAGCAGCGGGGCGAGGCGGGCGTCCGCGGCCGGGTCGCCCTGCGGCAGGGCGCGCAGCACCTCGCTCCACGCCCAGGCCGGCGGCGCGCCGTCCACCTCGGGGCACCGCCCCCACGCGACCCGCCACCCGAGCCGCGCGGCGAACATCCGCAGCACCGTCGTCTTGCCCGCGCCGGCCTCCCCGCCGACCCACACGACCCGCGCCCCGTCGCGCAGGACCTCCTCGGCCACCCGCGCGAGCGTGGCCAGCTCCCGCTCCCGCCCGAAGCCCCCCGAGGCGGCTGCTTCAGATTTCCCTTGTACGCCATCCGGTGGCGTCTCCCACGGCCGCGGGCCGGACAGGTGCGTTCCGGACGGAGCCTCCCGCCCCGGCCCGTCCGGTGCGCCGGCCCCCGGCGCGGTGCCCCCCGCCACGCCCTTCACCCGGTCTGTGGCAGGGTGGGGCGAGCCGGCGCGGCCCGCGTCCAGGTGCGGTGCCTGCGCGAGGACGTCCGCCTCCAGGGCGCGCAGCGCGGGGCCCGGGTCGATGCCGAGCTCGGTCGCGAGGCGTTCCCGCGCACCGCGCAGCGCGGCGAGGGCGTCGCCCTGCCGGCCCGCGGCGTACAGCGCCGACGCCAGCAGGTGCACCGCCTCCTCGCGCAGGGGGTGGGCCTGCACGTGCCGCTCCAGGGCCGGCACGACGAGCGCGGCCCGGCCCAGGCGCACCGCAACCCGGCCGCCCGCCTCGACGCACACCAGCCGCAGCTCCTCCAGGCGGCCGGCCTCGGGCACCGCCCACGGCTCGTCGGCGAACTCGGCGTACGCCGGCCCCGCCCACGCCGCGAGCGCCTCCCGCAGCAGCCCGTCGGCCCGGGCCGGGTCGCGCTCCGCGATCGCGCTGCCCTCGCGCAGCAGCGCCTCGAAGCGCCACGCGTCGACGGCGCCGGGGGGCAGGTGCAGCGCGTACCCGGGCGCGACGGTCACGAGGACGCTCGCCGGGGTGCGCGGCGCCCTGTCCGGCTCCAGGGCGCGGCGCAGGTTCGACACGTACACCTGCAGCGCGGCGAGGGCCTTCGGCGGCGGCACCCCCTGCCAGAGGTCGTCGATGAACCTGTCCGTCGGCACGACGTGCCCACCGGCGGCGACGAGCCGGGCCAGCACCGCCCGCTGCCGGGGCCCGCCGAGGTCCACGGCCTGCCCGCCGATCCCGGCCCGCAACGGCCCCAGCACCCCGACCACCGGCGTGCCGCCCACGGACGCGGCGGCGGCCGGCGGGTCTTGCTGGTCTGTGCGCATGTGCAGATCGGTCCGTCAGTGGAACAGCGAGCTGACCGACTCGCCGTTGTGGATTCGGCGCATCGCCTCGGCCATCGCCGGCGCGATCGACAGCACCCGCAGCTTCGGCACGAACTTCTCCTTCGGGATCGGCACACTGTTGGTGCAGACGATCTCCAGCACCTCGGGCAGCGCGGCGAGCCGGTCCAGGGCGCCGTCGGTGAACAGTCCGTGCGTGCACGCGACCCTGACGCTCGCCACGTTGCGCTCGCGGAGCCGGGCGAGCAGCTCGATGATGGTGCTGCCACGGGCGATCTCGTCGTCCAGGACGATGACGTCCTTGCCCTCGATGTCGCCGATGACCGCGCTGATCACCACCCGGTCGTCGCTGAAGCGCTGTTTGGCGCCGGCGGCCACCGGTACACCCAACATCCGGGCGAACGCGGACGCCACCTTCGCGTTGCCGAGGTCGGGCGAGACCACCACGCTGTTGGTGAGGTCGAGGCTGCGGAAGTGGGTGGCGAGCTCGCGCAGCGCGTGCAGGTGGTCGACGGGCACGCTGAAGAACCCGTGCACCTGCGGCGAGTGCAGGGTCAGCGTCAGCACCCGGGAGGCCCCGGCGGCGGTGAGCAGGTCGGCGACGAGCCGCCCGCCGATGGAGATGCGCGGCTCGTCCTTCTTGTCGGAGCGGGCGTACGCATAGTGCGACATGACCACGGTCGTGCGGGCCGCCGACGCGCCCCGGGCCGCGTCCAGCATGAGCAGCAGCTCGACGAGGTGCTCCTGCACCGGCGGCACGAGCGGCTGGATGAGGAACACGTCGCGCTCGCGGCAGTTGGCCTGCAGCTGCACCTCGAGGCAGTCGTTGGCGAAGCGGTCCACCCTCACGGGCTGCAGCGGCACCTCGAGCTGGGCGCAGATCTCCTCCGCCAGCTCGGGGTGCGCGCTGCCACTGAACACGGCGATGTCCCGCACAGGCTCGGCTCCTCGGGGTGGGCGCGCACGACGGCGCTGGGAATCGTCACCCCGTTGATACCACACCGGCACCGCTCACCCACCGGCGCCGACCCGGATCTTGCGACGCTGCTCCCGGCGGTCCTCAGCAGGGCAGGATCCGCGGGCGACGTACCGGTCGGTGAACTCGTCCACCGCGTCGCGGACCGCGAGCGGGGCACCCTGCCGTCGCAGGACGTCACCCGCGGCGGTGAAGCAGGCCAGCGCCGCGGCGGCGAGCGCCGGGTCGGCGAGCCCTTCGCGCGCCGCGCCGACCCAGTCGCGGTGCCGGCGCAGCGGTGAGCGCAGCGGCTCGGTCGCCGCGGCCGCCGCCTCCGCGCCCTGCGGGTCGTCGAGCAGTGCGGTGACGACCGCGACCGGCACGACCCAGCCGTCGCCGGGCTGCTGGTCGATCATCCGCAGCTCCAGGTAGCCGCGCGGGCGCACGGGCGGCACGAGGGTGCCGAGGTGCCGCTCCAGGTCCTCCAGGGTGACGGGGCGGGGCCCGTACCCGCGCAGCCACCCGCGCATGGTCAGCCCGGCCGGTACGTGCCACCGCCCGGGCCCGGCGATCATCGCGACCTTCGCGGCCAGGGCGTAGCGGGACCACGCGGCGCGCGGGTCGCCGTCGCGGCGCGGCGCCCGGGTGCGGCTGGCGTCGGTGCCGAAGCGCAGGCCCTGCCGGTGCGACACCCAGCGCCGGCCGGACCTGGAGCGGTGCGGCGAGTTGGCGAACGCGGCCATGACCACCGGGCCGAGCGCGTCGGCGAGCCACCAGCGGCGCCGGTAACCGCCCCCGTCGCTGCCGTCCGCGTCGTCGCCGCCGGCGTCGAGGCACACCTGGATCGAGGCGGAGTTGCACATCACCTCGAGCCCGTTCGGGCCGGAGCGGTCGTGGTACTCGGCGAGCGCCACGTACCGCGGGTGATCGGTGACGAGCAGCGGCGCCCGTACGTCGTCGAGGCCGGTGCCGTCCAGGACCAGGCCGTGGCCGGCCAGCGCGGAGCGCACCAGGGCCAGGTCGCGGCCGAGGGCGGCGACGCAGCCGGCCATCGACGCGCCGACCGCCGAGGACAGCTCCAGCTGCCCGCCCGGCTCGATCGTGACGCCGCTGCCGCCGGGCAGCGGGTTGCCGAGGTGGGCGAGCAGGTCCAGCAGCCGCTGCGGGGCCGGCCGGTGCAGCGGCTTGCTCAGGTCACGCACGCAGTACTCCAGCTCGACGCCGACCCGACCGACAGGACCGACCCGGAACCCGGCGGCGGCCACGTACGCGGCGGCGGTTGCCTCGGTGAGGATGTCGTTCACGGCGGGCCTCCCGGAAGAAGGGTGCGAGCTACCCAGGGTGGTGTTTCGGGTGACGGAGTGCTGCGTGCGGCGGCGGATGCGGTGGAACGGGCCGGAAACGAACACGGCCGTGCCCGGCTGGTGACGCGTGGTGCGCCGAATGCTCGGAAACTGCGGCGGATGGCGGTGTCGTGCGGGCGGGTGTGGAGCGGCGGGGACCACCGGGTTGCGGGTCCGGCGGGTGCATTCCATTAGGCGGTCCGGCGCCCGTTCTGTCCAGCCCAGCCGGGCAACGCGTGGTGAACCTTGGCTGTGAACTGGCTGAATGCCGCAAGATCTCCCGGCCGTCCGGGGCCGCCGCGCGGATCCTGCGCCCGTGTCCGGTGCCGCTGCCCGGATCAAACAAGATCGACAGGAGTGGTTGTGTCGTCGTTTTTCGACAACCATTCAGCGGGATTCGGCGAAATGCATGCCGGGCGGAAATCCGGCCCGGGAACGCCGGTGCGCAGGCCCGGCGGAAATGATCGGGAAATGCGATACCGGGGTGGTGACGCGGACATGGCGGAGCCCCCGCGGGCGGTCGTCGGTGCCCGCGGGAACGCCCCTCCTGCGCCTCAGCGTGGGCTGGCGAAGTCCTGGGTCCAGTAGGGCACGCCGCGGCCGTTGTACGCCACCGCCACCCCGACGTTGCGGAAGCGGCAGTCGAGGATGTTCGCCCGGTGGCCGGGGCTGCGCATCCAGGCGTTCATGACCTCGGACGCGTTGCGCTGTCCCCAGGCGATGTTCTCGCCGTACGACGACCAGCGGTACCCGGCCGACGCCACCCTGGTGCCCGGCGAGCCGCCGCCGGGGGAGCCGTGCGAGAAGTACCCGCGGCCCGCCATGTCCCTGGAGTGCAGCCACGCGGCGTAGCTCAGCCGCGGGCTCAGCGTGACCGGGCCGCAGCCCGCCCGGGCACGCGCGGCGTTGGTCAAGGCGACCACGCCACGGACCGCGTTGTAGTCGGCGGCGAACGCCGGCACGGCCTCGATCGCGCCCCCCGCCGCGACGGCGCCCGCCACGACGGCGACGGCGACACCCTTCCGGATTCCCATCTCACCTCCACGAAGTAGGGCAGATGAGCCGAAAATAGAGGACCACCCTGTCGCTGACACCAATCTGACAAAACACGCATATTCCGGACGATGCTGCGCTACGGCCCGCGCGGCGCCGGCGGGTGCACGGGCGCTGATGTCACCCGTGTGGGTGACCGGTCTCCTGGCGAAGGCCGTCAGGCGTCCGCCGGCCCGTCGGCGGCGCCGCGGATGCGTCCGGCCGGGATCCCGGCGGCCCGCAGCGCGGGCACGGTCCGGGCGACGGCGGCGGGATCGCCCGCCACGAACGCCTCGTGACCGGCCCAGTCGCCGTCAGCCGCCGCGGTGAAGCGGTCGCGGATCAGCAGGGTGCCTTCCGGGGCGAGGTCGGCGAGGCGGTACAGGTCCCGTTCGGCGGCGGCCGGCTAGAACACCGTCACCGGCCGGCGGTCCCCGGCGGCCCGCAGCGCGCCGAGCAGCGCCCGCACCGGCGCCCGGCGTCGCGGGCCGCCACGACCAGCAGCGGCCGGGCCGACCCCGGGTCCACCGCCGGCACCCCGACCGCGGGGCGCAGCAGCAGCGCGTCACCGGCGGCGGTCCGCTCCACCAGGTCCGCCCCGGTCGGGTCCCCCGGCCGCGCGGTCACGTGCAGCTCCACCAGGTTCCCGGCGGCCGGCACGTTGCCGACCCAGCAGCACCGCCACCGTCCGGGCAGCCGCGGCGACTCGACCAGCGCGAGCTGCCCGGGCAGGTAGGGGTACAGGGCAGGTACGTGCGTACCGACACCACCGCCGCCTCCGCGCCCCGCCGCTCATGGACGGCGACCGGCGCGCTCCAGGTGGCCGGCTCGTGGGCGGCGGTCGCGGCCCTGTCCGCCAGCCACCGGGAGACGAGCCTGCCCGTGGTCGCCCACGCCTCCTCCTGGTCGCGGCGGACCACGACCCCGGGCGGGTTGGCCCGCAGCAGGTCCACGAACAGCATCGCCAGCTGGTCCAGCCGCTGCGGCGGCACTCCGAGCTGCGCCAGCACCGGGCGGCGGCGCCCCCACCGGCTGCGGCACGAGCGGGTGGGTCGTGGCCGGGCGGAGCGGCTGGGGTGGTGAGGGCACCGCGGGGTCGGGCCGATCGTGGTCACGCTCCGAGTGTGGTCCGGCGCGACCCGTGTCCGTGGCCGGTCGAGCGGATCGCCAGGATCAGGGGTGGGCCAGCGCGAGGTGCCCGGCGGACCCCGACAGGTCGAGCAGCTCGTCGACGGAGGTACGGGCGCCGAAGCGGAGCGCCCGGTCGAACGCCGCCTCCGGCAGCGCGGCCCGCAGCGCCTCCTCGGTCCGGCGGCGGCCAGGCAGCTCGCACGCCGGGGTCGGGGCGCCGATCTCGCGCCGGATCACGTCGGCCGCACCGAGCAGGGCGGCGGCGTGGGCCGGGTCGCCGAGGCGGCGGCGGGCCTCGGCGAACGCCTCCAGGACGCTCGCCGACCGCCACCGGTCACCGACCCGGCGGTGGATGGACAGGCTGGCGCGCAGGCGTTCGGCGGCCGAGGGGACCGCGTCGTCGGCGAGGTCGACCCGGCCGAGGAGGTCCTGCGCCCAGCCGATGCCTTCCGGGAACGCCAGCTCCGTGAACCGGTCGAGCGCCTCGACCAGGTGGCGGCGGGCCCGCGGCCGGTCGCCGCCGAAGTGGGCGACCGCGCCGAGGTGGGTCAGGGTCGACGCGACGGACTCCTCGTCGGCGAGGTCCCGGAACGCGGTGAGGCTCGCGTCCAGCAGCGCCGCGGCCGAGCCGAGGTCACCGGACAGCCACGCGGTGCCGCCCGCCAGCTGGGCGGCGCGGCCCTCGCCCCACGCGTCACCGGCGCTGCGGTACAGCGCCAGGGCCTCCTGCAGGAAGCGGCTGGAGCGCGGGTAGTCGGCGCGTTCCCGCTCGACGCTGCCGAGCAGGGTGAGCAGCCGGCCCCGGATCCGGACGTCGCCGTCCGGCGCGTCGGCCAGGGCGCGTTCGGCGAGGGCGGCCGCCGCCGGGTAGTCGCAGTCGAGCATGGCGAGCGTCGCGGCGGCCGAGCAGGCGGCGGCGCGCACCGCGGGCGGGGCGGCCGGGCGGCGCGCGAGGGCGCCGGACAGCCAGTCGCGGCCCTGCCGGTACACCCCGGTGAAATGCTGGAACGGTGCCAGCGCGGTCGCCAGGCGCAGGTCGTCGTCGGCGCCGGTGCCGGGGCGGCCGGACAGCCACAGCATGGCGGCGCGCAGGTTGTCCTGCTCCAGGGTGAGCTCGCGCAGCAGGTCGCGCTGGCCGGAGCCGTGGATCCCGGCGGCGGCGCGCTCGGCGAGCTCGAGGTGGAAGGCGGCGTGCGCGTCGCGGGCGGCGGCCTCCTCCTCGGGGACCTCGGCGAGGCGCGCGGCGGCGTACGCGGCGACCGTCTGCAGCATCCGGACCCGCCCGTCGCCGCCGGCGGGGTGCGGCTCGACGAGGCAGCGCCCGGCGAGCGCGGCGAGGAGCCCGGGCCGGTGCGCGGGCAGCACCGCGGCGGCCGGCGGGCTCCACCCGCCCCGGAACACCGCGAGCTGCCGCAGCAGCGCCTGTTTGTCCGGCGACAGCAGCTCGTACGACCAGTCGAGGGCCGCCCGCAGCGTGCGATGGTGCTCGGGGCCGGTCGCCTTCGCGTCGGCGAGGACCCGGAACCGGTCGGTGAGCAGCCGGTGCACCTCCGGCACCGACAGCAGCGCGGCGCGGGCAGCGGCGAGCTCCACCGCGAGGGGCAGGCCGTCCAGAGCCCGGCAGATGGCGGCGGCGCCGGCCCGGTGCGCCGCGGGCAGCGGCCGGCCGGTCCGCTCGAACATGCGGGCCTCGAACAGCCGCAGCGCCGTGGCGTCGTCCAGCGGCGCGACGCTCACCACGGTCTCCTCGGGCACGCCGAGCGGCTGCCGGCTGGTGACGAGCAGGTGCAGCGCGGGCGCGGCGGCCAGCAGCCGGGCGGCGAGCGCGGCGACGGGCCCCGCGACGTGCTCGCAGTTGTCGAGCAGCAGCACCGCCCGGCCGTCGCCGACCACGGCGGCCAGGGTGTCGACGGCGTCGAGGTCGGGGCGGCGGGACGCGCCGAACGCGTCGAGCACGAACCCGGCCGCGTCGCCCGCGGGGTCGCACCGGTCGGTGTGGCCGCCGGTGCGCATCGTGGTGAGGTCGGCGTACTGGACCGGCGGCGCCGCCGCGGCGGCCACCGCGACCGCGAGCCGGGTCTTGCCGCTGCCCGCGGTGCCGACCAGGGACACCAGCCGGTGCCCGGCGGCGAGCAGGCGGCCCGCGGCGCGCACCTCCGCGTCCCGGCCGACCAGGCTGGTGAGCGGGGCGGGCAGGGCCGCGGACTCCATCGCCGCACTGTACCGGCCCCGTTCCACCGGCAGGCTCCTCCGATCGGCGACCTCACCAGCCGAAACGTCCCCGGTGACGGCGAGGCGGTGGCAGCCGGCCACCCCGTGGGGGTATTGGTTGGCGTACGACCGCCCGGTCCCGGCCGCCCGCCGGTACCGTGGCGGGACCTGCGACGACGACGGGGTACGGATGGCGTTCCTGGTGGAGATGCCCGACGGTGGGTTCCTCGAGGTCGAGGAGCGCACCGACGTGGCACCCGACGACCTGTCCGTGATCGGCATCCTGGGCGCGTCGCCGCTGGAGGGCACCGGGCTGATCACGTTCGGCGCGGTGATCCGGGCCGGGCTGGACGAGGACCAGCAGGACGACTTCGCCGACTGGATCTACGACCGGGTGGTGCTCTTCGCGGAGCTCGGCGGCGAGGTCGACGGCTGGGAGCGCCTGGAGGACGGCACCTGGCGGGTGGAGGCCCGCTGGGAGTGACCGCCGCGGACACCGTCGGCAATTGCACGGCTATCGGTTTCGTGCAAGTTACGACGGTGAGTCAACGGTGAGGGTTCCGGCACACGAACCAGGGTCTCGTAACCGGACGGACCGGGTTACGCTCACCTCGATGACGATCGAGGTCCAGGGCGCCGGGCGCCGCTTGCAGGTCGGCACCGCCACCGAGGTCGGCCGGCGGTACCCGGCCAATTTCGACGTGCTGCACACCTCCGAGCTGCAGCGCCGGCCCGGCCTGTGCGCGGTCGTCGCCGACGGCATGGGCGCCGGCGAGGGCAGCCGCACCGCCGGCCGGACCGCCGTGGACATCTTCACCACCGCCGTGCAGGAGCACCGCGGCCCGTTCGCGCCGCCGCCGCTGTTCGCCGCGGTCGCCGACGCGCAGCGGCAGGTCCGCGCGGCCGGGCAGACCCTGCGGGAGCTGACCGGCTGCACGCTCACCGCGCTCGTCGCCGACGCGACCGGTGCGTGGGTCACGCAGATCGGCGACTCCCGGGTGTACCGGCTGCGCGGCGGCCTGCTCGAACTGCTCACCATCGACCACACCGAGGCGTGGCTCGGCGCCGTGCACGGCTGGTATCCGGCAGACTCGCCCCAGGCGGCCGCGGCCCGTTACCAGCTGCACCGGTTCATCGGCCACCCGGGCCTGCCGGAGCCCGACGTCCTGAGCGTCACGATGTTCCCCGGCGACGTGTACTGCCTGTGCACCGACGGGATCGCCGAGCAGGTGCCGTATCAGCGCATGGAGCAGACGCTGAGCTCCGCCGCGCCGCCCGACGTGATGGCCTCGGCGCTGGTCGCCGCGTCCCTGGAGGCCGGCGGCCGCGACAACGCCACCGCCGTCGTCGTCAAGGTCTTCTGAAGCTCCGACCGCGAACGTGCACGGTGCTGACCAGGCCGCTGTCCGGCCCAGCTGACCGATCCCCGTCGCGGGTGACCGGTGCCCCGCTGATCTTGCCTGCGTGATCCAAGGCGCGCGGTGGTCGTCTGGATGGCCAGGCTGGCCCTTCGATCATAGCGGGGCTGCTGACGGCGGGGGTGATCGTGGTTTGGGTGCTGGTTGTGTCTGGTTCGGGGGTGTGGGTCTGCGTGCCGGGCAACGCTGAGGCGGCTTGGGCGCGGCCGTGGGGCGACTTGGATCATGGGTCCCGGGTCGTGCGGTGGCTCAGGCCGCGGTGCGCAGGCGCTGCGTCGCCTCCCGTACGAGCTCGGCGAGCGGCTCGACCAGGTCGGGCCGCTGCGTCATCAGGTCGTCCAGGCGCACCCGCCACATGCCCGTCTCCAGGGCCGCGGCCTCGTAGCCGTAGCCGGCGGCGAGGCGGGCCCGGGACTGCATCACCAGCTGCCCGAACGGCGGCCCGGCCTGCGCGTTGATCCAGTTGGCGAACCAGACCGCCCAGTCACGGTCGGCGCACGCCCGGACGATCACCCGGGCGCCGTCCCAGGCGATCCGCGGCACGTGGAGGGTCGGCATGTATCAATGCTGCAGCGATCCCGTCCCCGGACGCAACCCCGTGCCCGCTTCGGCGGTCGTCGATGCAGTGGCGCTGCCTGCGGGCGGGTCGCCGGACGGTGAACGTGAGGGCCGGGGGGCTTGACGATCACCGTCCGCCGGCCCGCCGCGCCAGCTCCCGGTCGTGCCAGGCCTGGAACACCTCCCGCTTGCCGGCCGCGCGCTCGGCGACCTCGTCCGCGATGCCGTTGGCGGCGGTGAGGTAGCCGATCGCGGCGAGCAGGTCGCCGCACTCCTCGACCAGGCGCGCCCGCAGGTCGGTGCCGTCGTGATGGGCGGGCTCGCCGGCCGTGGTGATCAGCTTGCCGGCCACCTGGAGCAGCTCGCCGGCCTCCTCGGCGACCTTCGCCAGGCCGGGCCACACGTCGGCGCCGATGCCGAACGGGGCGGTCATGACCGGGTGCCGGGCGGTGTGGGGCGCATGCCGCCCATCATGCCGTGCGCTCACTGCCGTGCGCTCACTGCCGTGCGCTCACTGCCGTGCGCTCACTGCCGTGCGCTCACTGTCCGGTCGTTCACCGCCCGGCGCGCAGCCCCTCGGTCGCGGCGAACTCGAGGAAGTCCGCGGCGGCCGGTTCGACGGCGCCGTCCTCCTGGTACCGGAAGCTGACCGCCTCCTCGCACACCCCGTCGCGCACGACGAAGCCCCAGTAGTCGCCGGTGCCGACCGGCGCGACGGCGACGAACCCGCTGCCCGGCTCGTTCGCGGCGAGCAGCGTCTCGACCCAGCGGCGGCCCTCGTCGGCCGGGAGCAGCTCGACGAAGAGGAACCGGCCGGCGCCGTACCGCAGCAGGAACCGCCGGTACTGCTCCGGCAGCCGCACGCCGAGCCGCCGCTCGACCCGCGCCAGGTCCGCCTCGGTGGCCCGCCAGTGGTCGAACACCGCGACGTCACCGTCGCGCTCCTGGGCCGCGTACCGCCGCAACGCCTGCTCCAGCAGCCCGTCGAACTCGGCGAATCGCACCGCAGCAGTCTGCCATTCTTGGTCGCGACATCCACAACCGCGGAAGGTGCGACGTGACCGTTCTCGACCGGCGCCGGGTCCTCGGCTGGCGCAGCCGCCGGCAGCTGCTGGACCGGCCCGCGCACGCCGCCGACCCGGTCGCGGTCGTGCGCCGGCTGCTGGGCGTGCAGGCGCAGGTCGGCTCGTACGCCGAGCACGCCGTCGCCGCCCGCCAGGCCGTGCCGGACCCGGCGGCGCTGCGGGCCGCGCTGGCCGGCGGGGCGCTGGTGAGGACCTGGTCGGCGCGCGGCACCCTGCACCTGCTGGACCCGGCGCAGGCACCGGCGCAGCTGGCCCTGCTGGCGGCGACCCGCACCTGGGAGAAGGGGTCCTGGCAGAAGGCGTTCGTCACCCTCGAGCAGCTGGACGCGATCCGCGGCGCGGTGTGCGACGCCCTCGACGGCGCGCCGTTGACCCGCGAGGACCTGGTCACGGCGGTTGCCGGCCGCACCGGCGACCCGGACCTGGCGGAGCACCTGCGCTCCGGGTGGGGCGCGGTGCTCAAGCCCCTCGCCTGGCAGGGGCTGCTCGTGCACGGCCCCGGCGACGGCAATCGGGTCACGTTCACCCGTCCGCAGTGGTCGGCGCTTCCGGCGGTACCGGACGCGGCGCGGCTGGTCGTGCCGGCGTACCTCGGCGTGTACGGGCCGGCCTCGGCGGAGACGTTCGACCAGTGGCTGTGCCGGGGCGGGACGAAGAGGGCCGCGCTGCGCGGGTACTTCACGACGCTGGTCGCCGAGGGGCTGGTCGCCGAGGTCGAGGTCGACGGCCGGCGGCTCTACGCGCGGGCCGGCGACGTCGCGGCGATGGCCGAGGCCGAGCCGTTCGACGAGGTGCGCCTGCTGCCCGCGTTCGACCAGTTCGTGCTGGGTCCCGGCACGGCCGACCCGACGGTGGTTCCGCCGCAGCGCCGCGCCGAGGTCAGCCGGCCGCAGGGCTGGATCTCGCCGGTCGTGGTGCACGGCGGCCGGGTCAAGGGCGTCTGGCAGCGCGACGGCGGGCGGGTCGCCGTCGAGGTGTGGGAGCCGGTGCCGCAGGACGGGATCGACGCGGAGCTCGCGCGGCTGCCGGGGTGACTATTTCAGCAGGGCGCGGGCCTTCTCCGGGTCCAGCTCGCCCTTGCCGTCCAGGCCCGCCGACGGGCACTCCGGCGCGAGCGGGCACGCCCCGCAGGCCGGCTTGCGGGAGTGGCAGGTGCGCCGGCCGTGCAGGATCAGCAGCAGGTTGATCGGCACCCAGTCCTTCTGCTCGAACAGCGCCGACACGCCGAGCTCGGTCGCCTCGCCGTCCTTCTCCGGCCCCCACGACAGCCGGTGGGCGACCCGGCCCACGTGGGTGTCCACGGAGATCGCCGGCACCGAGAACGCGTTGCCCAGCACCATGTTCGCCGTCTTGCGGCCCACCCACGGCAGCTCGACGAGCTCGTCGAACGTCGTGGGCACCTCCCCGCCGTGCCGCTCCACGAGCACCGAGGCGAGCTTCATGACGATCTGGGTCTTCTTGCGGTAGTACCCGACCGGCATGAGGATCTGCTCCATCTCGCCGGGGTCGGCCGCCGCGAGGTCCGCCGCCGTCGGGTACTTCGCGAACAGCACCGGCGTGACCTGGTTGACCCGCTCATCCAGCGTCTGCGCCGCGAGCACGGCGGCGATGAGCAGCTGCAGCGGCGAGCCGAAGTCCAGCTCCAGCACCGGGTCGGGGTAGCGGGCGGTGAGCAGATCGAGGATCCGCCGGGCCCGCTCCGTCTGCGCCTGGTCGGGTCCCGCCGGCACCGCCCCTGCCACCTCCGCTGCCGCCGCCGCGACGACCTTCGCGGCCGCCTTCTTCGCGGTCGCCTTCTTCGCCGTGGTCTTGGCCGCCGCGGTGGCCTTCGCGGCGGGTGCCGCCTTCGCGGCGGGTGCCGCCTTCGCCGGGGCGACCTTCGCGGCGGCGGCCTTCTTCGTGGCCGTGGCTTTCTTCACGGCCGCGGCCTTCTTCGCGGGGGCCGTGACGCCGACGGCGGTGGGCTCGGCGGCTGCTGGGGTCATCTTGCGGCTCGGCACGGTGACGAGCCTACGTCGCCGCGAGGCTCGCCGAGGTCCGCCTCGCGGGTGTCAGGCCGCTCGTCCGAGGTCCGCCACGCGGGCCCGCCCGGTCCGCTCAGACGGCGGTGAACACGACCGCCCGGGCCGCCTTCGCCGCCTTGTCGTAGAGGTCCCGCAGGTGCCGGTACGCCGTCAGCGCCGCCGACGGGTCGCCGCCGACGAGGGTCCCGTACCGCTGCCGCAGCCACACCTCGTCGACCCGGCGCAACGCGAGCGCGACGGCCTGCGCCTGCGCGGCGGTGACGTGCCGCACGACGACCTCGCCGTCGCACAGGGGCCGGCCGCCGAGGACCGCGTGCGACAGCGGGAACGCCTCGCCGAGGCACCGCTGCAGCGGCTCCCAGGCGGTGCCGAGGCCAGCGGTCATCGGGTACAGGTGCGGCGGGGCGTCCTCGACGGTCTCCGCGAAGTGCCTGACCCCCGCCGCGTCCAGGGCCAGCAGCCAGCGCTCCTGCTTGTCGGTGACCGCGTACAGCGCGCCGTCCAGCACGCCCGCGATGCTACCGTCGGCCGTCCCCCCGCGACCGGTGAAGGAGCGGCCATGGCCGGCAAGAAGCGGGTCCCGCGCGGCCGCCCGGCGGCGCGGGTCGTCCCGCCCGGGCACAGGCTGTACCAGATCAGCATCAACGTGCTGGTGCACCCGGCCGACCTGGACGCGCTCACCGACCGGATCGCCGGCGCGCTGTGCCCGGACGCCTCGCACGAGGGCGACTGCCCCGACCCGTGGTCGATGATCACGACGGACGCCGGTGGCTACGACCGCCGGGCCCGGCGCCGGATGCTGGAGCAGATCCGCACGACGAACCCGCCGCCCGGCTCCAGCTAGCCGGGCGGCGGGTCGGCGGGACGGGTCAGGCGGCCGGGACGAGGGCCGAGACGTCCGCGGGGCGCAGGGCCAGGGCGAGCACGTCGGCGACGTCGGCGAGGGCGTGCACGGTCAGCTGGGACCGCACCTCCTCCGGCAGGTCGTCGAGGTCGGGCTCGTTGCGCTTCGGGATGATGACCTCGGTGAGGCCGGCCCGGTGCGCGGCGAGCAGCTTCTGCTTGACCCCGCCGATCGGCAGGACCCGGCCGGCGAGGGTGACCTCGCCGGTCATGCCGAACTCGGGGCGGACCGGCCGGCCGGTGGCCAGCGACGCGAGGGCCGTGACCATCGTGATGCCGGCGCTGGGGCCGTCCTTCGGGACCGCACCCGCCGGGACGTGCAGGTGGATGCGGCGGGCGGCGAGCTCGTTCGGGTCGATGCCGAGGCGCCGGCCGTTGGAGCGCAGGTACGACAGCGCGATGTGCGCCGACTCCTTCATGACGTCGCCGAGCTGGCCGGTGAGGGTCAGGCCGGGGTCGCCCTCCATCGAGGTGGCCTCGATGAAGAGCACGTCGCCGCCGGCGCCGGTGACGGCTAGGCCGGTCGCGACGCCGGGGACGGCGGTGCGCTCGGCCGACTCCGGGGTGAAGCGGGGCCGCCCGAGGTACCCGACGACGTCGTCGACGTGGACCGGGGTGCCGTCGTACGCGACCGCGACCTTGCGCAGCACCTTGGCCAGGGCCCGCTCCAGCTGGCGGACGCCCGCCTCGCGGGTGTGCTCGCCGGCGATCCTGGCGAGGGCCTCGTCGGTGATGGTGACCTCGTCGGCGGCCAGGCCGGCCCGGTCCAGCTGCCGGGGCCACAGGTGGTCGCGGGCGATGGCGACCTTCTCCTGCTCGGTGTAGCCGTCCAGGGTCACCAGCTCCATGCGGTCCAGCAGCGGGCCGGGGATGGTGTCCACCACGTTGGCGGTGGCCAGGAACAGCACGTCGGACAGGTCGAGGTCGACCTCGAGGTAGTGGTCGCGGAAGGTGTGGTTCTGCGCCGGGTCGAGGACCTCGAGCAGGGCCGCGGCCGGGTCACCGGCGTAGCCGACGGCGAGCTTGTCGACCTCGTCGAGGAGCACGACCGGGTTCATCGAACCGGCCTCGCGCAGGGCGCGGACGATCCGGCCGGGCAGCGCCCCGACGTAGGTGCGGCGGTGGCCGCGGATCTCGGCCTCGTCGCGGACGCCGCCGAGGGACACCCGGACGAACTTGCGGCCCAGGGCGCGGGCGACGGACTCGCCGAGGCTGGTCTTGCCGACCCCGGGAGGGCCGGCGAGGGCGAGCACGGCGCCGGAGCCGCGGCCGCCGACGACCTCCTTGCCCAGCGCGGCGCGCCGGTTGCGCACGGCGAGGTACTCCAGGATCCGGTCCTTCACGTCGGCCAGGCCGGCGTGGTCGGCGTCGAGGATCGCGCGGGCCTCGCCCAGGTCGGTGTTGTCGGTGGTGCGCACGTCCCACGGCATCTCCAGGACCGTGTCGAGCCAGGTGCGGATCCAGCCCGCCTCCGGTGACTGGTCGCTGGCCCGCTCCAGGCGCCCGACCTCGCGCAGCGCGGCCTCGCGGACCACGTCGGGCAGGGTCGCCTCGGTGACCCGGGCGCGGTAGTCGGCGGAGCCGGACGGCTCGTCCTCGCCGAGCTCCTTGCGGATCGCGGCGAGCTGCTGGCGCAGCAGGAACTCCCGTTGCGTCTTCTCCAGGCCCTCGCGGACGTCATGGTTGATCTTCTCATTGACCTGCTGCTCGGCGGCGTGCGCGCGGGCCCACTCGACGAGCAGCTCCAGCCGGGCGGTGACGTCGGGCGCGCCCAGCAGCTGGATCTTCTGCGCCAGGGTGAGCCACGGCGCGTAGCCGGCGGAGTCGGCGAGCTCGGACAGGTCCGTCATGCGTTCGACGGTGTCGATGACCTGCCACGCGCCGCGCTCCTGCAGCACGCCGATGACGAGCGCCTTGTACTCCCGGGCCAGCTCCTTGGCCTTGCCGGCGGGGGCGGGCTCGTCGAGCAGGGTGGCCTCGACCCACAGCGCCGCGCCGGGGCCGGGGACGCCGGCGCCGATGCGGGCCCGGGACACACCGCGCACCACGGCGGCCGGCTCGCCGCTGGGCAGCCGGCCGACCTTCTCGAGGACGGCGACCACACCGAAGGAGCCGTACTCCCCGTCGACGCGGGGGACGGCCAGGACACGCTTGTCGCCGGCGGAACGCGCCGCGTCGACGGCCGCCTGGGTGGTGGCGTCGAGCGTGACGGGGATGACCATGCCGGGGAGCAGGACGTCGTCAGTCAGTGGAAGGACCGGAAGAGTTGCCATGTCAGACAC
The DNA here is from genome assembly GCF_040654515.1 of Dactylosporangium sp. NPDC050688. NCBI lineage: Bacteria > Bacillati > Actinomycetota > Actinomycetes > Micromonosporales > Micromonosporaceae > Dactylosporangium > Dactylosporangium sp. NPDC050688. The sequence goes on from NZ_JBFAIC010000020.1 coordinate 114,173, forward strand.
CTGCCATCACTGTGGTTGAGCGTGACAGGCTTAAGTTACAAAACGTTCCCTCTGTTCCCGGAAAGGTTCCGCGTGTGACCCAGGACACCGTAGTCCGGCAGGTCGAACGCCGTGGCGGTCCGCGTCGCAAGGTGCCTGAACAGGTGTTTCACCGGCGGCAGGTAGCGGATCGTGCGGAAGAACCGGTTCCGCTGGGCGATCTTGCGGTCGGTCGACGGGACGAGGAAGTCCGCGCCGCCGGAGGCCTGCTGCTGGCAGGTTTCGACGTACGGGCGCAGGCGGTGCTCGTACACCTCGAACGCGCGACCGAACGGAGCCGCCGCCAGCTCCCCGGCCAGCACGTGCGCGCCGACGACCGCGAGGCCGGTGCCGTTGCCGCCCGGCCCGCCGGCGTATCCGGCGTCGCCCAGGAGCACCACCCGCCCGCGTGACCAGCGCTCCATCCGGACCTGCGTGGTGGAGTCGAACCAGAAGTCGGGCGCGGTGTGCATGGCTTCGAGCAGGCGCGGCACCCGCCAGCCGGCCCCGGCGAACGCGCCGGCGACGATGCGCCGCTGCCGCTCGACGTCGTGGCGGTCCTGCTGCCCGTAGGCGAGCCCGTCCGCGGTGAAGAACAGCGAGATCACCGCCTGGTCGGGGTTGACGCCGCCGATCGTGACCGTGCGGCGCGGCTCGTTGTACATCAGGCCCGCCCGGTCGAGGCCGAACTCGTTGGGCATGGTGAAGATGCAGCCGTACACCCCGAGGGAGCGCTGCGGCGCCGGGCCGAAGACCAGCTCGCGGACCCTGGAGTGGACGCCGTCGGCGCCGACGACCAGGTCGAACCGGCGGGGCCTGCCGCGCTCGAAGGTGACGTCGACCCCGCCGGCGTCCTGCGTGATCGTGGCGACCGAGTCGCCGAAGACGTAGTCGACGTGGTCGCGGGTGGCGTCGTACAGGATCTCGCCGAGGTCGCCGCGCAGCAACTCCAGGTCGCCGCTGAAGATCGCCGAGGGCATGGTCGCGGCGACCGTGTCGTGCCGGTCGACGATCGCGATGTCGCCCATGTGCGTAGCCCTGGCCCGCATCGCGTCCAGCAGCCCCATCCGCCGCAGGACCTCCAGGTGTACCCGGCCGCGGAAGTCGACCGCGTACCCGCCGCCGCGCAGCGCGGGGGCCCGCTCCACGACGGTGACCCGGTGCCCCGTGCGGTGCAGCCAGAGGGCGAGCGAGGGGCCGGCGACGCTCGCGCCGGAGATGAGGATGTCCACGAATTGCGAATATACATTCGTATTATACGCTTGTATAGACCATAGGATCTGGACCATGGGACATCGCGAGGACCTCCTCGACGGCGCCGTGCGCTGCATCTACGAGAAGGGGTACGCGCGGACCACCGCCCGCGACATCGTCGCCGCGTCCGGCACCAACCTCGGCTCGATCGGCTACCACTACGGCTCGACCGAGGCGCTGCTCAACGCCGCCCTGGAGAAGGCCCTGGAGGACTGGGGCCGGCAGCTGGCGACCGCGCTGCTGGCCACCGACCCCGAGGGGCAGGACAAGCTGCAGCGGTTCGCGGCGTACTGGGACAGCGTCATCGCCTCGATGGCCACGCGCCGGCCGGCGTTCATGGCGTCCTTCGACGCGTTCGTGCAGATGGAGCACGCCCCCGCGGTGCGGGCCATGATCTCCGAGGGCATGAAGGACGCCCGGGAGCTGTGGGCGTCGGTGTTCCACCAGGTCGACGCGGCCGCGGAGCCGCAGAAGGCGTTCCAGCTGGGCTCGTTCTACCAGGCGCTCATCACCGGGGTGCTCACGCAGTGGCTGATCGACCCGGCCAACGCGCCGACCGGCCGCGACCTGGCCGAGGCGCTGCGGATGATCGCCGCGTCGCTGTGAGCTCCCGCGCTACCCGGCGGCTCGCGGTGAGCCGGGACGGTAAGGCCGAGCGGCGTCCGGGCGGCGCGGCCCGGCGCGCCGTGGCCGGAGCCGCCGGCGCCGCGGCCGGGGGTGTCGGCGGGATCCTGCTGCTCGGCGCGATCGGCCGGGCGCCGTTGACCTCGGTCGGGCCGCTGGTCGCGGAGATCCGGGCGGCGGAGCACCTGTCGGGCGCCGCGGCGGGGCTGCTGACCACGCTGCCGTTGCTCGCGTTCGCCGGGTTCTCCCCGGTCGCGCCGCTCGTCGCCCGGCGGATCGGCCTGGAGCGCGCCCTCGGCCTCGCCGTCGTCGTCCTCGCCGCCGGCATCGCGGTGCGGTCGGCGCCGGTGCCGGTCGCGCTGTGGGCCGGCACGGCCGCGGTCGGGGCGGCGATCGCCGGGTTCAACGTGCTGCTGCCGAGCCTCGTCAAACGCGACCACCCGGCCCGCGTCGCGCAGCTGTCCGGCGGGTACTCCGCGACGCAGAGCGTGGTCGCGGCCGTCGCCTCGGGCACGGCGGTGCCGCTGGCGGCCGCTGTCGGCGGCTGGCGCGCGGCGCTGGCGTGCTGGGCCGCGCTGGTCGCGGTCGCCGGCCTCGCCTGGCTGCCGCGCACCCTGCACGCCCGCCGGGCGGATCCCGCAACCACCACCGCGACCACCGCCGGCGCGGCCCCGCGCGGCCGGCAGCGGCGGCCGTGGCGGTCGGCCGTCGCGTGGCAGGTGACGGTGTTCATGGGGCTGCAGTCCCTCGTGTTCTACGTCCTCGTCACCTGGCTGCCCTCCCTCGAACGCGACCGCGGCATCCCCGCGCAGGCCGCGGGGTGGCACCTGTTCGCGTACCTGGCCGCGGCCGTCGGCGCGAACCTCGTCACCCCCGTCGCGCTGCACCGGATGCGGGACCAGCGCCTCGTCGGGCTCGGTGTCGTGGCGTGCATCGGGCTCGGCGCCGCCGGGCTGCAGTGGCTGCCGTGGACCGCGGGGTGGGCGCTGGCCTCGATCGTGGTGGCCGGGTTCGGCGCGGGCGGGGCGCTGGTGGTGTGCCTGTCGCTGTTCAGCCTGCGGACCACCGACCACGCGCAGGCCGCGGCGCTGTCCGGGATGGCGCAGACCGTCGGGTACACGCTCGCCGCCGCCGGCCCGGTCCTGTTCGGGGCGCTGCGGGACGGCAGCGGGTCGTGGACGCTGCCGATGGCGGTCCTGTGCGGCCTGACCGCGGTCATGGCGATGTTCGCCGTCCTGTCCGGCCGGGCCCGCCTCGTCACCTGACACCGCCGGTGGGAGCTCCCGCGTGGCGGCAACCGCGCACCGGACGGTGCGTGCGTTAGGTTGGTCGGCGTGGACGATCAGCTGCCGTGCCGCCTGCGGGTCGCGGGTGACGTGTTCGACCTGGCCGGCCCGCCGGCCGCCCTGCGCGAGCTGGCCGGCCGGCTGCGCGCCGCCGGCGACGTCTTCGAGCAGCGCATCCGCAACGGCGCGCTGGTCCAGCGGCGCGGCGGCGGGGCGGTGCAGGTGGAGCTGCGCGGCGGGCCGGCGCTGCACGTCAGCGGCTCCGGCGACGCGCTCGCCGCGCTGTGGGCGGCGCTGGAGGTCGTCGCCGACGAGGCCGAGGCCGACCCGGACGCCGAGGGCCCGCAGCCGCACCGGCACGTCGAGGCGCTGACGGTGACCGCCGAGCGCCCTGCCGCCGAACTGGTGATCTGAGCCGGCGGCTACCGCAGGGCGGCGGGCTGGCGGATCTCGCGCTGCGCGGACTCCACCACCTCGCCGCGGGTGTCGCCGAGCCAGACGACCGGGTTCACCGGCGTGCCGACCCGCGACAGCAGCCCCGTCTCGTCGGTCCACGCGACCAGCGGGACAGGCTGCACGTGCTCGGTCTGCCAGCCGATGACCCGGCCGGCGTGGATCTCGTCGTCGGCGGCCGTGGCCAGCCACAACACCTGGGTCTGCGGAATGATCGTCATGCGTCAATGATGCCCCGGCAACGAAAGGTGCAATCGCGTCATGGCCGACTTCGACACCCTGCTTGCCGAGGGCGCGTCGGTGCCCGTGGAGGGCTGGGACTTCTCCTGGTTCGCCGGCCGCGCCACCGAGCAGCGCCCGCCGTGGGGGTACGCGCAGCTGCTGGCCCACCGGTACCGCACCACGGGCAGCGCCCTGGACGTGCAGACCGGCGGCGGCGAGGTGGTCCGGTGGGCCCTGGACCGCGCCGGGACCGCCCCCGGGCTCCTCGCCGCGACCGAGTCCTGGGCGCCGAACGCCGCCCTCGCCAGGCGGGCGCTCGCACCGTACCGCGGCACGGTCGCCCACATCGCCGACGATGCCCCGCTGCCGTTCGGCGACGACACGTTCGACCTGGTCAGCAGCCGCCATCCGGTCGTGACGAACTGGGCGCAGGTCGCCCGGGTGCTGCGGCCCGGCGGCACCTACCTGGCCCAGCACGTCGGCGTCGGCACCGCGCACGAGCTCACCGAGGCCATGCTCGGCCCCACCCCCGTCGGCCAGGGCCGTCACCCGGCCGCCGCGACCGCCGCCGCCCAGGCCGCCGGGCTGCGGGTCACGGACCTGCGCGAGGCCACCCTGCGGCTGGAGTTCTTCGACGTCGCGGCGGTCGCGGTGTTCCTGCGCAAGGTGATCTGGATCGTGCCCGGGTTCACCGTGGAGGCGTACCGGGAGCCGCTGCGCGCCCTGCACGAGCGGATCCGGGCGGACGGGCCGTTCGTCGCGCACACCACCCGGTACCTGATCGAGTGCTCCAAGCCACATCGGAACGGCAGTAGGTGAACGGTCGTTGGGTGGCCGGGGATAGTTTGAGTGGAGAAGCACACCCGCCGCTGCCGCAGGAGAAACTCTGATGAGTGAGTCCGTGAACGTAACCGTGACCGGTGCCGCCGGCCAGATCGGCTACGCGCTGCTGTTCCGCATCGCGTCCGGTCAGCTGCTCGGCGCCGACACCCGCGTCAAGCTGCGCCTGCTGGAGATCCCGCAGGCCGTCCGCGCCGCCGAGGGCACCGCGCTGGAGCTGCAGGACGGCGCGTTCCCGCTGCTCGCCGGCGTGGACGTGTTCGACGACCCGAAGCAGGCGTTCTCCGGCGCCAACGTCGCCCTGCTCGTCGGCGCCCGCCCGCGCACGAAGGGCATGGAGCGCGGCGACCTGCTGGAGGCCAACGGCGGTATCTTCAAGCCGCAGGGTGAGGCGATCAACGCCGGCGCCGCCGACGACATCAAGATCCTGGTCGTGGGCAACCCGGCCAACACCAACGCCCTCATCGCCCAGCGCAACGCCCCGGACGTGCCGGCCGACCGGTTCACCGCGATGACCCGCCTGGACCACAATCGGGCCGTGGCGCAGCTGTCGCAGAAGCTCGGCGTACCGGTCTCGGAGATCCGCAAGGTCACCATCTGGGGCAACCACTCCGCCACGCAGTTCCCGGACATCCTGCACGCCGAGGTGTCCGGCCGCAACGCCGCCGAGGCCGTCGGTGACCAGCAGTGGTATGCCGACGAGTTCATCCCGCGGGTCGCCAAGCGCGGCGCGGAGATCATCGAGGTGCGCGGGGCGTCGTCGGCCGCGTCGGCCGCGTCCGCCGCCATCGACCACGTCTACGACTGGGTCAACGGCACCGCCGAGGGTGACTGGACGTCGGTGGCGCTGCCGTCCGACGGCTCCTACGGCGTGCCGGAGGGTCTCATCTCCTCGTTCCCCGTCGTGTCCCGCGGCGGCAAGTGGGAGATCGTGCAGGGCCTGGACATCGACGAGTTCTCCCGGGCCCGCATCGACGCCTCGGTCGCCGAGCTCGCCGAGGAGCGCACCGCCGTGGAGCGCCTCGGGCTCATCTGAGCGTCCGGCTCCACCTGCATACACGTCTGAACGCCGGCCCGCCCACCCCGCACGGTGGGCGGGCCGGCGCGCCTGCGGGGGCGCCGCTTCAGTGCGGGGTACGGCCGAGTTCGTGCCAGCTCGACTCCGACAGCTCCACCTGGTAGTGCTCGGCGGCCTTCGTCAGGTTCGCGAAGGCGAGGTCGCGGTCGGCGTCGTTGACGCCGCGGACCTGGTCGAAGCGGGCGACCGCGTTGCGGACGTGCTTGGCGTCGGTCAGCGGCAGCTTGCGGTGCTCCGGGAACGCGTAGACGCTGTCGGGCAGGCGCTCGCGGGTCTCCTCGGACAGGGTGCCGTGTGCCTCGAAGGGCCTCCAAGTCGTCTTCATACCAGGTTTCTTCCCTGGCGGCGCGGTACTGACACCCCGATCGGCGGCATCGTTCGCGGCGGGTGGCCTGGGGCGGTACCGTCTGGTCCGACGGCAGACAGAAGGAGATCACGGGTGAAGGTGGATGCCGAGGCGCGGCAGCGGCTGACCGCGTTCCTGGGGACGCACGAGGAAACGCTCGTGCAGCAGTGGACGGAGATCGCGGCCCGCACGCTGCGCGGCCGGCTGACCAATGCCGAGCTGGCCCGGCAGGTGCGCGACGTCTACAGCGCGCTGCTGGCGCTGCTGAGCACGACCGGCGACGGCGAGCTGACCGGCGATCACGGTGGCGAGTCCCGGGCGGTGCTCGCGGAGCTGTCGCGCGCGTGGGCCCGGCAGGGCTTCACCCCGAGCGAGACCGCTAGCCTCGTGTTCACCGTCAAGGAGGTCGTGCTCAACCTCACCGGGTCCGGCCAGACCGACCAGACGCTCAAGGACTTCCTGCAGCTGTCGCTGCTCGTCGACGACATGGGCCTGTTCACGTTCGAGACCTACACCAAGACCCGCGAGTCGGTGATCGCCGACCAGACCGAGCAGCTGCTGGAGCTGTCGACGCCGGTCGTGAAGCTGTGGGAGGGGGTCGTGGCGGTGCCGCTGGTCGGCACGCTGGACTCCGCCCGCGCCCAGGTGGTCATGGAGAAGCTCCTGCAGACCCTGGTCGACACCGGCTCCGGCTACGCGATCGTCGACATCACCGGCGTCCCGGCGGTCGACACCCAGGTCGCGCAGCACATCCTCAAGACGGTGGTGGCGGCCCGGCTGATGGGTGCCGAGTGCATCATCTCCGGTATCCGCCCGCAGATCGCGCAGACGGTCGTCGCGCTCGGCATCGAGTTCGGCGACATCGTGACCAAGGCCAACCTCGCCGACGCGCTGCTGCACGCGATGCGCGCCAGCGGCGTCGAGGTCGTCCGCCGGGCGAGCCGGGACAAGGCGGTCTGATGGACCGCGTCCCAGTCCTGAAGATCGGCGAGATCCTGCTGGTCTCGATCCAGATCGACCTCGACGACCAGTCGGCGCTGCAGCTGCAGGAGGACCTGTCCGACCGCATCGTGGAGACCGGCGCGCACGGCGTCATCATCGACATCTCCGCCCTGGAGATCGTCGACTCGTTCATCGGCCGGATGCTGTCGACGATCGCGGCGGTGTCCCGGGTCCTGGACGCCGAGACGGTCGTGGTGGGCATGCGCCCCGCGGTGGCGATCACCCTGGTGGAGCTGGGGCTGTCGCTCAACGGCGTGCGCACCGCGCTCAACGTCGACAAGGCCCTGGCGATCCTCGCCGAGACCCGGCAGATCCGCGGCGTGGGCCTGCTCAGGGTCAGCGGATCGGACGACGTGCCCGAATGACGGAGCCGCAGGTGCTGCCGATCGCCGACGACAAGGACGTGGTCCGGGTGCGTCAGGCGGTCCGGGTGATCGCGCTCGCCGCGAAACTGCCGCTGGTCGACCAGACGAAGCTCGTCACCGCGGCGAGTGAGCTGGCCCGCAACACCCTGATTCACGGCGGCGGCGGGCACGCGACCGTCGAGCAGGTGCACAACGGCCGCCGGGCGGGGGTGCGCGCCGAGTTCGTCGACACCGGGCCGGGCATCGCCGACCTGGGGCTGGCCTTCACCGACGGGTACACCACCGGCAGCGGTCTCGGCCTGGGCCTGAGCGGCTCGCGCCGGCTCGTCGACGAGTTCGACATCGTCACCGCGCCCGGCGAGGGCACGAGGATCACGGTGACGAAGTGGGCCCGGTGACGACGCCGATCGACGTGCCCCTGGTCGAGGAGCTCGGCTGGATCCCGGTCGACGATGCCGGCGCGGCCGGCATCGCCCGGCGGGTGGCCGCCGACTGCGCCAACCGGCTCGGCTTCAGCGAGGAGCGGGCCGGCGAGGTCTCCATCGTCGCCGCCGAGCTGGCGAGCAACCTGCACCGGCATGCCGACGCCGGCGCCCTGTCGGTGCGTTGCCTGCGCACCGCCGCCGCCGGCGGGATCGAGCTCGTCTCCGTCGACGGCGGACCCGGCATGGCCGACCTGGTGTTCAGCGGCGCCGACGGCACGTCGACCGCCGGCACCCTCGGCATCGGCCTCGGCGCGGTCCGGCGGCTGTCCACGTACTCGGGCGGCTACTCGCTGCCCGGCCGGGGCACCGTGCTGACCGCGCAGCTGTGGCAGGATCGCAGCCCGCGGGGCGTGCCGGTGGTCGCGGGCCTGACCCGGCCGCTCACCGGCGAGCCGGTGTCCGGGGACCGCTGGGCGGCCCGCCGCGACGGCTCGGCGCTGCTGCTGCTCGTCGCCGACGGCCTCGGCCACGGCGCGCTCGCGGCCGCGGCGGCGAGCGCCGTCGTCGACGCGTTCCTGGGCAGCTCGCTGGACGCGCCCGGGGCGATCCTGGAGCACCTGCACCGGGTCGTGTCGCACACCCGCGGCGCGGCGGTGTCCGTGGCCCGGGTGGAGGGCGACACGCTGCGCTTCGCCGGCCTGGGCAACGTGGCCGGCACGATCGCCACCCCGGACGGGGAGCGGCGCGGCATGGTGAGCATGCCCGGGATCGTCGGGCACCAGTCGCGCGGTGTCCGCGAGTTCGGCTACGAGCTGACCCCGGAGGCCGTCGTGGTGCTGCACTCCGACGGCGTGTCGGACCGCTGGACGCTGCGGGACTACCCGGGGCTCAGCCGGCAGGACCCGCTGCTCATCGCCGCCACGCTGCTGCGCGACGCCGGCGTGCGCCGCGACGACGCCTGCGTGGCGGTGGTGCGGCCGTGACCGCGTCGCAGAGCAACGGCAGCGGCGCCCCGACCGGCCCGCGGCACACCGGCGGCGTGACCGGCCCGCAGCGCGGCAGTGGTGCCCCCGGCCCGCAGCACGGCAGTGGTGGCCCCGGCACCGGCCCGGCGGTCGCGGGGGTGGCGGCGTGACCGCGGACGCTGTCCAGCTGCCGGATCCGCTGCTGCGGATGGTGCTGCGCACCGACCAGGACGTGTTCGTGCTGCGCCAGCGGGGCCGGGAGGTCGCGGCCGCCGTCGGCATGGAGCAGCAGGATCAGGTCAGGGTCGCCACCGCGCTCAGCGAGATCGGCCGCCACGCCATCGGCGCCGCGGTGACCTTCACCGCCGAGGTTTCCGAGCGGGCCCGGCTGGTCATCGTGGTAGCAGCGGACGGTATCGGGATCAGTCCGCCGGAGGGAACGGCGGCTGCGGGCCGGCTGATGGACGAGGTGTACGTGGAACGGGACCGGATCAGCCTGACGCGCGGGCTGCCCGCCCAGGTCGGACCGGAGCGGCTGGTCGAGGCGCGCGACACGCTGGCGCAGAGCCGGCCGACGACCGCGCTGGACGAGCTCAGTGTGCAGAACCGGCAACTGGTCGCGGCCCTGGAGGAGGTCCAGGCGCACCGCGACGAGCTGCTCACCCTCAACGCGGAGCTGGAGGAGACCAACCGCGGGGTGATGGCGCTGTACACGCAGCTGTCCGAGGAGCTGGAGCAGACCAACCAGGGGGTCGTCGCCCTGTACGCCGAGCTGGACGAACGCTCCGCCCAGCTGCGCGAGGCGAACGAGGCGAAGAGCCGCTTCCTGGCCAACGTGTCGCACGAGCTGCGCGCGCCGGTCACCGCGATCATCGGGCTGGTCCGGCTGCTGCTCGACCCGCGCTCCGAGCCGCTGACCGCCGAGCAGACCCACCAGCTGGAGTTGGTGCAGGGCTCCGCCGCGGATCTGCTGGCCCGGGTCAACGACCTGCTGGACCTGGCGAAGGCCGAGTCGAACCGGATCGAGCCCGGCTGGGCGCCGGTCGACCTGGCCGCGGTCTTCGGCCAGCTGCGCGGCACGCTGCGACCGCTGGCCAAGCCGGGCGTGCAGCTGGAGGTCGCCGAGCCCGGCCCGGTCGAGCTGGTCAGCGACGAGCTGCTGCTCACCCAGATCCTGCGCAACCTGCTCACCAACGCGTTGAAGTTCACCGACGCCGGCACCGTCAGCATGGGCGCGCTGGTGCTGGACGGGCGGCTGCACATCGCGGTCGCCGACACCGGCATCGGCATCCCGTTCGCCGAGCAGCGCCGCGTCTTCGAGGAGTTCCATCAGGTGCGCGGCGCCCACCAGGCGGGCGGCACCGGGCTCGGGCTGCCCTACGCGCGGCGCCTGGCGACCCTGCTCGGCGGCGGGCTGAGCATGGTCAGCGAGCCGGGGGAGGGCAGCACGTTCACGCTCGACCTGCCGCTGCGCCCGCCGCCGGAGGACGACGCAGACCTGCCGCACGTGCCGTCGGTGCTGGTCGTGGACGACGAGGCGGCCGCCCGGCAGGTGCTGCGCGAGCACCTCAGCGGCATCGCCGGGCAGGTCCACGAGGCGGCCGACGCCCGCGCCGCCCTCGCCATCGCGTCCCGCGAACGGCCGTCGGTGATCTTCCTGGACCTGCGGATGCCCGGCGGTGACGGCGGTGACCTGATCGCCCGGATGGCCGCGGCACCGCAGACCGCCGGCATCCCCGTGGTGGTGGTGACGGGCGCGGACGTGACGCGGGTCGACGGCGCCGCCGCGGTCCTGGCGAAGTCGTCGCTGACGCGCCGGCTCGTCGCCGACGCGGTCGCCCAGGCCACGGCATGACCGGCCCGCGGCGAGGCGCGGCGGAGGTGGCGGCATGAGTGAGGACGCCGCCGACATCCTCGTGGTGGACGACAGCCCGTCGAAGCGGTACGTCATCACCAGCTGGCTGCGCCGCGACGGGCACCGGGTCGTCGAGGCGGCGACCGGCACGGAGGCCCTCGCCCTGCTGCACGGTGTGCCCGGCGGCGCCGGCCTGCGCGCGGAGCTGGTCGTGCTCGACGTGCGGCTGCCCGACATCGACGGCTTCGAGGTCGCCGAGCGCATCAAGGAGGACCCGCGCACCTCCGCGGTGCCGGTCATCCACATCTCGGCGACGGCCGTGCATGTGGTGGACCGCACGCAGGGCCTCAACCGGGGTGCGGACGCGTACCTGGCCGAGCCGATCGACCCGGACGAGCTGCTGGCCACGGTCCGGGCGAAGCTGCGGGAGTACCGGGCCCGCCGCCGCGCCGAGCGCCTCGCCGGGCGGCTCACCCGGCTGGTGGACACCACGACCGCGTTCAACGCCACGACCAGCCTGCCGGACCTGCTGGTGGCCGCCGCGACCGGCGCCGCGCGGGTGTTCGAGGGCCCGGCCGCCGTCGCCGCCGCGTCGCAGGAGTCGGGACCGATCGCGGTACAGGTCGACGCCGTGGACGGCGCGGCGCAGTTGCGCCCGGCGATGCGGGAGCCGTACGAGACGGACCCGCTCGCCGGGCAGGCCGGCACCGTGTTGTTCCGGCAGGAGACCGGCCCCTGGTGGCCGGGCGCGGTGTGGCGGCTCGTCGCACGGGCCAAGGCGGGCCGGGAGCCGTTGCACGTCGCGGTGCCCGCCGCCGGGTTCGACGACGACGACGCGGACCTGCTGCGCCAGTTCGGCCAGGCGGTCGCGCTCGCCGTGGAGGCGCTGCGCAGCTACGACGAGGAGCGGCGCACCGCGCTGACGCTGCAGCAGAGCATGCTGCCGCGGCGGCTGCCGGCGGTGCCCGGGGTACAGATCGCGGTGCGGTACCAGCCGGCGAGCGAGCACGCGTCCGTCGGCGGCGACTTCTACGAGATCATGGTGGTGGACGGTCAGCTCGTCGCGGCGATCGGCGACGTCGCCGGGCACTCGCTGCGGGCCGCCACGATCATGGCGGAGGTGCGCCACGCGCTGCGCGCGTACCTGGTCGAGGACGCCTCGCCGGGGCCGAGCATGGAGCGGCTCAACCGGATGATGCTGCGGCTGCTGCCGGAGGAGATCGCGACGATGTGCCTGCTGCGCATGGACCCGGGCAGCGGGCAGGTCCGGCTCACCAACGCCGGGCACCCGCCGCCGCTGCGGATCCTCGACGGGCGGGTCACCCCGGTGGAGGGGCGGGTCGCGCTGCTGGGCGTGCCGACCCCGCACGACGCGGAGACGCCGCTGACCCTGGCGCCGGGGGAGACCCTGGTGCTGGTCACCGACGGGCTCATCGAGTCGCGCGGGCACACGTTCAACGAGGGCCTGGAGGCGCTGTGCCTCGCGGTCGCCGACGTCGGCCCGGACCTGGAAGAGTTCTGCGACCGGCTGCTCAACGACCTCGGCGCGGGCTCCCGCGACGACGACGTGGCCCTGCTCGTGATCCGCAGGGTGGATTTTCCCTGAACCGGTTGCACGGCACCCCCGTGACCGCAGACGCTGCGGTGAGACGAATGGGGGGCTTCATCATGGCGGTCTGTGAGACCTGCGGCAACGATTACCACATGGCGTTCGAGATCCGGACGGTCGGCGGCGGCGTACACGTCTTCGACTCCTTCGAGTGCGCGATCCACCGGCTCGCGCCGGTCTGCGAGCACTGCGGCACCAGGATCGTCGGGCACGGCGCGGAGGTGTCCGGGAGCTTCTACTGCTGCGCGCACTGCGCCCGCACGGCCGACCAGGGGCTCGGCGCGGAGATCCGCGACACGGTGGGGGCGTACCCCGGGTGAGCGTGCCCGATGCCCCGCATGATTGGGTTTTCGTGCAGCAGGGCATTGGATGAGGCACGCGTCGCGGAGGAGCAGCTGTGGTGGTCCTGGGTATCGACATCGGCGGTTCGGGCATCAAGGGGGCGCCGGTCGACCTGGCGACCGGCGAGTTCACCGCCGACCGGCACCGCATCGAGACCCCGCAGCCCGCTGACACCACCGCCGTCGTGCAGACGGTCGCGCAGGTCGTCGCGCAGTTCCCGCCGGCGAGCAGCGTCGGCATCACGTTCCCGGCGGTGGTCCAGCACGGCGTGACGAAGACCGCCGCGAACGTCGACGCGTCCTGGGTCGACGCGCCCGCGGAGCAGCTGTTCAGCGAGGCGCTGGGCCGGCCGGTGACGGTGCTCAACGACGCCGACGCCGCCGGGGTCGCCGAGCTGGAGTACGGCGCCGGCAAGGGCGTCGGCGGCCTGGTCGTCATGGTGACCCTCGGCACGGGCATCGGCAGCGCCCTGTTCATCGACGGGCGGCTGGTGCCCAACACCGAGTTCGGCCACCTGCAGCTCACCGGGCTGCACCTGCACGGCGGCGACGCGGAGGACTACGCCTCCGACCGGGTCCGCGAGGCCGACGACCTGAGCTGGTCCGACTGGGCCGAGCGGGTGCAGGTGTACCTGCGCCACCTGCACTCGCTGCTGTGGCCGGACCTGATCATCATCGGCGGCGGCGTGAGCAGGAAGACCGACAAGTGGCTGCACCACGTGTCCGTGCCCACCAGGGTCGTCCCGGCCGCGCTGCAGAACAACGCCGGCATCGTCGGCGCCGCGCTGCTCGCCTCGCGCCGGGCGCACTGAGCTGCCGCACCGCTGGGCCGGTGCCGCCCCGCCGGCGCCCGCGGGGGTGCTGACGGGACGGTCGTGCCTGCGGGGGTGCGGGCATAGGGCACGATGGGTCGCATGGGGGACATGCCCGCGCCGTTGCGTGCCGAAGACCCGACCACGGTCGGGTCCTACCGGCTGCTCGGCGTGCTCGGCGTCGGCGGCATGGGCACCGTCTACCTCGCCGCCGGACCCGATGAGCGCCGGGTCGCGCTGAAGGTCATCAACCCGGCCTGGCACGGCGACCCGCAGTTCCGGCAGCGCTTCGCGGCCGAGGCCGCCGCCGCGTCGCGGGTCGCGGGCTTCTGCACCGCGCGGGTGCTCGACGTGGCCTTGGACGGCCCGGTGCCGCACCTGGTGACCGAGTACGTCTCCGGGCCCTCCCTGCACGACTACGCGACCGTCAACGGCCCGCTCGGCGGGCAGGTCGAGGCGGTCGCCGTGGGGGTCGCCGCGGCGCTGACCGCGATCCATGCCGTCGGGCTCGTGCACGCCGACCTCAGCCCGCGCAACGTGCTGCTGTCGCCGTTCGGCCCGAAGGTCATCGACTTCGGCGTGGCCCGCCTGCTGAGCCACCCCGGCCCCGGCGGGCAGCCGGCCGGCCAGCCCGCCGGGCAGCTGTTCGGCACGCCCGGCTGGCTCGCGCCCGAGCAGGAGCGGGGCGCCCCGCCGAGCCAGGCGTCCGACGTGTACGCGTGGGGCGTCCTCGTCGCGTGGGCGGGCACGGGCGTCATGCCGGCCGGCCCGACGCGGGCGGGCCTGCCGGCGGGGCTGGCGCCCGGGCTCGCCGAGGTCGTCGGCCGCGCCCTGCGGCACGATCCGGCCGCCCGCCCGACGGCCCGCCAGGTCCTCCTGGCGCTCGTCGGCGACGACGACCCCGCCGCGGTGCATGTCACCTCCCCACGCGCCGATCCGGGCCGTCACAAGGGTCCTGGCGGCCCTGGCGGCTCCGCTGACGCCACGGCGAGGGTCCGGGGCGCGGCGCCGTGGCCCGGCCCCTCGCCGGCGGGCCGCCGCCCGGGCCGGTTCGCGCCGGGCGCGGCGCCCGTCGTGCCGGTCTCGCCGACCGCCGTGCACGGCGCGCCCGGCGGGCATCAGGGCACGTATCCGGCGGGGATGCCGGTGTCGCCGGTACCGGTCAGCCCGACGGTGCTCGATCCGACCGCCGGCACCGGCCCGGCGTCCCAGTACGCGGGCCACCACGGCGGCCCGGCCGGTCCGCTGCCCCCGCTGCCGCCGCTGCCCCCGCCGCCGCGCGGGCGGCCGCCGCGCGTCGGGCGGGCCGTGAGCGCCGTGGTGGCGGTGCTCATCGTGCTGGGCTGCCTGTGGGGTGTGGTCAACCTCGCCGGCTCCGGCGGCGACGGTGACCCGCAGGCGGGCCCGAGCACCGCGGCGCCGGTCAGCAAGGCGCCGTCGCGCAAGCCGAGCCCGGTGGCCACCGACGGCGGGGTCCGCTTCACCGTCGTGGGCTTCGAGTGCGGCGCCGCGCAGGTCGGGCAGTGGCCGGTGGTCAAGCAGGCGCAAGGCCAGTTCTGCCTGGTGGAGATCAAGGTGGAGAACCTCGGCACCGGCGGCACCCGCATCTGGCAGGGGTCGCAGCGGCTGCGCGACACCGAGGGCAACGAGCACAAGCCCGACGAGTGGTCGTGGCTCTACAACGAGGCGACCCGGCCGCTGTACGGCGAGATCAAAGCGGGCAAACCGGTCGTCGGCACCCTCGTCTTCGACGTGCCGAAGGGTCTCAGGTTCGACGTGCTGGTCGTCAAGCAGCAGCCGCTGAGCACCGGCACGGTCATCCACCTGCCCGGCCGGTAGAGCGCTTTCGCGAACCGGCCCGCGGCGCCGAGGCGAGCGCCCGCGTATCGACGTGCTTGCCGAGCAAACACCACGGCCCGAGGGCTTGGCAAGCTTTTCCCGGACGTTAACTTTCGTTACCACCGTGTTATTGACACCACTGTCCGGGATCAGATTTAGTGTGCCGGAACCGGTTGCGGAACCGGTTCCAGAAAACGCTCTCTTGCCAGAAAGCGCTCTCACAGAGAGGATGCCGACGTGCCGATCACCATCGCCGACGTCGCGTCCCGAGCCGGGGTCAGCAAGACCACCGTCTCGCGGGTGCTCAACGGCAAGGGCGAGGTCGACGAGTCGACCGCGGCACGGGTGCGGAGGGTCATCGACGAGTTGGGCTACACGCCCAGCGCGCGGGCGGTCAACCTCGCCCGTGGGCACACCAGGGTCATCGGGATGCTGGTGCCGTCGCTGATCTGGCCGTGGATGGGCGAGATCGTGCAGGGAGCGTTGGATGTCGTCGAGGCGGAGGGTTACGGGTTGCTGCTGTTCACCTGCAACCGTGGCGCCGAGTCGATGCGCCAGTTCTCCGCGCAGGTCTCCGGCAAGGCCTTCGACGGCCTGCTGGCGATCGAGCCGGAGGGCACCCTGGACTACCTCGCCGACCTGTACGCCGGCGGCCTGCCGGTGGTGCTCATCGACGACCGTGGCGACAAGCCGCTCATGCCGTCGGTGGGGACCACCAACCGGGCCGGCGGGGCCCTCGCCGCCCGGCACCTGCTCGAGATCGGCCGGCGGCGCCCCCTGGTGATCACCGGATCCGAGAAGTTCGGTTGCACGCAGGACCGGCTCGGCGGCTTCGTCGACGTGTTCGCGGCCGCCGGGCACCCGGTCGACCCGCGCTACGTGACGGAGGGCGATTTCACCTACGACTGCGGCGCCCAGGCGATCCGGCAGGCGCTGGGTCTGGGCCTCGAGTTCGACGCCGTCTTCGCCCACAACGACCTGTCCGCCGCCGGCGCCCTCCAGGCGCTGCGCCAGGCGGGCCGCACGGTGCCGGGAGATGTCGCCCTCGTGGGCTTCGACGACATCGTCCACGCCGGGCACACCGAGCCCCCGCTCACGACCATCCGCCAGCCGATGCGGCAGATGGGCGAGACGGCGGCCCGGCGGCTCATCGCGCACTTCGACGGCACGCCGTTGACGAATGAGCCCAACATCCTGTCCACCACGCTCGTCGTGCGGTCCTCGACCGTCCCGGCGTAGCCCGAGCGCACCACCCAGCACCACCCAGCACCACCCAGCACCACCGACACCGCACCAAAGGGCGGGACCTGCCGCAAGAAGGCCCCGTCGTCATACCCCGAATGCCCGCCCCACCTGTCGATCCAGGTACGTAAGGAGACACCCCCGTGCATACCAGACGCTCCGTTGTGCTCGGCCTCGCCGGGTTGCTCGCGACCGGCGCGCTCGCCGCTTGCGGCGAGTCGAAGAACGAGCAGAACGCCAAGCAGGGCACGACGGTCCTCAATGTCGGCATGCCGAACGGCCCGCAGACCGAGAACCAGAACCCGTTCCTGAGCACGTCCGCGTCCTCGAAGTCGGGCTACAAGTGGGCCCTCTACGAGCCGCTGATGATGTGGAACCCGGTCAAGCCGGCCGACCCGATGAAGCCGTGGCTCGCCACGAAGGCGGAGTGGTCGAAGGACTACACGTCGGTCAAGGTCACCGTCCGCGACAACGCGGAGTGGACCGACGGCCAGAAGGTCACCGCCGAGGACGTCGCGTTCACCTACAAGCTGGTCCGCGACAACGACGCCCTCAACACCGGTGGTCTGACGATCACCGACGCGACGGTCAGCGGCTCGGACGTGACCATCACGTTCAAGAACCCGCAGTTCGTCAGCCAGCACAAGGCCATCGCCCAGGTGCCGATCGTCCCCAAGCACATCTGGGAGAAGGTGTCGGACCCGAAGTCGGAGCTCGCCAAGGACCCGATCGGCTCGGGCCCCTACAAGCTCAAGTCCTTCACCCCGCAGACCGCGACCCTGGTGGCCAAGGACAAGGGCTACTGGCAGGCGCTGCCGGCCGTCAAGGAGCTGCGCTACACCTCCTACACCGACAACAACGCGCAGACCACCGCGCTGGCCAACGGTGAGTCGGAGTGGAGCTTCGTCTTCATCCCCAACGTGAAGACGGTCTTCATCGACAAGGACGCCGCGCACCACAAGATCTGGGCCCCGCCGGTCCTGGGCATCCACGGCCTGTACATCAACACCACCAAGGCCCCGTTCGACGACAAGAACCTGCGCGTGGCCATGAGCATGGTCATCGACCGTGACGACATCTTCAACACGGCCGAGGCCGGCTACTTCCACCCGCTGGTGAAGAGCGTGACCGGTCTGCCCAGCCCGGCCGGCGACGCGTTCCTCGCGCCGGAGTTCAGGGGCAAGGACTACAAGATCGACATCGAGGGCGCCAAGGCCCTGCTGACCGCGAACGGCTACAAGTACGAGGGCACCACCCTCAAGGACAAGACCGGCAAGGCCGTCACGCTCACGCTGACCGACCCCGCCGGCTGGTCGGACTACCAGACCTCGCTGGAGATCGTGAAGGCGAACCTCGCCAAGATCGGTATCGAGGCGACGGTCGAGAAGGCCAACCAGGACGCGTGGTTCAAGAACGTCGAGGCCGGTCAGTTCGACGCGGGCTTCCGGTGGACCAACGGCGGCAACACGCCGTACGACATCTACCAGACGATTATGGACGGCGACCTGCTCAAGCCGATCGGCACCGCGAGCCCGGCCGGTAACTTCGGCCGCTTCAACAACCCCGAGGCCACCAAGGCGCTGCGCGACTACCAGTCGGCGACCGACGACGCGGTCCGGGTGCAGGCGATGAACACCCTGCAGAAGATCTTCGTGGAGCACATGCCGATGATCCCGGTCGGCGCCGACAATGTCGGTGGGGCCTACTCCACCAAGAACTGGGTCGGATGGCCGGACGACGCCAACCCCTACGGCGCGGCCCAGCCCACCCAGGCCAACGCGCTCGACGTGATCCTGCACCTCAAGCCGGCCTCCTGACCGGTCGCAAGTGACACCGCTCCCCGGGTGGCCCGCGAGGGCCGCCCGGGGAGCGGCACCCCGTGACCACACCCCTAAGACAGGAACATCGGCATGACGTTGAGCGAAAGCACGGCGGCGCCGGTCGGCGAGGTGGTGCTGGAGGCCGTCGGCCTGACCAAGCATTTCCCCGTCCGCAGGCGGCTGCGTGACCTCTTCTCCGGCACCAAGGCAGCGGTCCACGCGGTGGACGACGTCTCCTTCACCCTGCGACGGGGCAGGGTCACGGCACTGGTCGGCGAGTCCGGCTCCGGCAAGTCCACCGTCGCCCGGCTGCTCGCGCAGCTCTACCCGCGCACCGGCGGCGACATCCTGCTGCACGGCAAGTCGACCACCGTCAAGGGCGGTCGCGGCTTCCGCAGCTATGTCAAGCGCGTGCAGCTCATCTTCCAGGACCCCTTCGGCTCGCTCAACCCCGTGCACACCGTGCGCTACCACCTGACCCGGTCGCTGAAGATCCACGGCAACGCCGGCAAGACCGCCGCCGACCTCGAGGTGGCCCTGGCCAACCTGCTCACCCGGGTCAGCCTCACCCCGCCCGAGCGCTACGTGGACAAGTTCCCGCACGAGCTGTCCGGCGGCCAGCGCCAGCGCGTCGCGATCGCCCGCGCCCTCGGCGCCGACCCGGAGGCCCTGCTCGCCGACGAGCCGGTCTCCATGCTCGACGTGTCGATCCGCCTGGGCATCCTGAACCTGCTGCGGGACCTCAAGGAGCGGCTGAACCTCGCCATCCTGTACATCACGCACGACATCGCCTCGGCGCGCTACTTCGCCGACGAGACGATGGTCATGTACGCCGGCCGCATGGTCGAGGGCGGCGACAGCGAGACCGTCACCCAGAACCCCGCGCACCCCTACACGCGGCTGCTGATCGAGTCCGCGCCCGACCCGGACCGCATCGAGGGCATCGCCGACCCGACGGTCATGGACCGCGGCAACGGCGAGCCGCCGAGCCTGATCCGGCCGCCGGCCGGCTGCCGGTTCAACCCGCGCTGCCCGCACGCCATGCCCCGCTGCAAGGTCGACCTGCCGCCGCGGCTGGAGATCGGCGACCGCGAGGGGCACTGGGCGGCCTGCTGGCTCTACGACGCGGACACCGTCGCCAAGGAGGGCATCGGCTCGGCCGCCGACGGCAGCTCCGCCATCCCCACGCCGCCGGCCCTGACGCTGACGGAGGAGGCACGATGAAGTTCCTGCTGCAACGCTTCGCCTTCTACCTGTTCACGCTGTGGGCGGCGATCACCCTGAACTTCTTCATCCCGCGGGTCATGCCCGGCGACCCGGTCAGCTCCCTGATCTCCAAGAACCAGGGCCGGCTGTCCAGCGACGCGATCCACTCCCTCGAGGTGCTGTTCGGCCTCGACAAGAACCAGAGCCTGTGGGACCAGTACATCAAGTACTGGCAGCAGCTGCTGCACGGCGACCTCGGCCTGTCGTTCACGTTCTTCCCCACGCCGGTGTCGGAGGTGATCAGCCAGAGCCTGCCGTGGACGGTCGGCCTGGTCGGCATCACCACCATCCTCAGCTTCCTCATCGGCACCGCCCTGGGCGTCGGCGCAGGCTGGAAGCGCGGCTCCTGGATCGACAGCCTGCTGCCGGCCACCACGTTCCTGTCGTCGGTGCCGTACTTCTGGCTCGGGCTGGTCGCGATCGCGCTGCTCGCCGGGCCCGGCAGCTGGTTCCCGTCCTCCGGCGGCTTCACCCCCGGCCTGGTGCCGGCCTGGGACGCGTACTTCATCCCCAGCGCGATCAACCACAGCATCCTGCCGGCCGCCACGATCCTCATCTCCTCGATGAGCGGCTGGATCCTCGGCATGCGCAACATGATGGTCACCGTGGCCTCGGAGGACTACATCACCGTCGCGCACGCCAAGGGCCTGTCCGACCGCCGGGTCGCGTTCAGTTACGCCGCCCGCAACGCGCTGCTGCCCAACGTGTCCGGCTTCGCGCTGTCGCTGGGCTTCATCGTCGGCGGCACCCTGCTGGTGGAGATCGTGTTCTCCTACCCGGGTGTCGGCTACCAGCTCTTCCAGGGCGTCCAGGCCTACGACTACCCGCTGATGCAGGGCATCTTCCTGGTCATCACGATCTCGGTGCTGGTGGCCAACCTGCTGGCCGACGTGGCCTACCTGCTGCTCGACCCGCGCACCCGAAAGAGTGGTTGAGATGACCGTCACCCCGTCCAGCATCGAGCAGGTGATCCCGGGCCAGGGTTCGATGGCCCAGCCGAGCGTGAAGCCGGCGTCGAAGGCGAAGCGCAAGCGGCTCCGGTTCGTCTCCAACGGCAAGGCCGCGACCGGCCTCATCGTCCTGGGCATCTACGTGCTCGTCGCGATCATCGGCCCGTGGATCTCCCCGTACGACCCGGACCTGATCACCAGCGACAAGCTGCAGGCCCCGTCCGGGTCGCACTGGTTCGGCACCGACCACCTCGGCAAGGACATCTTCAGCCAGATCCTGGTCGGCGCCCGCGGCGTCGTGCTCGTCGGCGCGATCGCCGGCATCGTCGCCACGATCCTGTCGGTCCTCATCGGCGTCACGTCCGGCTACCTGGGCGGCGCCGCCGACGAGAGCCTCTCGGCGGTGTCCAACGTCTTCCTGGTCATCCCGGCGCTGCCGCTGATCATCATCGTCACCTCGACCATCACCAACGCCGGCGACATCGTCGTGGCACTGGTCATCGGGTGTACGTCCTGGGCGTACGGCGCCCGGGTGCTGCGGGCACAGACCCTGTCGCTGCGGCGGCGCGACTACGTCGAGGCGGCCCGCGCCACCGGCGAGAAGACCTGGCGGATCGTGATCTTCGAGATCCTGCCGAACCTGACCGCGATCATCGCGTCCAGCTTCGTCGGCACCGTCATCTTCGCCGTCATGTCCGAGATCACGCTCGCGTTCATCGGCATCTCGTCGGTCTCCACCTGGAACTGGGGCACCATCCTGTTCTGGGCGCAGGGCCAGCAGGCCCTCGCGCAGGGCGCCTGGTGGTGGTTCGTGCCGGCCGGTCTGGCCATCGCGTTCCTCGGCACCGCGCTCAGCCTGATCAACTTCGGCATCGACGAGTTCGTCAGCCCCCGGCTGCGCACCGCCGGCGCCGGCTCGCGGCGCGCCCCGAACGGCGACAAGGTCACCATGCGGGTCGGCTTCACCCCCGTCATCCGCGGCCGCGCCGACACCACCCCCGAGATCGAGATCAAGCACCCGCGTGCGACCGACGACCCCGACGACGCCGCCGGCGGCGGGCTCGGGTACGTCACGGTCGAGGGGCACAGCACCGGCACCGATGGAGCGAAGCGATGACCCAAGTCCTGACCCGGCCGCTGCTGGAGATCAAGAACCTCGACGTCGACTACGGTCTCGGCGAGGAGTCGGTCAAGGCCGTCCGCGACGTGAGCCTCACCATCCACCGCGGCGAGGTCGTCGGCCTCGCCGGGGAGAGCGGCAGCGGCAAGTCGACCCTCGCCTACGGCGTCACCCGGCTGCTCCCGCCGCCCGGCGTGGTCTCCAACGGCTCGGTCGTCTACCACCCGCCGACCGGCGACCCGTACGACGTGCTCAACCTGTCCAACCAGGAGCTGCGCAAGCACCGGTGGGCGGAGACGTCGATCGTGTTCCAGGGCGCGATGAACTCGCTCAACCCGGTGCACAAGGTGTCCGTCCAGCTCATGGACGCCATCAAGGCGCACGACCCGTCCTCCACCAAGGCGGGGCGGCTGGCGCGGGCCAAGGAACTGCTGCGGCTCGTCGGCATCGCCGAGGACCGGCTCGACGCGTACCCGCACCAGCTCTCCGGCGGCATGCGCCAGCGCGTCATGATCGGCATGGCGCTCGCCCTGGAGCCGCAGCTGGTCATCATGGACGAGCCGACGACCGCCCTCGACGTGGTCATGCAGCGGCAGATCCTGGGCCAGCTGGTCGAGCTGCGCGAGCGGCTCGGCTTCTCGGTCCTGTTCATCACGCACGACCTCTCGCTGCTGGTCGAGTTCTCCGACCGGATTGCGATCATGTACGGCGGGCGGATCGTGGAGGAGGCGCCTTCGGCGGCGATCTACCGCGACCCGAAGCACCCCTACAGTGAGGGGCTGCTGCGGTCGTTCCCGGCGCTGCGCGGCGCACGGCGGGAGCTGACCGGCATCCCCGGCTCGCCGCCGGACCTGCGTGGCATGCCGACCGGCTGCTCGTTCCACCCGCGCTGCCCGAAGGCGTTCGAGCCGTGCCCGACCAAGCTGCCGATCCTGGGCAAGCCCGACGATCACGTCGGTGAGCCCCGCACCGTCGCCTGCTGGCTGCATCCGGTCACCGCCGGTTGAGCCAGCCGCTGGCACAACGTCCCAGTAACTGAAACAGGAGAACCATGGACACGACCGCGACACCCCTCGATGTGCAGAACCCGATCGCCACACTCCCGCCTGCCTTCCGTTGGGGAGTGGCGACCTCGGCCTACCAGATCGAGGGCGCGGTCGACGAGGACGGGCGGACCCGGTCCATCTGGGACACGTTCTGCGAGGTGCCCGACGCCATCGACAAGGGCGACACCGGCGAGGTCGCCTGCGACCACTACCACCGCATGCCGCAGGACGTCGCGCTGATCCGTGACCTCGGCGTCGACCTGTACCGCTTCTCCGTGGCGTGGCCGCGGGTCCAGCCCCGCGGCCGCGGCCCGGTGAACCCGGCCGGGCTCGGCTTCTACGACCGGCTCACCGACGAGCTGCTCGCCAACGGCATCGAGCCGTGGATCACCCTGTACCACTGGGACCTGCCGCAGGAGCTGGAGGACGCCGGCGGCTGGCCCGCCCGCGACACCGCCTACCGCTTCGCGGACTACAGCATGCTGGTCTTCGACGCCCTCAAGGACCGCGTCAAGACCTGGACGACGCTCAACGAGCCGTGGTGCTCGGCGATGCTCGGCTACGCCTACGGCGTGCACGCCCCGGGCCGGCGCGACTTCGCCGCCAGCATGCACGCCGTGCACCACCTCCTGCTCGGCCACGGCCTCGCCACCCAGCGCATGAAGGCGGCGGCCGCCGGGCACCACGAGTTCGGCATCACCCTCAACATGGGCGTCAGCACCCCCGAGACCGACAGCGCCGCCGACCGCGACGCCGCCCGGCGCAGCGACGCCCTCAGCACCCGCATCTACCTCGACCCTCTCGTCCACGGCCGGTACCCGGCGGACCTCGTCGCCGACCTCGCCGCGCAGGGCATCGAGCTGCCCGTCCAGGACGGCGACCTCGAGATCATCAAGACGCCGCTGGACGTCCTCGGCGTCAACTACTACTTCAGCGAGACCGTCTCCGGCGTCGACGAGGACGGCAACACCCACGACGCCGCCGGCCTGCCCGTGAGCCGCCCCATCCCGACCGGCCGCCCGATCACCGCGATGGGCTGGGAGATCGTCCCCGAGGGCTTCACCCAGCTGCTCGTGCGCCTCTGGGAGGACTACCGGCTGCCGATCTTCGTCACCGAGAACGGCTCGGCCTTCTACGACGAGCCCGACGAGACCGGCTTCGTCCGCGACGACGACCGCATCGCCTACTTCGACTCCCACATCGGCGCGGTCGCCCTCGCCCGCCAGCAGGGCGCGGACATCCGCGGCTACTTCGCGTGGTCGCTGATGGACAACTTCGAGTGGGCGTACGGCTACGACAAGCGCTTCGGCATCGTCTACGTCGACTACGACACGCAGGAGCGCACCCCGAAGCAGTCGGCGCTGTGGTACCGCGACACCATCAGGTCCCTGCGCGCCTGACGCTTCGTGCTCAGTCCGGCAGCAGGGGAGTTGTGGGCCCCTGCTGCCGGCCCAGCAGCGACGCGCGGGTCAGCGCCGCCGCGCCGAGCAGGACCACGGGGGTGGCCAGGGCGGCGGCACCGCGGTGCAGCAGGTCGACGGCGAGCTGCCGGCACAGGCGCAGGAGCACGACGATCACGCGGGCGGCAAGGCGGTCGAGGCCGGACGGCCGCTCGAACCGGTCGACGCGCAGGCCGGCGCCTCGCATGACGGCGGCACCGCGGTCCAGAGGGAGCAGTCCGGCGAGCACGCGAGGACCGGCGCGCTGGCCGCGCAGGAGTTCGCGGCCGCCGCCGATACCACGGACCCGGCGGCCGCCGACACCACGGACCCGGCGGCGGCGAGCGCCCAGGCGGAGGTCGCGGCCGGTGATCCGGTCGCGGAGGCTGACCCGCGGGTGCAGGCCGAGGTGGCCGATCCGGTGGTGGCGGCCGACGCGGTGGATGGGGTGCAGGTGGCGGATGCCGCAGACCCCGTCACGAACGCCGCAGACCCCGTCACGAACGCCGCCGACTCCGTCACGAACGCCGCCGACTCCGTCACGAACGCCGCCGATCTGCAGGTCGAGCCGGTCGACCCCGAGAGCCGGGCCGGCGCCGGCGGTGACTGGCAGACGATCGACGAGCAACCCGGCGGTGCGGTGGGCCAGCTCAAGGACGACTCGTGCGTGTCGGCCTGCGGAGAGATGGTGTCCGGGCGTTCCCAGCAGGAGCTGATCGACGCGATCCAGGACCCCGGCAGCTGGGGAGCCGGTATGGCGGACCTCGCCGCGGAACTCGGCGACGACTGGAAAGGCGGGTACGTCGGCGACCACCCGCAAGCGGCCCAGGTGCTCAACACGACCGGGCCGTGGGTCGCGGAGTTCAAGACGTTCGGCGCGAGGCCGCATGCCGTCGTCGTGGACGGCACGGACGCGGAGGGACGGATGATGATCCGTGACCCGTGGGATGGTGGTACCAACTACCGCATGACCGGTGAAGAGTTCAGCCGCGTCTGGAACGGCGTGGCCGTGTACAACCCGACAAGGACGAGGGAGTCCACATGAGTGGCTGGTTCCTGCGCGGTGTCGTCGCCGCCGGAGACGCCGAGTACGAGGCGACGTTCCAGCAGGGCGAGGACCGCAGGATCTACCGGTTCCGGATGGAGGACGTCACGGTCGGTGCCGCGGTCCTGCCGACCCTGCAGGGGCGTGAGTTCGACACCGACTCGTTGCTGGACCGCGACGCCGCGCGGCTCGTGCTGGACGCCGTCGTCGCCGTGCACAAGGCCGGCGCCCAGCCGATCGCCCTCACGGACCGCTCCGGCGTCTGACCGGGCGGCACCGCACCGGTCAGCGGCTGCGGCGCCGCGCCAGCAGGGCTGCCGCGGCGGCGTGCACGGGGCCAAGAACAGCATGCCCGCCCCGGCGAACCCGGCCGCCAGCGGCAGCGTGGGTGATCGCCGTGCCGGCACCGTACAGCGCGCCGCGGAGTCCGGTCAGGCGGCCGGGGCCGGCTCCGTCAGGGGGAGCAGGACCGTGAAGCGGGTGTCGCCGGGGCTGGACGTGACCCTGATGTCGCCGCGGTGCTTCTTCACCACGATGCGGTACGAGATGTCCAGGCCGAGGCCGGTGCCCTCGCCGACGGGTTTGGTGGTGAAGAACGGCTCGAAGATGCGTGGGCGCACGTCGTCGGGGATGCCGGTGCCGGTGTCGGCGAACTCGACCGCGAGGCAGTCGCCGTCCTGGGAGGTGGTGATCGTCAGCGTCCCGGAGCCGTGCATGGCGGCGACCGCGTTGTCGATGAGGTTCGTCCACACCTGGTTGAGCTCGGCGGCGTACGCGGGGATCGGCGGCAGGTCCCGGTCGTAGTTGGTGACGACCCGGACGCCCCGCTTGGAGATCTTCGCGTTGAGCATGATGAGAGTGGCGTCGAGCAGCTCGTGCACGTCGACGACCTGGAACGGTCCGCGGTCCAGCTGCGAGTACTGCTTGGCCGCGCTCACCAGGCCGGAGATGCGGCTCACCGCGTCGTCGATCTCGCCCATGAGCAGCTCGGTCTCGATCGTGTAGACCAGCCAGCGTACGGCGGGCTCCAGGTCGAGCTTGCCGACGCAGAGCTTGACGTCCTCCAGCCACGGCACGTCGACGCCGCCGGCGACGAGCGTCGGGGCGAGGTCCCAGGCGCCGTTGACGCCGCGTTCGTCGAGCCAGTCGCCGATCGCGTCCTCGGCGTCGCTGGCGTCCAGGGCCGTGCGCTTCGGCGCGTTCGCGGCCAGCTTGACCGCGCGCTCCTGCAGCTCGACCAGGCCCTGCAGCTGCTCGCCGCCGAGCCGGCCGTCGGCGATCATCGCCAGCTTGTGTCGCATCCCGGCGATCCGGTCGCGCAGCACGGCGGTGGCCCGCACGGCCGCGGCGGCCGGGTTGTTGAGCTCGTGCGTGAGCCCCGCGGACAGCGCGCCGAGCGCGAGGAGCCGTTCGCGTTCCGCGGCGGCGTTGTTGGTGTTGCGCATGCCGAAGAACAGGCCTTCGAGCAGGTGCATCGCCATCGGGAACCACTGGCGCATGGCGGCGCCCAGTTCGACGGCGGGCAGCTCGTACACCTCGACGTCGGTGATCGCGTGCATCGTGTTGTTGTAGACCTGCGGGACCCGGTCGCCGAGATACGCCTGGGTCGCGCCGCCGTAGACGCCGACCTGGTCGGTGCGGCTGAGCTCGATGTCGTCGCCGTGCACGTTGCGGCTGAGGCTCACCATGCCGGACAGCAGTACGACGAAACAGGTCGCGGCCTCGCCCTCCCGGTAGACGGGCGAGCCGACCGCGTACGGCACGGCCACGCCACGGTCCGCCAGCCACGCCAGCTGCGTGTCGTCGAGGGCCTCGAAGAGGAACAGCTTGCGCAGCTCGTCGACGCCCAGCCGCCGGCTCATTCCGTCACCTCCGCTGCGCTCCAGACCGCTCATTGACCCTCCACCAGGTACCGGTGCACCAATGACACCGCCATCGCGCCCTCGCCGACGGCGGAGGCGACCCTCTTCACCGAGTCTGCGCGCACATCGCCCGCGGCGAACACTCCGGGTACGCTCGACTCCAGGTGATAGGGGTCACGGCCGAGCACGGCGTGCTCGGTGCTCGCCGAGATGTCCAGGCCGGTGAGCACGAAGCCCCGCTCGTCGCGCTGCACGACGCCGTCGAGCCAGTCGGTGCGCGGCTCCGCGCCGATGAAGATGAACAGCCACGAGCTGTCGACGGTGCGTTCCTCGCCGGTGTTCATCGACCGCAGCGTGAGCCGCTCCAGGTGCTCGTCGCCGTCCGCCCCGATGATCTCCGTGCAGGGGTGGACCTCGATCGTCGGTACCGCGGCGATCTGCTCGATCAGGTAGCGCGACATCGACGCGTCCAGGTTGGGGGCGCGGATGACGAGGTGGACGCGGCTGGCGTACCGGCTGAAGAACATCGCCGCCTGCCCGGCGGAGTTCGCCCCGCCGACGATGTACACGTCCTGGTCGGAGCAGCTCGGCGCCTCCGTCGAGGCGGACCCGTAGTACACGCCGCGGCCGTGGAACTGCTCCAGTCCGGGTGCGTGCAGCCGCCGGTACGACACCCCGGTGGCCAGGATGACGCTGTGCGCCGCGATCATCGTGCCGTCCTCGAAGTGCAGCACGCGGGCCGAGCCCTGCACGGCGAGCCGGGTGACCTTGCACGCGGTGAGCAGCTCGGCGCCGAACTTGACCGCCTGGCGGCGGGCCCGGTCGGTGAGCTGCGCGCCGGAGACGCCGTCGGGGAAGCCGAGGTAGTTCTCGATCCGGCTGCTCTGCCCGGCCTGCCCGCCGGTGGCCCGCTCCTCCAGCAGGACCGTGCGCAGGCCCTCGGAGGCGCCGTACACGGCCGCGCCAAGGCCCGCAGGCCCGCCGCCCACGACGACGAGGTCGTAGAAGTCCGACGCCGGCGTGGTGGTCAGCCCGACCTGCACCGCCAGCTCCGCCTCGCTCGGCGCGACCATGGTCTTGCCCTCGGGGGTCACGACCAGCGGCACGTCGGCGCCGGTGAGCCCGGCCGCCACCAGCAGCCGCTGCCCCTCGGCGTCGTCGGTGGTGTACCAGCGGTACGACACCATGTTGCGGGCCAGGAAGTCACGGACCTTGAACGACGGCGCCGACCACCGGTGCCCGACGACCTTCACGTCGACGACGGGCCGGTCCGGCGCGGCCTTCCACGCCTCCAGCATGGCGTCCATCACCGGGTACAGCTTCTCCTCCGGCGGGTGCCACGGCTTGAGCAGGTAGTGATCGAGGTCGACGACGTTGATCGCCTGGATGGCGGCGTCGGTGTCCGCGTACGCGGTCAGCAGCACCCGGCGGGCCCGCGGGAACAGGTCCATCGCGTGCTCGAGGAACTGCAGCCCGGTCATGTTCGGCATGCGGTAGTCGGCAAGCAGCACCGCGACCTGCTCGCCGCGCAACTTCAGCTCCTTGAGCGCGTCGAGGGCCTCCTGACCGGAGTCGGCGCGGATGATGCGGTACTCCTCCGCATACTGCTTGCGGAGGTCACGGGCAACCGCCCGGGACACCGCCGGGTCGTCGTCCACGGTCAAGATCGCTGGCTTGGCCATGGACCTAATCCAACCACGCATTTCGGCGTTCAACGAATACTGCCCATCGAGGGTGAGCCGACCGCCGCTGCGGCGGCCGCCGACCGGATACGGTGTGCTCCGTGAGCAACCCGTGTGAGCACCTCGACCTCATCAACGACGTCCAGCCCAGCGCCGAGGGCTGCGAGGAGTGCCTCGCCTCCGGTGGCCGCTGGGTGCACCTGCGGCTCTGTCTGACCTGCGGGCACGTCGGCTGCTGCGACTCCTCGCCCGCCAAGCACGCGACCGCGCACTACCACGGCGCCGGCCACCCCCTCGTCCAGTCGTTCGAGCCGGGGGAGGAGTGGGTCTGGTGCTACGCCGACGACGCGCTGCTCAAGGTCGACGGCCTGCCGGAGCGCTCCCACCCCTGAGGCCCTTTTTTGCCGTGACGGTGGCGGTGCCGGCACCGGCCCGCTGTCATGGGGGCAGCTGGACATCTGGCTGAAGATGACGGCCCTCGGCCAGGACCTCGCGATGGGTGGCGCGCACCCGCTGCCCACCGGCACCACCCTGGGTGATGTCGAGGGTGAGCTGCGGTACCTGATGAGCCGCTACGACACGATGCGCACCCGGCTCGTGCCCCGCGGCGACGGCCCGCCGTGGCAGGTCGTGTGCAGCCGCGGCGAGATCGACCTGGAGGTCGCCGACGCCGGCGGCTCCGACCCGGCCGAGGTCGCCGCGCAGGTCGCCGGGCAGGTCGAGGCCCGGTACCGCGCGACGCCGTTCGACCACGTCCACGAGTGGCCCGTCCGCATGGCCGTCGTCCACGCCGGCGGCGAGTGCCGCTTCGCCGTGCTCGTCATGTCCCACCTCGTGCTCGACGGCGCCGCCGCGGTGCTGATGATGGCCGAGACCGACGCCCGCACCACCACCCCGGTGCAGGGCCATCCCCCGGCTCGAACAGGCCCGCCGTCGGTCGCTGCCCGCCGGCGCGCCCGGCAGAACGCCGCCGCGCTGCGGCACTGGGACACCCACCTGCGGTCCGTGCCAGGCTTCACCGTCCCACCGTCCCGCCGTCCCGCCGTCCCGCCGTCCCGCCGTCCGCGCCACTGGACCGGCATCCTGCACTCCACGGCGCTGCCGGTGGCCCTGCGCGAGGTCGCCTGCGCGTAGGCGCCGAGCCCGTCCCGGCGCTGCTCGCCGCGTTCGCCGTCGCCTTCGCCCAGATCACCGGCATCACCGTCGTGCCCCTGCGCCTCGTGTCGAGCAACCGCTTCCGGGCAGGCCTCGCCGGCGTGATCTGCCCCGTCTCCCAGGCCGGCCTCTGCGTCATCGACACCTCCGGCGACTTCGCCACCGTCCTGCGCCGCACCCAGGGCGCCGCGCTGGCCGCGTACAAGCACGCCTCCTGCAACCGGCTCGACCTCACCCGGGTGATCGCCGGTGTGGTCGCCGACCGCGGCCCGCAGTTCGACCTCGACGTCAGCCTCAACGACCGCCGTCTGGGCGGCTCCCTGCAGGACGTGCCCCGCACGGAGCGCACCACGTTCGCCTGGACCGCCACCCAGGACGCGCCGTCCTCCGCGCTGTTGCTCAACGTCGACGGCTCCGACGAAGCGGTGGCGATCACCATGTACCTGGACAGTCACTTCCTCGCGCCCGCCGGCGGCGAAGCCCTGCTGTGGACGATGGAGTCGACCGCCGTCGCGGCAGCAGCCACCGCCGCCGCCATCGAGCCCGCAGTCGCCGCGGAGTCCGCAGCCGCCATGACGCCTGGTGCCGCCATGACGCCTGGTGCCGTCGCGGTGCCAGCGACCGAACCCGCTGGCAATTCCGCTGTCAGCACGGTCACCGCGGCCAGCTAGCCGGCGCGGTTTCGGTGCCCGCGAACGTTGCTGACACCTGCCGCTTCCATTGCGGATTCCCGCAGGCGCGTCCCTTTCGCCGCCGCACCGACCGGGGCATGCACCGGAGTTGGGCAGTTCGCCGACATTCCTGCGCGAGCGACCGCTACGGCGCCCACCACCGTGTCGCGGGCTGGCGTGCTCGACGGCATGACCGCAGCGCCTGCGGCATGGTCCCAGCGATGGTTCGACGGCGCCCGCGTGGCTGGGCGGCCGCTGCTGCCCTGCGCTGGGTCCTCTCGCCGCGGTCGCCGCCATCGCCGGCGGTCGTGATCACCGCTATGCCCCTGGCGACGTCACGCCAGCCGCCACCACAGGTATCCCCGCGCTCACCGTTGTCCCTGAGCCGCTGGCCGCTAGCCGATGACCGGCCGCTAGCCGATGACCGGCCGCTAGCCGATGACCGGCCGCTAGCCGATGACCGGCCGCTAGCCGATGACCGGCCGCTAGCCGATGACCGGCCG